>JAYSTY010000077.1:0-24618 GCA_043719385.1 Blastocatellia bacterium | reverse complement strand
GGCAAGCCGGTGCGCGAATCGCCTTTTGCTTCCTGCCTGATGCCCGCGACGACGGCTGTTTTGCCCGCCATCACACGGGCGACAGTGACGAGTGAGCGTTGCGTAAAACTTGGTGTCAGATTGATGTCCAATCCTGGTGATTCAACGCTGGTGCTTTCCAGCTTCATTTTGATTTGCACGTAGCCTTCTTTAGAAACCGTCGGTGTGACATCAATGACCAATCCGACATCGCGGTACTGAATACTATCAAAGCCGCTGTTGCCGCCACCGCCCAGCAAGCCTGTCAGTGCCGCTGTCGCGGGATTCGTATTTGGCGTGGACGCGGCATAACCAGGGATGAAAGTGGAGCCAAGTCGCACCGGCACACTGCGCCCGACTTTGGTTTGATTTTGCTCGCCGTCAAGCGCGTGTATCTGCGTGTTGGCGAGCAGGCGTGAATGCCCTTTCGTTTGCAGCAAACTCAGACTTGACGGCGGCAGGCCGAGCAGCGTCCCAACACCGCCCAGCACGGGTGAAACTGTGGTTCCGGCAAGCGCGGCAATTCCTGCCCGACCAATGCCGCCAAGGTTAATGAGCGAGGCGGAATTGCCCGTCGTGACTGTGACCGGATTCCCCTGTCCGTCAAAACGCGTTTGCGTGACAGGCATGGCACTCGTCGCAATCTGATTACCTATTTCCAGCGAAGTACTGCGTGAGACTTCATAAATATCCACATCCATGACGACTTCGGCGCGATGCTTGTCAATGCTGTCGAGCAGTTCCTGATACATCCGCAAATTGCTCAGGGTGTCACGCACGATCAGTGCGTTCAGTTGCCTGACCGGAATGACCTGATGCTGTGCGCCTGCGACGGATTGCAACAAGGTGCGCGCTTGTTCCAGATCAGCGTTGCCCAGGTAAAAGGTTTTGACCATCACCTGTTCATAGCGTTGCCGATTCGTGGCATTGTCGGAATAAATTAAAATTGTGCGGCGATCCACTTGCTCAAAGACGTGATGGCTTTGCAACAAAACCATATCAAGCGCCCGCGCCATCGTCACGTTGTTGAGCTTGACGCGAAAATTTGTATCGTTGCGAAATGATTCATCAAACAACACATTCAATTCCAAATACTCTGCCATCACTTCAATCACCTGGCGCAGATTCGCGGCAGCAAATTGAATCGCGTGGGCAATGTCGCGCGCTTTGCCGGACGGCGCAGGCTTAATATCGGCGGGCGTCGCAATGATATTGCCAGTGGCCGGATAAAAGGCTGGCTGGCTGGTGTTGGTCAGTGTCTGTAGCTGTGTGGTCATGCGTTGCATTTTGGTGCGCGCAAGTTCATTGGTGGAATCAGTGACAAAAGCCTGATGATATGCAGTATAAGCTCCCGCATAATCGGCGTGCGCCGCCAATTCATCACCGCGTTGGGCGGCAGTAAGAGACGCTTGCTGTCGTGTACGGAGCCAGTGCAAACGGTATTCGATATTGTTTGGCTCTGCTGCGACGGCGCGGGCGTATTCCTGGGCGGCTGAATCCCAGTTCTGCGCTGCCTCGTATTTTTGTCCTTCCTGAAAACTCTTTTTGCTGGAGACTGGCTTAGGCATTTGCGATGGAATCACAAAGCGAACAACAAGATTGTTGCTCGCCCAGCTAAGGTGCGCACGCCATTGTTTCGTTAAATCAAAAACTACGCGCACGTCGTTCCCGTTTTGTCCGACGCGCACGCGTTTGATATTTGGCTGCGCCGCAAGTGTGGGAGTGAGGATAACGTGATCATCCGTACGAGTGATGGTGCCTACGGTTTGCCTTACATTGCGCAGGTCAATGACCAGGCGATGCGGCGCAAGCAGTGTGAATTGATGGAATGAAGTTTGTTCGTTCAATTCAATCACCGCCAGCCAGTCACCGTTGTCTTCCTGCCAACGAAGCGTACGCATTGTGTTGATGACACTTTGCGCTGAAGCATGACCAACCGCACTTACTATCAGCAAGCCACAAAGCAGTGTGCGCAGCACGATAATACGACGCGAAAAATTGGCGGGGAAAATTTTATGAGGCAGAGTAAGCATAATGAAAAAAATGATCGTCACACTTGGTTATTGCGGATAAAGCTGGCTGCGCGGAATGATTTGTCGCGCCTGCTGCGGACTTGCCCATTTCAACTGAATAGCAGCCCCTTTATCTTTTTCAACGAACTCCAGGTTGATCGCATATTTTTGTCCGGCATTGAGCGTGATCGTGCCACGATATTCGGTAACGTTATTGTTACTGGCATTGATGAGCAACTGTCCATTAACCCACAGCCGCACGGTGTCAGACGCCGTCACATAAAACGTGTGACTATCTGTCGAACGTGGTTGCACAAAACCCGTCCAGCGGATTGAGAAATTGTCTTTGCCCAGCGCTGCAACAGGTTTGCCTCTGCCCCAATCGAAATCAATAACAGGGTCAATGCGGGTAAGCTTAAGATCGGTAAATCCTTCTTTATTGAAATAATCGCCTCTTAGCCCGGTCCCGGTTCCGCCACTGGAAGGCTGCGGCGCAAGGGGATTAACGCGAATACTTTTGGTTGCCGACAGCCCGCTGCTGTCGGTTGCAGTAAGGATAATTTCGTAATAAAAAGTTCCTGCTGTGCCGTGATCTTCGATGACAAAACTGCCTGTAGTTCCTTTAGCAGTTGCCCCTGGATGCACGTGATCGTTGTGATGGAGCAGCACCTGCCAACTCAGCGCAGACGCTGTCAATATTTCATCCGGGTCAGTCGCCGTTCCCGTAAATGTGACCGTTGCACCGACATTAAAATTAGCCCCATCACCTGGTGTCGAAATGATCGCCACAGGTGGGCGACTGCCAACCACCACACTCACAGTATCCACTGCACTCAGCCCTTGCGGATCAGTCACGGTCAGCTTGACGCTATAAGTTTTGACGCCCGTATTGGGGTAGGTATGAGCTGGATTCGCCGCTGTCGAAGTTGTCCCATCGGCAAATTCCCATTGATACGTTAGGGCGCCGCCTTCGGGATCACTTGAACCATTACTGGAAAAAGTAATGGTGTAGGGCGTTGCCGGAGCCGCCAATATTGCGGTTGCGGTTGCGGTTGGCGCGCCGTTGCTATTGAGCTTAATGCGGCGAATTTCCCCCGTCGTGATCGAAACGTAATAGAGCGCACCGTCCAGACCAAGTTCCAATGACACGGGTGCAGTGACATCTGTCGCAAACACTTCGACGCTGGCAACAGTGCCATCAGCAGCGAAGATCATGCGCCGGATAAAATTCTGAACATAGTCCGCAAAGAAAAAATTGCCCTGATATTGCGTGGGGAATTGTGTCGCAGTATAAAACGGCCCGCCAATGACTGCTCCGCCTGGTGACGTCGGATACAGGTAAATCGGTTTGGTGACTGCGCTGGCCGGAACCGCCGCGCACTGTTGCGGGAAGGCATTCTGAAACAACGGATTCGGATCATTCCCTTCAAAACAAGGCCAGCCGAAATTCAATCCGCGTCCGCGATTGAGTTCTTCCCAGGCACTTTGTCCCACGTCGGCATAAATCAATTGCCCCGTTTGCGCATGAATGGAAAAGCGGAAGGGATTGCGTAAGCCGTAAGCATAAACTTTGGAGCGGACAGCATTGGGATTGCCATCATAGAACGGATTATCAGCAGGCGCAGTCCCATCAGGATTGACACGAAGGATCTTGCCATTAAATGTATTCAAATCCTGCGCCCGCAACGCGAGCGGGTCAGCAAACGCAAATGAACCTCCATCACCCATGCCGAAATAAAGTTTTCCATCCGGGCCAAACTTAACCGTCCCTATTGTGTGCGAAGTAAAATCAGCGCTAATGCAATCCGTCCCTGCCTCGCATGGAGCCGTCCCGATGGTGCCGACAATGACTGTCTCGCTGTTGGCCTGCGCGACATCGGGGTTATTCGGATCAGCCCGGACGCGTGTGACGCGAGCGGTGCGGGGGCCGTTATTATTTGGGTCTGCGGCATTCTCGAACACATAATAGAGATACACGAACCCATTGCTGGCAAAATTCGGATCAAACGTAAGTCCCAGCAGGCCGCGATCACCCGAATGATTTACCCGTGCGGAGATGTCGATAAAGGCTGTTGGTAGTAATGCCCCGTTTTTGAAAACACGTACCTTGCCTTCTTTCTGCCAGATAAACATTCGCCCATCCGGCGCAAAGGCCAGCCCCACTGTTGTAAAGGGAGGCAGTGTAATTACCGATTCAGCGATAAAGCCCGAATCCGTAAATTTTTGGGCAAATGTTGTCATGCCAATGCAAGCCAAAATCAGTGTGACCGTGAGGCAACGGGACACACAACTAACCACCATGACGGGGCGTGTCATAAGCAATCTCCTGTATATTTTTTGTCCTTGTCTGATGTGCTGCCGGAGCAAAAGACAGGAAGGTTAAGCTGCCCCTTTGCCGGTGAGAACAGCAGGAATCGTGCGAAGTAAAATCCGAAAATCCAAACTCAGCGACCAGCGATCAATGTATTCAAGGTCGAGCAGCATCCATTCACGAAAGCTCAGGTTGCTGCGACCAGAAACCTGCCAGAGACAGGTAATGCCTGGCTTGACCGAAAAGCGGCGCTTTTGCCACGCGGCATCCAGGCCAAGTGCATCACGCATGGAAAGCGGACGCGGCCCGACCAGACTCATATCGCCGAGTATAACGTTAATAAGTTGCGGCAATTCATCAATGCTGGTTTTACGCAACAAATGACCGAGGCGAGTAATGCGCGGGTCGTTTTTAATTTTGAAAATCGGGCCTTCTTTTTCGTTGAGGTGTTCGATTTCTTTCATCCGCGCTTCGGCATCAAGCACCATCGTGCGGAACTTGAACAGTTCGAAGCGCCGCTTGTTATAACCCATCCGCGTTTGGATAAAGAAAACCGGGCCGCGTGAATCAAGCCTGATCGCCAGTGCCACCAGGGCAAACAGCGGCGCGGCCAGCAGCAGTAACGTACCCGCCGCAATTAAATCCAGCAGCCGTTTGGCTTCCGTGCGCCAGCCGAAAGTCGGAGCGCATTGCAGCGAAATAAAATTGATGCCCTGCAATCTGGCGGGCTGCGAATAAGCCACCTGGTTCTGGAAAAAATTCGACAGCAGATGCGACGTAATCCCCTGCTCTTCAAGGAGGGCAATAATGGTTTCCATTTGTTCGTAGTGGGATTTGATCGGAAGAGCGATCACAACTTCGTCAATCACTTCAGTGGCAATAATACGCGGCAGGTCTTCGAGGGTTCCCAGGTTCGGAAGTTGCCACAACGCCCCGCTAGGATATTGCGGCTGGCTGTCAACATACCCAAGAATTTGATAGCCAAGATCAGGACGTTCCATCAACCTTGCGACAAATTGTTGTCCCCGTGGGCCGCCACCGACCAGCAATAATTTTTTTGGATTGTGTCCATGTTTGCGAAACCAGCGTAGCGCGTATTGCTGAATCAGCCGGAAACCACAAATCAAAATGAAGCTGAGTAAGGCAAACGAAATCGCCTCCCAGACGTTAATTGTTTGCCAGCGACCAATTTGCGCCACCAGCAATAACGCCCCGGAACACCATAGCACGCCGAGCGCTATTTCTCTGATCTCTTCGCCCAGAATATGTAAGCGCGTCAGCAAATAAAGTCCGCGCACATTGAAGGCCTGATGCCAGATAAACAACAGCAAGCCAATCAGCAACGCGTTTGTCACCTTGATGCGTTCAGTAGAAAAGGTGATCGCGTAAGCAACGTAATCATCACTCGCATAGTTGAGAATGATCGTGGTGCCGAGCGCGCCAATCATCAGCAACAAATCCATCAGTTGCAGATACAGTACATATAATTTGCGATACGGGGCTGGCATAAATTTTTTCCGGTTATTCAGCGTCACCAGTGAGCGCAAGCATTCCACCTGCCGCATTACGGAGTTATCCCCGGTTCCTTCGACTCACATAAGTTTGCAGGCACAATGCCTGCGCTCACTGGTGACACACTAAAGTTTTTCTACCTGCTACCAACATGCGAAATAGTTTTTACATACTTACTCATCGGGGCCATTGGTTTGTCCTGTCGCGTAGTTGGGTTGAAATATTCAAGTGTAAAAGTTGTGGCTAAACCAAGTATCAGGCCACCAATCACGCCCATCAATAAATTGAGTGGCACATTCGGACTAGCTGGTTTGAAAGGCACACGTGCCGCTTCTGCTACCCCGACATTGATGATGCCTTGTTGATCAAGCGCCGTGGAAAGACGACTTTCCTCGCCCTTTTTGGCATAAAGCTGATACGACTGCTCCGCCATGTCACGTTCCCGATCAAGCTTGCGTTGTTCATAACCGCGCACGCCCAAATCACGCACTTTGGCGGAAGCCTGCGCCACAGTTCCAGTTAACGCACGCGCCTTTTCTCGCAACGAGGCAAGGTTGCTGTGTTCCGTTGTCAGCGTTTCGATCAACCGTTGGCGCAATGGATTAAGCGCGGAGGTAACCGCTGATTCAGCCGGCGCTTTTTCCACCTGCTCAACCATGCGACGGGCTTTTTCGATGTCCTTATCCAAATCCTGAATCAACCGATGATGCGGCTGGTACTTGCTCAACAATTCTGTGCGACGCAATTCCAGGGTAAATAATTGGGACTTGATCGCATCAGGAGCAGCACGATGTGCGATGCGGACTTCGCTTTGCAATCGTTCCGGCTCCTGCGCTAATTGCTGGTCAAGCGATTTAATCCGCGCTTCGCTTTCGACCATTGCCGTGCGTGTAGTTTGTAAGGCGACATCGAATTCATTGAGTTGCCGCATTTGTGTTTCCGTCTGTTGATTGAGCAATTGCGCATTCGGGAGTGGGCTGTTATGCCGGAGCGCTATTTCTTTCTCGTTCAATTTTTCGTGCATGGCTTCCGCCTGATGCGCAAAGAAACCCTGGGCGCTATCGTTTTGTCTTAATGTCATATGACGCTCTTTAAAAACCTGACAAAGCAGATTCACGACCTGCGCCGCTTGTTCACGATCATTTGCCTTATAAGTAATTTTGATCAGGTTTGATTTCTTGCCCGGCTCAATCACCAGATTTTCCTGGAGCCACGCTAAAGCCATCGCCTTTGCCATCAGTTTTTCATCCTCCGGCTCTTTCCCAAATGCAGCCAGGGCGAAATTTTTCTTGCCCGTCATAAAGGCCTGCTCAAGTTGTAAGCGCCTGACAACTTCTTCGAGTAAGGACGGGCTATTGAGAATTTCGACTTCTGAATTTATCTCTTCTTCCGTAAGATGCCGATCAGGTTGTCCGGTAGAAATAATCTGTTCGGGTGTGACCGCCGCATCAAATCGCTCTTTCTTCACCAGTATCGAAGCCGAAGAAATATAAACAGGTTTCGTCAGCCATGTGCCGATAGCTGTCAAAGTAAACGTCAGCAAAACGGCGCCCAGAATGACCCATTTACGTGCGCGCAAAACCTCCCCGATAGAGCGGAGCAGATTTTCCGAATCCAGCCACTCTGCCTGATTATTATTTGTGCCTGAATAACTACTCATATTGTTACTGCGGTTAAATTCATCAAACTACGGAAACGATTTCTGACGGTTGAAAAAACTGGTGCCGCCTGCGGTTCCTGGGTGAGTGTGACACCCAGAATGTTAGCCTGCGCCGCACGTAAGCGTTTATCTGCTTCGACGATGCTGGCGTAAGAAGTTACGTTTTTAGTCGCCTCGAGAATGACGCCGTCCACTGCACCAGCCAGCAATGCAACGTCTGGATTCGTGGTGATGGAGGGCGCATGAATAACTACTAAATCAAACATCTCATTCATCTCGCGCAGCGCAGCGACTGGGTTCCACCACCGCAACCACTCGTCAATCCTGACAGCTCCCAGCGACGACGCTATCTCATAAAGATTCGGCGTTCTGGTGTGTCTGATCTGAAATGTATAGCCAATCGGCAGCATCTGTTGTCTGCCAGTTGCAGGTTGCTGCTCCTCAATGACCTCAATATATGCAACCTTTAATCGTTCATATTCGGCGAGCAAACGGCTCAGGCTGGCAGCTATCGAACTTCCGCCGAGTTGAGGTTCTGCACCGCACATCAGCACTGAATGCAACTGCTGTGTTTCGGCGGCCAGCAACACTCGCGCCCGCAACCTGAGTAATTCCTCGCGCACCCCAGGCGACAACGGAACATCGTCAGGAGCATTCACCTGACGAGGAATTTCCACGGAACTAATGCCGGACGTTTGACGCAGACTCATGCGTTCGGAACCGCGCCTGAAATTAAGTGCATCATCAGACAGCTTTGCGGTGGCTCGTTGCTTGTGGTGCAGATTATCGCGCAGAAAATTTTCCCGGGGTTTGCGCTCGCCGGAAATATGAGGTTGCCAATTTCCCACCGCTTCGAGTAAAGAATCAAGCTCGGAGGTCGGCAAAGCAGTCTCAGTTTTTAGTGATAACGCCAACCAGGTTTGCTGTGAGACGGTTACTACCTGCCACATAAAATTCACCTTTCTATCAGATTGTGATAAGGCTCAAAGTCCACGTTTTCCGTTTTGCAGGGTTGCCACCGCCGTTGGTAAAATGGCGAGTACCTCCCAACCAAAACGCCGTTGCAACCCGGCCTGATGACGGACACGCGGATGCAGACTCTCGACCATTACTGCCGCTGCCAGAGAAAACAACCAACCAAAGAAAATCAAGGCCATCAGATTGCGCAACCAGTTCGGGCTGACCGGACGCGGATTAATAGTGGCAGCCTCAGCCAGTCGTACCTGAAGACCCTGCGCCTGATGCAGCAGATGATTAATTTCGGCTTCCTGTGCCTTTTTTTGATACAGGCTAAAAGCCTCTTCATTCATTGCTCTTGTGCGTTCAAGGGCACTTTTTTTAGCGCTTTGAATATTCATGGTACTGAGCCGCGCCTGATGTTTTGTCACCAAACTATCAAGGCTACGTTCGCGTTGTGTGAGGGCTGCCAGATTCGTTTCGGCGCTGAATAAATCATTAGTCAACCTGCGCCGCGTTTCATTGAGCGCAAATGATCGCTCGTGCGGCGGATTCATTTCTTCACGGGCCATCAGTTCTTTGACCTGAATGATGCGCTGGTCAACGTCATGCACCAGACGATGATTGGGTTGATATTTCTGGAGCAATTGCGTGCGTTGCATTTCCAGCGCGATTAATTCCTCTTTCATTTTGTCGAGCGCCTGCACATATTTCGTGACCGAGCCGATTTCAAGCTGTTCCGGCTGTGTCGCAAGTTGCGTTTTGAGCGTAATGAGTTGTTGTTCGACTTCGCGTTTTTCAGTCCGCGTCGCCTCAGCCTGTTTTTGCAGGTCGTAAAATTCTTTGCGCAAGAGGTCTTCGGAAGCTGTAGCAGGAATAATTCCAGCCACACTCGCAAGATTTTTTAAGGAAGCTGTGGCCTGCTCACTCTGCCGATTAAAGGCGGCAGACCTTGCACGCAAAGTAGTTGCGACAGCCTCTCGTTGTTGAAGCTGCTGCCGCTGCTCGGAGTATTTCTGAAAAAGTAAGTTGAGAAAGGTTGCTGCCTGCTGTGGTGAAAGAGCGCGGTAAGTAACCTGGATAATATTTGAATTTTCAACCACGGAGGCAGTTAGCTGCGCGGCGATTTCTGGTAATGAAAGTTCCGCCGAGGAATTACTCTCACGCGCCAGGTCAGTTATAACTGCTGCAATATTTTCTTTGCTGCTAAGTATCTCAAGCTCGGAGTTTATTTCTTTATCATTTGTAAGTACTCGACCAGTTTCTGTAAGAGCCTTATGCTGCTCCTCTTCAGGCACAATTAGAATCCTGATTGACGATTCATATAACGGAATCACGCGCCACAGCATTGCACCCCCAACCGCCATAATGACAGCAAAGAGTATCAGTACAAGCTTTTTATGGACCCATACAATAGCTGGCAACTCACGCCATAGAGCGGCGCTCACAGAGGATTTTGATTTACTACTAATCCACATAGCTTTACTGTCCTGGAGAGATGTGGTTACTCGTAGTATGGGTGAACAGAGTTGTCAGTGCTGCGCGCAGGAAAGCACTGATGGCGGCGGCTGAGCCGATACCCAATGGATGGTGAATACAATGGCGAGCTAATACGAAGCTGAATCACATTCCGGCTTCAGGCAAAATAACAAAGAAGAACTAAGACAGCAGGATGAGGACAAAATATTATGGACAAGTCCAATTATTAACGCTGGTTCATCTGAGAACTTTATCTAAAGCGATTGTAATTAATTAAATGAGTATTAACTAGCATTGGAAGAGATGCCACCGGGGTCAAGGCTGACCACTACCAGATGCTATACAAATCTGTACCTGACGAGTAAACAACCTCCCTTGCTTCTGAACTAAATAAGTTACAGTGAGAGCAAAGCACAGTTTCAGTAATACTCTTTTGCTTTTTCGATAAGTAGCTGAAACTATTTTGCTAACAATATTTGATTTCGGCCTTTGGCGTTCGTACTTTTACAATTATTTGGTATAACAACTTTCGTGCCACAGTCCGGTGAGTTCAACTTGTACGGATTCTTTCCAGGTAAACCATTTAGAGGCAAGACTTTACGTATTAGTAGCAGATGAAACAGGGAGAGCCGTTGAAAAGTTGAGTGGCAATAGAGTTGCTGGAAGATTTACTCTTTATGCAATAAATACTTGATGAAATATAGGAACTTTGTAAGTGGCAATAAATTTGCCAGCACCAGCAACAAGATTGCCAGAAACAAAGTGACGATAAAACTCACGAATGTTGAGTGAAGGGTTAGCTGGCTTGACGGTGGGGAACAATTTTATGGCGTTGCAGCATTTTGCGAAGGCCATACCGCGATGCCCCTAACTCATCCGCAGCCCTCGTAATATTACCGTTGTGACGTGCCAGTGCCGCACTGATAACCTGTCTTTCTGTTTCCGCAATGGCATTCGCCAGGGTGGTATGGGAGGAAGGGATAGTGGAAGAAATCAGTCTGATCCGTGCCTGATGGCGGATCTGTGGCGAAAGATACTCTTCCGTTATCTTTTCACCTTCGGGGGCCAGCGCAACGAGGCGCTGAATTTCATTTTCCAGTTGCCGCGCATTGCCCGGCCAGTCGTATTGTTTGAGTAAGTGGCTGGTTTCAGGCGTCAGCGTAATTTCTTTCTTTTCAGACTGCGTTAAATAGCGCGTCAGAAAATGCTCGGTCAGTAAGGGAATTTCTTCGCGCCGTTCACGCAAGGCTGGTAAATGAAACTGGATAACATTTAAGCGATAGTAAAGATCAGCGCGGAATTCCTGGGCAGTAACCATTTCTTCCAGATTACGATTGGTGGCGGCAATGACCCGGACGGCGGAGAGGCGCGGGGCCGTTTCTCCTAAGCGCTGCACTTCACCATTTTGTAAAAACCTTAGTAATTTGGGTTGCATCTCGCGCGCCAGCTCCCCAATTTCATCCAGAAACAAAGTGCCTTTTTCCGCCGCGCCGATCATGCCGGGGAAATCCACCGTCGCGCCGGTAAAGGAGCCGCGCCGATGACCGAAAAGTTGTGACTCAATCAATTCGCGTGGGGCGGAAGCGCAATTGAAGGGAATGAATGGATGCGCGGCATGCTTACTGAAAGCATGAATAGCCCGTGCCACCAGTTCTTTTCCGGTGCCTGTTTCACCCGTGACCAAAACAGTTATATCGCTGCTGTGCAGGCTGATAACCTGCTCGACCACCTTTTTCATCGCCGCACTACGATAAATCAAGCCGGGTAATGAAACAGGGTGCAGGTGATGCGCGGGGGATTCCGGCAACGGCATGTGCACGACATCAGGTTGACGTTCACATCGTTCTAATCCGAGTCGGAGTTGTTTGATGATCAGGTCCAGCAGTGAATCCGGCATCGTACTCCGGCGTTTCCCCAGATACAACCACAGCATTTTGCCACTGTCATTAGAGAGCCGACAAACCTGGGCTTCGTTGGGATTGATTACCTGAATTGCGACAAACTTTCCCAACTCAAGTGCTTCCAATTCATTACAACCACGAAAAGCCTGCGGGGTAAGATTTCCCTCGACCGTTTCCTGAAAGACGATGACGGGCGAGATTTCGAACTCTTCGTAAAGAACCTGGAGCATCTCGTGCAGTAACACTCCGCGGGAAAATTCAGCCTCAAGCAAGCGGGTCATAACTGAAATGACCTGCGACAATTGATTCGCGGGCGGAGCCGGGACAACAGCTTCGAGGGGAAGCGAGTGTAATAACTCTTCCGTTCGCGCAAGCATGGGAAGCGTGCCTAACTCCTGTAATACTGAGCGGGTCGCCGCCAATATTTTCCGTGCCAAAGCAGGGTTTCCCAGTTGTGCGTGAGTTTGCCCAAGATAGTATCTGACGACTGCGCCACGATACCGATCACCCATTAATTCCCAAATTGAGGCAGCTTGATTGAAGCACCGCAACGCGTTATTTTCCTGCCCTGAAGCCAGCGCAACAGCCCCGGAAACTTCGCGCAAATGCCCGACTAAAGACATCATGGCGAGCTGCTCAACCTGCTCACTCACCGCTGTTAACAGCCCCTGTGCTTCAGGAAGCTGTTGCAACGCCAGATGCGCTTCAATCAGGCAGAGTCGCGCCGAGGCCTTACCACGCGGATCGCCCATTCGTTCATTAATTTCGAGGCTGGCACGAAAGGCTGCCGCTGCCTGCTCTGCCTTCCCGGCCAGCAATAATCCTCGTCCCTGCGTCAATAAAGCCATTGCTTCATTAAAGCTAACTCTCAACCCCCTGAGGTTGGCTAAACTTTCCGCCAGTAATAGTTCACCCGCGACAAATTCACCTTGCAGGTAACGTAATTCACCCATTGTTTCCAGGGTACTGGCGGCAATCAAACTTGCTTCACAGGCTCTGGCTTGTATTAGAGCGTGTTGCAGCGTCTCGTCCGCCCGTTGCATTTCGCCTAAACGCAGCAGGCTGTAACCCAGATTGGAATGTGCGTTCACCACTAGGCGCGGATTGCGTGCCCGTTCCAGTTGCGGAATTGCCTCCTCAAACAACGTGACACTTTCTCGTATCTTTCCTTGCAGAACGTCTATCGTCGCCAGATTTACATCCAGACTGCCACTGATTAACGGATCATCAAGCTGTTGCAAAGCCTCTTTTCCCTGCTTAAATAATTGCCGCGCCTGGTCAAATTCACCTGCCAGAAAACAGACTATCCCCTGTCCATTGTATGCCTGTGCCAACAGTTGGTGATCGCCATGCCGCAGCATGTCATTGATGACGTGCGAGAAATGATCGCGGGCAAACCACAGCTCACCTAACCGACGATAGAGTGTACCCAGTAAAACATGACTTCTGGCTCTCGCACCGAATTCGTTTTGCCGCGTTGCCAGCGCTAATGATTGTTTGGCGTAAGCAATCGCTTTGGGAAGTTCCGCTGTTCCACCATAAGCCGACCCCAGCCGCCAGCAAACCTCGCTTTGCAGGGGCGGTGCAAGCGCTTCGCGGTTTTGTTCCTGTTCATAAATGCTGAGTGCTTGAATGGCGTCGTTGAACCGGGCCAGGCTTTCGAGTGCCTCGGCCTTGAGGCAAAGGATTGTGGCAGTGGAATCCGGGCGGAGGTGCGCCGCTGCAAGCGCTGTTTCGCAGTATGCAAGCGCTTCTTCATACAGGAAATGCTGAAGTGCCAGACGCGCTTCGCTGACTACTTTATTCCAGTTAGACGAACGACGGCCCTGACCTGATTTCTCACTTATTTTATGAATTAGTGAATCTCCCATAAAGCTGTTCAGCCCTTTAAAAACTTGCTTGAGGCGCGGTTCAATTTTTCAATCATACCGTAACTAATGTCTTGCTGGTCGCAGCGACGCACACGAATTACAGTCTTGCCAACCCACTGTCAGTCCATATATTGGTAATCAACGGCTTTATTCAGGAGATTAATGACGGCGGCGCAAGAAATTTTAAATTCTTAATCCATGATCTCTGTAATTTTGGGTTCATTGTGCATTTATTAAAGCGAGGTCTAATTGACCCAGGTAATCGTCTGAAAAGAAATTTATCTCTTGATCCTTCGGAGACAGTGAAAAATGCCCAGCTCAAGTCGAATACAAAGTAAAAGAATCTTCGTGATGGTACTGACCCTCGTCTTATTACTACCCGCCATCAATGCTGGCAGCACTGCGCAAACTCTGAAGGAACAAAAAAAACTGTCGGTTGCTGAAGCACGACCTAAACTGGCTCCTGACCTGGAAGAATCGTTGACATCATCAGCGCAGGAAACACAGAAAGCCCCAAAAACATTGGGCGAGGTGCGTCGTGAGAAACAACCAAACAGTAGCCCGCTCGCCAGCGTATGGTCAAAAGCAGCGCAGGCGTCCAGCGCGGATGAGATGCAGCGCGTGATCGTGAACCTCGGTGGAGCAGCAAATGAAGCGACGATGAAAGCCTGCTTAACCAGGCTCGGCGGAAAAATTAATAAACTGCACCAGAATATGGCGCTTGCCACAATTGAGCTGCCGCGCTCGCGCATCCGTGAACTCGCGGCTGAAACTGATGTTGAGTATGTCAGCCCGGATCGCCCGACAATGGCCTTTGGACATATCGAAACCACCACCGGAGCCGAGCAGGCTCGCAAGTTAAGTAGCTCCCTAACCAGTATAGATGGGACAGGGATTGGGATTGCTATAATTGATAGTGGCGTAGATAGTAACCATAAGTTAATCCGCTCTTCAAAAAGCCATCCGGGGCTGACAGCTTATACAGATTTTGTGGGAACTAATGCCATTGTTGACCGTTATGGTCACGGAACCTATGTCGCGTCCCTGGCAATTGGTAGTAATGCGCTTAGTAATGGAGTTTATGAAGGAATTGCGCCAAGCGCGAATCTGATTAATTTAAAGGTTCTCAATGATAATGGAACAGGATTTACCAGCAGCATGATCGCAGCGATTGACTGGTGCATAATTAATAAAACTACTTATAATATTCGCGTCATTAACTTAAGTGTGGGAACTCCTGCCAAAGACAGCTATAAAAATGACCCGCTTTGTCTGGCAGTACGCCGCGCTCATACGGCTGGAATCGTCGTGGTAGTGGCTGCCGGCAATGAAGGTAAGGACAGGTACGGGAATAAAATTTATGGGGGCATTCATTCGCCGGGAATTGACCCAGGTGTTATCACTGTTGGCGCGACCAATACGTTCTCCACAGATAAGCGCTCTGATGACAAAATTGCAACCTATAGCTCTCGCGGACCGACACGCGGTTATTACGGCGATGGGGTTGGAGTTAAGCATTATGACAATTTAATCAAACCTGATTTGGTAGCTCCGGGCAATAAGCTTACTGGCGCTAGTTCGAACAATCCGGCAGGAGACGATAATTTTAATAACCTGATTTTGAGCGCTCCCGCACTCGCGGTGAATCCCAGTCAAAAAGTAGAGGATCGGGTGATGTATCTGAGCGGAACTTCAGCCGCTACACCCATCGTGGCAGGAGCCGCCGCGCTCTTACTTGAAGTTAACCCGAACTTAACTCCAAACTTAGTCAAAGCTATTTTGATGTATACGGCACAACCAATTGCTGGTTATAACACGCTGGAACAGGGCGCAGGAATGTTGAATATTGATGGGGCAATTCGCGTCGCGCGCCTGGTCAGGTCAAACGTTTCCTCTTTATCTAATGGCAGTTCGATGCTCACCAGCCTTTTACCTGCTGCACAAAGTAGTGTAATCATAAACGAAACCTGCCAATGGAGTCAGGGAGTTATTACAAATTATTGTTTTTTACACGGCAGTAGCCTGATGAATTACTGGCAGGGTGTTTATGCGCGTAACTTTGTTCTGGCAGACGCTACGAAAGTAACAAATAATTCCATCATGCAAATTCCTGGGCTTACCTCTCAAGGCGTTCTGAATAGCTCAGGAGTTGTGTTTGCTGATGGTAATGGCGCATTGGCAGATGGTAAGCTGATTGCCAGCGGCGTGGTGTTTGCCGACGGAACAACCTATCCCAGCGGGGTAGTTTTTGCGGATGGCAAGCTTACTTATGATCCGATTTTTACTGACCAAACAGTTAAGTCTAAAGTTATTATTTGGGGCGATTAAACCGGTTTACGAGTTGGTGAGGAGAGAGCGCCAGTCGCTATGGCTCCCGGTACAATACCAGAAGCCATAGCGACGGGGTATTCTTCTCAGACATTAGCTCTAAAGTATTTGGCTAAACTGTGGAGATAGCATGAATCTGTATTTACGAACCAGCGGGAATAAACATCGTAAGCTCGGCTTGAGCCAGTCAATGGCTCTTTTTCGTATCTTTACGATCCTTGCTATTTCCGGCCTGGTTGCACTACTTTCACTCTCGGTTGCCAGTACTTTCGCACAAGCTCGCCGTGCGTCTCCGCAAGAAAACTCGGCGTCAGAAAGTACTCTGTCACAAACTAAAAGTGATTATAAAATTCACAAGGGCGATAAGCTGAGTATAAAGTTTTTGTACCAGCCGGAACTAAGTGATGCGGCTGTTATCGTGCGCCCGGATGGCAAAATCAGTTTGCCGATGGTTGAGGAATTATTGGTGGCGGGATTGACCGTTAAGGAATTGAAAACGGCGCTCGAAAAAGCCTATCGTGAAATCCTGCTTAACCCGGAAATAACCGTCAGTTTAGTTGAATTTGTACAACCGCATGTGTTTGTTGGCGGGCAGGTGAATAAACCTGGCAGTTATGAATTACGGGCAGGGCAAACGTTATTGCAGGCAGTTATTCTGGCAGGTGGCTTTACGGCTGAGGCGCATCGCAAGTATGTCCTGCATGCCCGCCCTGTCGGTGAACATCAGTTGAAAGTCGTTGCGGTGGATGTTACGAAAATGCTCAAACCCGGTAATAATAAAGCAGAGATTATCCTTGAGGACGGGGACTACATTTATATCCCCAATTCAAAACTAGCTAAATTCAACAGTATAGTCGCGGCTTTCCGCTCCTTCGTCCCAGGCTACGGACTTCAATTCTAAGCCAGGGCTGAAATAATCAAAGCTGGTAGCCGTCAAAAGTACTCAGCCCCTGCATATCCATATCAAACGATCAGCAGCCAGATGTACAAACCCAGGACTTACCATTAAGTCCTCCCATAGTTGTGCTGAAACAAATAGAACAACTCACGTTTGTTCCTAGTACATTTCCCCCACCACACCCGTTGCTCTTAAGGCATGTTCCCAGGATTCCTCCTACAAGACATGCGCCACAGTCATTCACCGAACTACCTTTATCCTGACAGGTATTTAGTGTGCAGACTGAAGCCCCAGCCATTGCCGTTGGCGCAGTGATTGACATCACAATTGGAACTGAAAGCAACGCAGCAGTGCCAAGTTTTCCCAGTAATCGGCGGCGTGATTGTAATATCACGTCTTTGGGACGCTCTAATGTAATTTCTAACAAATCAGCCTTATTGAGTTCATCAAGCGCACGCCAAACTAATCCTTCTTCAAAGGTAATTTTAAGTTCTTTACTTAAAAGTTTGGAGAGTTCGGCAATTGTCGTTTGCCCATCACAATGGCTCCAGACAAACGCGGCAGTTTTGTTCAGGCAATGCGCCTGATGCGTTTTCAAATCGTAGACCAGTACTTCGTCTGGCATTTCTTTAATAACTAATTGATCCTGACGCGCACGCGCCAAATGTTTATCAGTAATGTAGTCCATGCCTGACTCCTTTTTGCGGCAGTGATTGCTTATCACGACCTTTGCCTTCCAGTGAACTTTCACTGCGGGAGGGAGTTGTACGAATTCATCAAAACAGAATTTTCGTACACCGCGATGACTTACAGATACAGATAACGGAGGTAATTATTTAATTTTATTTTTTAGTAGATGGCGCTTTATGAGGCGCGCCGTTTCTTCAGCTTCACCACGAGAACACTTGAGGATTATAGTCCCCGTGACGGATTGCTGCAATACGGAGAGGACAACTTTGGGTTTTCGTCTGGCCGGGACGGTGTTATTCAATAATTCCAGTACTCCCTGCCCGACAGAAATTTTTTTCGGACGCCAGCGTGCGTCGGCCTGATAATGGCTGACAATCACTAACGCGACGCGTAAAGGTTTTGTGCCTATGACGCCGCCGATTTTTTCTGCCGGATATTTTTTTTGCGTGAATTTGCCAGGCTGCCTGATGGCTAATGGCTGGGGATAGGGATAGACGCGGCCCTGCAAATCCAGTACGGCGTATTCATCCGAATAATATGTTGCGCCCGCACGTACCAGCGCCGCGACCAGGCTGGTTTTGCCGCTATAGCTGCGACCGGGAATAACAATCGCCTTATCTTGCCAGGCGACTACGCCAGCGTGAACAAAGACGCGACGACGTGCCATTTCGGCGACGTACATTTTGATGCGGCGCTCTAAATCTTCAAGGACAATTTTCAGGCGGCGTGATTTTGCGCCGAGTTCGCTCGCTTCAAAAATTTCATTACTCCTGCCGATCTTTAATGAAAATAAGCGGTCTACATTTTTCGCTGTTGATGGTTTCCATAAAGGCGGGAAATATTCATCAAGCCGCGACAAAATTTCCGGTTGATTCGTGCGAATGCCAATCCGTACACCGTAAGCTGAGATTGTGCGGCTGGCGCTCCATTCGGTTGCATCGCTCATGAATTGATAATTTTTGCCGCAATTGGCAACGACACTTTACGCACACCTGCCAGCGCCAGAATATTTTTTTCACCTTTGGCCAGACTCGACGCGATGCGCCCTTCACCATCCAACAACACAGCCGATGGCGTAGAGTTCGTCCCAAACATCGGGCCAATATCAAATTCTGCATCGCTCAGCACAATTGTTTTGAAGGCGCTTCCCTTCTCTTTAATCGCCTCTTCGTTGCCCGACATTACCAGCACCAATTGCGGCGCACCCTGAGGAGTTTTTTCTTCCCAGCGTTTCAAATCTTCTGTCATCGCCTGACAAAATGGACAGCCCGGGTCCCAGAATAACAACATCGAAGACCGTCCCAGCATATCGTCGGTATTAATAATTTTGCCCTGTAAATCCGGCAACGAAAAGCGTGGCGCGGATTCCCCTACTTTGAAGAGCGAACTGCCCACGGCAATTTGTGGTTGATGTCCATTACCATTGCTTGCCGCGCTCATCGTCGTCACGGTGTGCGTGACCAAAGCGCGAATCGCTTCATCGCCATATGTCATCTGGCTGGCAATTTTTCCTTCACGGCTAATGACCACCGCTGCCGGAGTCCACAGCGCCTGATACGCGTCCGCGACGTTCGATTCTGCCTGCAATAATAAATATTCTGCGCCGTATTTGGCGACGCGGCTTTCGATTTCTTTTGGCTCGCCTTTGCTGAGTAAGGCAATTGTTAGTTGTCCCGCATACTCGCGTTGCCACACACGCACCAGCGGCAACAGCGCCTTGCACGGATTACAATTCGGGCTGATAAATAACAACAAGACGGGATTTCCTTTTGCCAGCAAATCAGGCAAAGAAATTTCTGTGCCAGCAATTGTAGCCAAAGCAAAAACAGGCGCAGGCGCACCGACAGGCAACCCTTCGACGGGAGGCAACGCATCTTCGCGTTCAATGGGCGCAGGCTCAGCGTAATCTTCATCAATCAATTTTTTCATCGCATCAAGTTTTTCCAGCACTGCTGATTGTTGCTGCAAAACGCGCCGCAAAAAAATGATGGTCGGAATTAACAACGCAACTGCGCCAAGACTGATGACCAGATTAACAATTTCTCCAGCTTTCAAATCAGCCAGCCAATCAAATGCGCTCAAGCCCTGATTTGCATTGCCTTGCACGACAAGAAAAATAGCCAGCACAGCCAGCACAGCATTCCGCGCAAAAACTTTCCAACTGACAGGTTCGGAATGCAGTTGCCCGAAGCAATGACAATCCGGCGCATTGCCCCGCGCCAAATTTACGCCGATGCCTGTCAAAAAAATTAGTAATAATCCAAGCGCACCAATGCCGCCAAGCCACGCCGTGCCAAGCGGCAACAACGCGATGGCTATCAAAATTTCAGTGACAGGCAAAGCCCAGGCAAATAATGGAGCTAAATTTTCCGGTACGCCAAAACCTGTCATTGCTTTGCGTGAGCCAGCAGGATCAGCAAGTTTTGTTGCGCCTGCCAGCCCAAAGACAGCAGCTAAAATCAATCTGGCGATGAGTAAAATTATTTCCATAACAGAGCCTCGTCATCCCTCAGTACGCACACGCTATAAGTGCTACACGAGGTTTTTGCTTCATGGTTTTGCGGCTGTGCCGCCTGATGTGCGGTCAGGCTATGCCTGACTGGAATGCATTGTTAGTGGATGGGCTGCGCCCTATCGTTTGCCGTTAGGAGGAAAGTTTGTATAGACCACCGCTACAAACGGGCATAGCCCGGAAGAACGGAACTAACCTGCGGAAAGGCAGAGCCATTCCGCACATCAGGCGGCACAGCCGCAAAACCAGGTACAACAATCTGCGCTCCCAAGGGATCACTTCATAATCACTTGTTCTTTCCGCATCAACTTCCCCGTTTGCCCAGCAAACCCGATCACACGTTGTCCGCATTCCCACCATTGCAACGGCCAGCGCGGCCAATTATTCATCGGCGCTTTGACGCGTACCGTAGCCTCTATTTTATTCGGCCAACGTTCTCTTAATGAATGCCATATTCCCAATGGGTTCCGCAACTGTCCCGACATCGGAGCGCGGCGTCCGTGCGTGACTTTGCCAGTGCCCCATTCGCGTAAGACTTCGGGCACGAGCCAGCGCGGTAAATTTTTGGCGCGGGATTCAATCGGCAAACCGCCTACGTCCGCGCCCAAAATCTGATGCGCTAAGCCAATCGCACAGGCCGCCCAATCAGTGCGCTGTTGGTTGCCGCTGAGAAAATAATCCCAATCGAAGGGAGTTTCGAGTTTCGAGTTTTGAGTTTTGAGTTTTTCTAAGGCAACAGCGATGTCGCAGAGCCACAGAGGCCGCAGCGCCCCTTCGCGCAGCAAATGCAAACAGAGCAGGCGCAACAAGTCTTCAAAGCCGAAGACGCGCACATCTACGCCATTGCATGGCACAAGTTCGGAATGCGCGTACAGATCATCAAAGCTGCGATCATCAAGCTCCGCTGCGCCGCAATGCAAATCTACGTTCCAGCCCTGCGCTTCTGGTTGATTCAGCGCATCAACAAATTGTTGGTATTGTTCCGGTCTGACGTACAAATCAAAGTCACCATAAGGCCGCAGCCCAGGCTCAGGATAATGCCGCGCAATCGCCCAGCCTTTGCCCAGCAGCGGCTCCAGCCCTTGCGCCCGCAGGTACGTGAAAAGTTGACTGATTTCTAATTCCTTAACTGCGGCTTGTAACGTGTGCAGGCGATAGGCTTGATGAAGTTCTTCGGCGACCTCTGTATCGCGTAAAACAGAATTACGAATGCGCCACCAAGCCAACGCACCTGCGCCTGAATTCAGCAACGGAAACGCGATTTTTGTCAGAGTATCAGTAGATGGTTCGCCAACTTTACAAGCTAATAGCTCGGCAATTAGTTCACTGCTATTTTTTGGTAGGTACGTGGGCAAATAATGAACACCTTCGCTGGATTAATTGGGTCGCCAGAGACCTCCCGTTCCTGCTAATGCCGTAACACACGCAGCACAGGTAATACCAGCACCTTTGTTACTATTTCCACAACTATTACTGTTCGTGCAATTACCTAATTGCCCTGCTGGACACGCACCACAGCCTGCTCCCGCAGTAGTAATAGTAAGACAAGTTGCTCCACCCGCAGCGGGACAGGCGCTTCCTGCTGCCGCTGCCGCTGGTGCAACAACAGACATAACGACAGGTACAGCTAATGCAAATCCCATTCCCAGTCGTTTGACCGTTTCGCGCCGTGACAAGCGCGGGCTTCCGGCAGGTGGCGTCACATGTACTTCCAATAAATTCGCTTTGCCTAATCGCTCCAGCGCCAGCCACGTCGCAGCTTCGTCTACAGCGGTACTGGTTTCCAGCGCCAGCAATTCGGCAATGTCAGTAACAGAATTTTTGCCATTGCAATATTTCCAGACTATTGCCGCCGTCTGATTCAGGCAATGCGCCTGATGCGTTTTCAGATCGTAGACCAGCACTTCGTCGGGCATTTCGCGGGTGACCAGATCAATTTTGCGTGCGACTGGTCGTGAGGTGTTGTCCTGTGTCATAGGGAATCTCCTTGTAAATTAACGGGGCTGATTGTCAACGCCCGTAAGAATAGTTGAAAATAGCGTAATGATAAAGTCAGGTGAATAATTTGCGCACATTTTCCTACGCTATTACTTGCTACAAGTTTTTTGTAATCTGGTTTTTGCGGCTACGCCGCCCGATGTGCGGAAAGGCTGTGCCTTTCAGTGCGGCTTGTTTTTTCTTTGGGCTACGCCCGTAGTTTCCGCTCGAATGTTTGCAATCTCAAAAGAGCCGAGCCATTACGCATTGAGCAAAATAAAATCAGGTGGCGCAAAGTTAAATAACGGGCATAGCCCTATTTTTAAGGCGAAGTTTGCGGAAAGGCAGAGCCATTCCGCACATCGGGCGGCACAGCCGCTTTATAAAACCTATAGCGGTTTGCAGATGGGTGCGACCTCAAATCAAAATGCGCCGCACGGCGCGGTACAGTACGAGGAGCGGTAGCGACTTGGTAAATATCACGAGTTACCAAGTCGCTACCGCTCCTCGTACTGTACCGCTGGTCACATCCATTTGAAAACCGCTATATGATGTATTTTTACCTTCACACATGCGACGCGACTATTTCGGGTTCGCGTTCCAAATGAATGTGCAAACGGCTCACCTTAACTCCCAACTGGCGTAGCTCATAAATTGCCTCCGCCGGAATTTGGGGTGTAGAAATTAACACTTCGGTCACATTAAATTTGGTCAGCATTGCTGGTAATGCAGCGCGTGAATAAATGCGACAGCCGTGAATGTACCGTCCGGCTTTGCGGTCGTCATCATCAATAAAACCAAGCGGCAAACAACGCATCTCGGTATTGTTGAGCAATTCACGCAACAACCATTCACCGCGATCTCCTGCGCCATAAATCAAGACGGGCTGGGCTTCGGGATGCGTCGGAGCCGCGCCAACTACAAATGCCCGCAATAAACGAAATGACCAGCGACTGATGGCAATAAAAACAAAGAGCAACAAGCCATACAAGACAAACAACGTGATGCCAACTTCGCCCCAGCCGGACAGCGCAAACACGACCAGACCCGCCGCCATCGTCCCTGCCAGCGCGGATTTCGCAATCGTCAGCAAATCCGTTAAGCCCGCGTAACGCCACAGACCGCGATACACGCCGCACAACAGCAAAAATAATAATTGCGCGGCGATTACCAGCGGCATCGTCTTCAAACACAACTGCACCTGCTCGTGCGTAATGCCGCCATCAAACCGCAGCAAATACGCGCCGTAATACGCCAGCGCAATCAGCGTCATATCCAGCAAAATTTCAAACATCCGCCGTTTGTAGGCAAAATCCGCGATAACATTCGGCACGGTAAAACCACTCGGCAACTGGTCGGATTCATACACGCGCACACGTCCCAGATACATCCCCAGAAACAGCACCAGCAAACCAATGGTGGGAATGATCCAGAACAGGACTTCGGCTTTCATGTTCCGCGCCCAGACCGCCATTGCTCCTGCGCCAATCGCCAGCGCATATAACAACCAAACAGCGCGTTGTTCTGATAAGCCGAGCGCGACCAGCCGATGCGAAGTATGATCGCGTCCACCCTGTGAAATCGGGCGTCCGGCCAATTTACGCGTCACGGTCACGACACAGGTATCAAAGATCGGAATGAGCAAAATTAATAAAGGAGCGAACAGGACTACGCCTAAATTGCGGGTGCGGTCGTAATCGCTGAGCAGGGCCGAAGCGCTCAGCACAAAGCCCAGCAACAGCGAACCGCAATCACCCATAAAAATTGTCGCTGGATGGCGGTTGTACACCAGAAAGCCCAGCACCGCGCCGCCGAGCAAAGCCGGTAAGGTCGCCTGTGGGATTTGTCCATTCAGCAAAAACGTGACTGCCAGCGACACACAGGCAATGAAGGTGATGCCGCCGGCCAGACCGTCCATATTATCCAGCAAATTCACCGCATTCGTCACGCCGACAATCCAGAGAATCGTGATGACAATGTTAACGGCTTCGTAATTTGTCCACGGCAGGCGTCGTCCGAAATACACGACAACCGAGGCCACAATCAATTGCACGACCAATTTCACATACGGTTTCAGCGGCACAAAATCGTCCACCAAACCGAGCAGAAATAATAACGTGCCGCCCAATAAAATTAATTTTACGCCGGAAAATTGCGGCGCAATGATGAGGCAACTGATGAGGAAGGAGAGGTAAATCGCTACGCCGCCTAACAAAGCTGTCGGGCGCTGATGCCAGCGATCTTCACGCGGCTGGACAACATAACCCCAGCGTTGCGCCAGCGCCCGCACCAGCGGCGTGAAGAGCAATCCTAAAAGTAAGGAGCAGAGAGTTGCGGTGAGAAGTTTCATAATTTTAGAGTAGACGGTAGTCGGTAGTCGGTAGACAGTTGTTTCGAGTTATAGCAATTGCAGATGCCTGCGACCTGTCAGTACCAC
This sequence comes from Blastocatellia bacterium, assembly GCA_043719385.1. Lineage (GTDB taxonomy): Bacteria > Acidobacteriota > Blastocatellia > RBC074 > RBC074 > JAFDVL01. Next base: position 55 of record JAYSTY010000077.1, on the reverse strand, counting down.
CTGCGGTAGCGGGTGGTGAAGACTTCACCACCCGCTACCGCAGGTGGTACTGACT
>JAYSTY010000076.1:0-4046 GCA_043719385.1 Blastocatellia bacterium | reverse complement strand
GCCAATTCATTCAACGTCGAACTTGATTCCGTTTTGACCGTATCAATCGTCGGCGACGCGCTGATCGTGATCGTTTCCTGCACGGACGATACTTTCATTCCTAACGATAAGCTGATCGTTTGCCCTACGCTTAACGTCAGGCTTTCCTGCAATAATTTGGCGTAGCCTTGTTTGCTGACTTCTAATTTGTAACGTCCAGGTTGTAACTGTAAAAAGACAAACCTTCCATCGGAATCCGTGGATAAAGTTTTCGCAAGATTGGTGTCGAGGTTTTTAATTTCTACATTCGCGGCTGGAACCACTGCGCCCGATTGATCGGCAACGGTTCCCTGCACCACCCCTGTCGTGCTCTGCGTTTGAGCAAAAATAGAAATTGAGAATAGTAGTAGAAAGATAACCAGACCTGTTTCGGCGAGTTTTTTCATTGAAACTGCTCCTTAATTAAGATTTTAAATTTGACCATAGTGAGTCCGCGAAGTACAGATTCTATGTTGCAGGCTTTCATTGAGCAAGGAGCAGAAAAAGTTTTTTTCGGTGTAAATTTCAAGTTAATTCTATCTTAATTTTTCAAGTTCGGATTATTTTTTCACCTTTGGTTGATTCGGTTGGCTGCGGTAAATTTCCATCATCTCGCCAAAGCGCAGTGGTGTATTGTTCACCTTCAAATACACCGAAGCCGTTGGCGCAAATTTTTCATCCAGCAAAATATTTTATTGATCGTCTCAATCGCACAGGTTGATTACCAGCTTGCGAAAAGGTGCCAGGTGCAAATTGGTTTGTCATAATTTTTGTCTGTTTATCTTACTCGTTTAGCAACAAATTCTTCTGTCGCAAATTCGCCAACCTGCCGCGAAAATTTAATTTCATCGCCGGAAATATTGCCTTTGTATTCAACGCGAATTGGCATGTCCTGATACTTTACGTCTTCGATGAACGAAATGTCAGCGCCCTTAATTTTGCCACAAACCTGGGCGCGATATTATGTTGCAAGTCCAGGCGACGGTTGCCGCCACTGCCGAATTTGATCCGGCGACAGCCAAACGAAAATTCACGATCATGGGATCAGATTATGCGCTGACGGTGTTTATGGCCGCCGTCCTGCAACGCGCCGAAAAGAAGCGCCCGGCATCACCTTTGAATTGCGCCAGACGACGCAATCGCATCACGATGCACTGAATCGAGGGGAAATAGATTTTCTGCTCATCCCTGATATTTTTGCCTCCGCCGATCACCCCAGCAAGTTACTGTTTGAGGATGATCACACCTGTGTCGTTTGGCAGGATAATCCCCTGGTTGGTAAAACAATTTCCTTTGCGCAATATCTGGCGATGGGGCACGTCATCATGGCCTTTGGCGACGCCCGGAATCCGAGCTTTGATGAATGGTTTCTGAAAAATTATGGCTCTGTACGCCGCATCGAAGTTGTTGTTCCGGCTTTCACTTTGTTGCCGACAATGATCGTGGGAACGAATCGCATTGCGACAATGCACACCCGTCTGGCGAAACTGTCTGCGAAATATTTGCCCCTGCGTTTACTTCCCTTCCCGATTGAAATCCCCAGACTGACGGAAACCCTGCAATGGCACAAATACGAAGACCTTGATCCCGGCTGCATCTGGTTACGCAAAGTTATGAATGAGACCGCCCAGCAGTTAGGGCAAGTAGCAGATGCGCAGGCGCAGGCTGTTCAGAAAAACCGCCAGGCTGTCACGCCAGCAGTTCCGCACCAGTAATTCCAGCCAGATCAACACAACCGCGCTGATTTGCTCAACCGCACATCGCTTGACAGTAATTTATCCGAATGGCAGAATGCCCATTCCTCAAATGCGCCCGTAGCTCAGTTGGATAGAGCGCTTGACTACGAATCAAGAGGTCGGACGTTCGAGTCGTCCCGGGCGCACCAATTAAATCAATCGTTTTAAAGCCCGGATGAAGTCCCGTACTTCCGGGTTTTTGACGTATTTTGGTCAGATTTTTCAGCTCTCACCTTCTGTTGAGCAAAGACTTTCCCGCAAAGAGACAAAGGATTTACTTTGCCTGATGTTCTTTGATCCTTTGTCCTTTTACCCCTTTGCGTTGAAAAAGCCCGGTTTAGGACCACTCGCAGTCTACCTGCCTACAAAAATACCAAAGCCGCACCAGTTACGATACGGCTTTGCTCTACGTGGTGGCAAGTTTTCGCCGATTGATGTCGTGGGAAGTTAGGCGGCGATGCGCTCCTGTTGAGGAATCTGAATTTCCTCAAACTGAATCCCTTGATCGCCCGGATAAGTAGTTTGATGATTGTGTTGGCCCAGCCAAATGGCTTGTGGAATGCCAGCCGGAAACGCTTGACAACGTGGCTCGACAGACTCTATGTCCCAATGGACGCAGTAAGAGCAGACCTCGCTAAAAAATGGCGTTTTCAATTCCGCATCTAACGTAATCACGTCTGAATTATTGGCCTCAGTCTTCATAACGGGCATATTGTAAACCAGGTTTGGTGGCAAGGCGAGACCCAACTTCGTGCAGTAAATTGATTCCGTCTGGTGCTCAACGCCTTTCGGCATCAATGGAAAATTCACCTTCTTTTACAGGCAACACAATTACGACCGCCAATGGTGCTCAACGCCTTTCGGCATCAATGGAAAATTCACAAACTGCGTTCTTTGTTTCTCTCTCAAGTGCAAAATGTGCTCAACGCCTTTCGGCATCAATGGAAAATTCACACCTTCCCACATGTTTTACAGATTAAAAAATAGAGGTGCTCAACGCCTTTCGGCATCAATGGAAAATTCACACTGGATGCCTTGCTTCTGGCATCGCTCCTACTGCCTGTGCTCAACGCCTTTCGGCATCAATGGAAAATTCACACACACGCAGACCTGTTGACGCCAACACTTCCACCAGGTGCTCAACGCCTTTCGGCATCAATGGAAAATTCACAATTGCCAAATCCGCATTCTCGCGCTCGTCTTCCAGGTGCTCAACGCCTTTCGGCATCAATGGAAAATTCACCTCGAAAACTACCGTCCCGGCAACATCGGCATTGTAGGCGTGCTCAACGCCTTTCGGCATCAATGGAAAATTCACACAAGCGGATTGGTGAAGGGAGGAATTGCCCCGGGTGCTCAACGCCTTTCGGCATCAATGGAAAATTCACTGGGCAGACTTTTGGGAACGCGGAAAGTGCTACAGTGCGGTGCTCAACGCCTTTCGGCATCAATGGAAAATTCACAACTGGACGAATCCGACGCAAAAGCTCTTAACGACGTGCTCAACGCCTTTCGGCATCAATGGAAAATTCACTCATTGCGAGTTTCCTTGCGCACGGCGTCGGCATAGGGTGCTCAACGCCTTTCGGCATCAATGGAAAATTCACGATTGCGTTCAGGATTGCGTTTGAAAATATCAAGAATCGGTGCTCAACGCCTTTCGGCATCAATGGAAAATTCACGCATATAGCGATAAAGTCTCCCCCACTTATTCGTCACGTGCTCAACGCCTTTCGGCATCAATGGAAAATTCACGCGCAAAATATCATCTAAGTTATCTGCGCTTGCGTAGGGTGCTCAACGCCTTTCGGCATCAATGGAAAATTCACGTGTCAGGTTGGTCTGAGCAGGAGTTTTATCAAACGAGTGCTCAACGCCTTTCGGCATCAATGGAAAATTCACTTCCTGAACGCTTTCGTCGTCAACCGATTTCGTCGCGTGCTCAACGCCTTTCGGCATCAATGGAAAATTCACAATCAATTCCAGAGACGGTGCATTAAATGCGCCAGGTGCTCAACGCCTTTCGGCATCAATGGAAAATTCACAATCTCACGGGTGCGATTCTCCTGGCGACCATCCGGGCGGTGCTCAACGCCTTTCGGCATCAATGGAAAATTCACTATCCTGTTCACGATGGTGTGCGGGATAAAAGAGGCGTGCTCAACGCCTTTCGGCATCAATGGAAAATTCACTTGCCGTCAAAATAAAAGTGAGTTGCGTTGGACTCAGTGCTCAACGCCTTTCGGCATCAATGGAAAATTCACGGGCAGACTTTTGGGAACGCGGAAAGTG
>JAYSTY010000075.1:0-4047 GCA_043719385.1 Blastocatellia bacterium | reverse complement strand
TAGCCGCAATCAACTGGGGCTTTGTGGCGGGAAAAACACAAACAAATTTGCCCTGGGATTCGTGGAAAAATCCTTATGTTGATCGTGAACCTGCCATCTGGTTTCACGAAGTTTTTAAAGGTGATGGCTCAGCATATTTACAAGCCGAAGTTGATTTCATCAAAGAAATGACTGGCAAGAAATAAGACAATGCCAAACACCGTTAAATAGCCAGAAAGAAAGCACATATTGCAAAAATAATTGGAATCTCAGCCATAATCAAACTGTCTCTTACATGGACTCTCAACCGCCCGACTTAACAGGGAATCAATAAATGAGAGCCAGCTACTAAAGCTCCGAAAAATTGCGTGCGATTGTCCCCCGCTACTTCCTCCCCCGGCAATCGTCATCAGCCACAAGGAAAAAGCCTATGTTGCCTCGTCTCAAATGGGCGCTTTGCCTCGCTTTTTGTCTTCGCAGTCTTGTCTTTATTGCCGCCATATTTTTGGTGCGTGATTTTTCAGTCTTTCACGCCAAAGATACCGGATCATATTTGCAACCCGCGAAAGAATTACTCATCCAGGGAAGTTTTACCACCAATGGAGTACCGGAAATTATCCGCACGCCGGGATACCCTTTATTTTTGTGTCCCGGCATTCTGAGCAATCACGTCGAGTTACTGACCATCTGCCTGCAAATTGCGCTCAGTTGCCTGACAGTGTGCCTGGTTTTTGGCATCAGCAGGCAGCTATTTGCCGATGAGAAAATGGCGGTAATCAGTGCGCTTTTATATGCCATCGAACCGCTCAGCATAATTTATAGCTGCTGGTTGTTAAGCGATACATTGTTTATTACTTTGCTGGCAGCAGCACTGTATTTTTTTATTCCTTTACTTTGTTTGGATACGAACTTATCCCGAAAAACCGATGAGCGCATCAGCCGGAAATTACAATCCGCAAAGCGCGGAATGTTGATTTATGCCGGAGCCGGAAAAGAGCAGCGGAGTAAGAAAAAAATTGGCACGCTTGTTCTCTCGGCACTCTTTCTGGTTGCCGCAATTTATGTACGTCCTATTGGTTATTTATTGCCAGTCATCTTTACTACAGTCCTGATTTTTCGGGGCATCGCTTGCAATCGTAACAACCGTCGGAAGTCGTTTGCCGATATTTCTCAAGTGTTTTTATTCTTTCTGCTGACGATGAGCCTGCTGAGTTTGTGGCATATGCGGAACAAGGAAATTACCGGATACGGAGGATTTTCTGCGGCGGCAGAATTCAATCTCTACTTTCATCAAAATGCTGCGCTCAAGGCCAGCCAGCAAAATCAGCCTTTTTATCAGGTACTGGACGAAATGGGCTTTTACACAAGTGAAAAGTATTTTGCGAATCACCCGGAGCAAATAAATTGGTCAGCCGCTCAGCGTTACGATTTTATGCGTGACGAAGGCCTGCGTGCGGTCATCAGTGCGCCAGTTACTTTTGCACAAACTTACCTGAAAGGAATTTTGATTGTCCTGATTGATCCGGGCGTCTCCGATTATCTGCGGCTCTTTCGGCTGTATCCCGTGTCTGGCAAAGCGATGAATTCAATTGTCAGCCTGGGCGTATTTACTACGGCGGCAAACTTTGTTACCACTAATCCGTTACTCGTTTTTTGGGCGCTTGTTTTCGGAGTAATTTTATTTGCGTATTACCTTTTGGCGCTGCCTGGCTTGATGGGACAACTCGATAATAAAATGCCAGTATTGTTACTGCTTCTGACCAGCGTTTATTTAATTGCGCTGGCGGGAGGCACGATGGGCGCAGGCCGTTTTCGTGCGCCGGTGATGGTTTTCATTAGCATTTTTGCCGGACGTGGGTTAACAATTGCGCTGGCAAACAGAAAAGTTATGAGTGAGAGATTTGGTGCAATTCTGCACGAAACCGCGCTGGGACTCAGAATTTTATCCAGGCGATAATGCTGAGCTTTTTCAACGCAAAGGGCAAAGAAAAAAAAGTCCGGCAAACTTTAGTTTGCTGAGACTTCGCAACAGAGATACAGTGACCGCAAAGCGCAACAAACTGAAGTTTGTTGGACTTCTGACAATTTTATAATGAAAAAAATATTACTAAGTTTCCTGACTTTGATTTTGTTGTCCGGGCTGAGTTCGCTGGCTTTCGCGCAGGATCAGGTTCGTAAATATTCCACCATCGAACGCCTGCAACCCGAACACCTCCGCGCCGTACAAGCAGACCGTCTGCGCCTGCAAAAATCGCGTCATCAACTCAAGCTCATCAACGGCTACAAAGATTTTCGCGCAATTATGCACGTCCATGCCGAAGATTCCGCGCACACTGGCGGCACGCGTCCTGAACTCCTCGCCGCGTGCAAACGTACTGGCGTAGACATTGTGATGCTGACGAATCATTGGCGTCCGCCGGTAGATTTTATCAATGATAGCTGGCGCGGCCTGCGCGATGGCGTCCTGTTCATTCCCGGCACGGAATACGAAGGCTTTCTCGCGTATCCAAAAAATTCCATCATCAATCGCCCGTACAAAGGCACGGAAGAATTTACAAAATTAGTCACAGAAAATGGCGGCGATATTTTTCTTTCGCACATCGAAGAGCGTCCCGATTGGTCTACGGCAAAATTGACGGGAATGGAAATTTATAATCATCACGCCGATTTCAAACCGGAAGTCGAATTCCTGAAGTGGCTGCAACTAACGCTCGCTGATCCTGATGGCATCGAAAAATTTCGTCAGATCGTGAAGGATTTTCCGCAGGAAGTTTTCGGAGCGCAGCAGGATTATTTGCAGAACTACATTAAAAAATGGGACGCCGACAGCCAGTTCCACCGCGTCACGGGCGTAGCCGCGAACGATTGCCACCACAACCAGGTCATCACCGTCAAAGTCGGCGCGCCCGACGCGCTGGAAATCTGGCTGACCGGCGACAAAGAACCATCCTTCAAAATCTCCACCAAACGCGCGCCCCGCATTCCTGAATTAACGAAAGGAAAATCCAGCGGCGACACCATAGCCCAATTCGACCTTGACCCGTATGACAACAGCCTGCGCTACGTGACGACACACATTCTCGCCAGGCAACAAACTGAAAATGCAGTGCGTGAAGCGCTGAAAAAATCCCACGCCTACGTCGCCCACGACTGGTTGTGCGATCCAACCGGATTTGCCTTCGTAGCGAAAACCAATGCGCGACAAGTTAGAATAATGGGCGATGAAGTGAAATTATCTGCGGGATTAACCTTACAAATCGCGGCTCCGACGAGCGGCAAAATCAAACTGTTTCGCAATGGGAAAATTGTGCAGGAAATTGTCAGTGACAAGTTAGAATTTGGAGTGAAAGAAGCGGGGATTTATCGCGCTGAGGTTTGGTTGGAATTGGATGGTGAATGGAGACCCTGGATTTATGCGAATCCGATTCGGTGCTTACTCTAAAAAATGTTATTAAATCTTACTTTTGCAGTCTTTTACATTTTTTCGGAATAGTTTTTTGTATCCCCTTGAAGAATGTCTTCTATTTTGTCGAATCAATAGCTGTATCAGTAGTTGATAAAGACAAGGTTAAGACTTAACGCATTGTTGAATTGCATCTACCATTCGCTCTAGAATCTTAACCTGTAGAAATAGCCACTCATTCGCCGATGTTGGAGTTCGACGCCCTATGTCTTGTTGACAGCAGTTCTCTTCTACTTTCCTCCCTTGTACTGATTCAGGGTGTTCAATAAAGTTTCGGCGTTCGCGTATAGAATGCATCTCTTGATTTAGTTTTGGGTATTTTGTTCTTTCTTCCCAAGAATCTAAACGATATGCCATTTCTTCAACAAAAAGATCACGGATTGCTCCTATAAAAACTTCCCAGGTGGTTTGGGACTGAACAAGTATTGAGGCGTTCGCCCATTCTTCCGGCATTTCTATATTCTTAAAAATCTGATTTCCTCCGCTTAGAACTCTTCGTAATTGACTCTTCAATTCTCTAAGCTGAGTGCAACTTGTTTGAATATGTTTGTTAGGATCATCAGGGACAGCAATATTCACACTGACTTTTACATCTTCTGATTTAT
>JAYSTY010000074.1:0-4049 GCA_043719385.1 Blastocatellia bacterium | reverse complement strand
GGCTGATCGTGCGACTGGCGGGAATGGTGGGCGCTGGCCTGCGCAAAAATCCGGTATATGACATTTTGCATAATGAGCCGTTACGCATTCATCCCGATTCGCAGTATCAATTCATGGCAACGCGTGCTGTTGCCGACATTGTTTGGAGTTTAGTCACCAGCAATGTCACAAGAGAAATTTTCAACCTGTGCGGCAAAGGATTGATTTCCCCGCGTGAGATTGCGGCTATGGCAGGTCGTGATGTAAACCTGAATTTGTTTGATCCGACAACGCCACCGCGCATTGTGAATATTAATACGGAAAAAATCGAAGCGATTAGGCCGTTGCCAAGCACAAAGCAAAGCATGATGGGTTTCATCCACGCTGCGAATCCAGCGGAGGCGCAAACGTGGGCCAAATAAAAATCAGTGTAATAATCCCGACCCATAATCGGCCTGACAAAATCGCTGATACTGTTGCGGCACTGCGACAACAAACTTTGCCTGCGACTGAGTATGAAATTTTAGTGATGGATGATGGCTCTACGCCTCCGGTTGTATTGACGGGAGAAATTGAGAATCCGAAGTGTCGTGTGCTGCGATTAGAAGGTGTCGAAAGATCCGCCGCACGCAATGCTGGCGCTACTGTTGCGCAAGGAAGAATTCTTTTGTTTTTGGATGATGACATCGGCGTCAAGGCAGATTTTCTGGCGGCTCATATACGGGCACACGAGGAATGGCCTGGTGCATTAGTTGTGGGCGCAATCCATTTGCCACCAGAGACATTGAAAACACCCTTTGGACGGTTTCGTCAGAACCTGGAATTAAATGGTTTGCCGAAGAAACGCGGCGTAGTCGCAATGCGAAACTTTTGCACAGCGGCGAATATGTCGTTTGACCGGAACCAATATTTTGAACTGGGTGGATTTAATAGCGGGATACACAGTGCAGAAGATCAAGACTTTGCCTTACGGCACACCGCACGTGGCGGACAGATTGTATTTATTCCCGAAGCCGATACCGTTCATTACGATCATTCACTTGATCTTCAGAGTTATTGCCGACGGGTGGAATGGGGGAGTGAAAACGTCATTCCGTTTTGTCAGGACTATCCTGACTGGTCACAGAACATTGAGCGACAACAGGTCAACGGATCATTGCGATTCGGGCAGGAGCCATTCGGACTCAGCATGCGCAAGATTGTCAAATCGGTGTTGGGGCAAAGCCTGTTTCTGAACAGTCTTTTTCGATTGACTGTTTTGCTTGAACGAATAATGCCGCAGAGTACGGCACTTGACCGCCTTTACCGACTCTTGCTAGGGATTCACTTACAGCGAGGGTATCGGCAAGGCCTGAAAAAGCTTAGTAATCGAATTGAAATACAGAATCAATCGGCTGAGTTTGGCGCGAATTCACTATAAGATTTGCACCAGGTATCTGCTCGTAAGTTGCGTCGCTTTGAATAACTAGCTCCAATACATCCGAATATTATGCTAACCGCAGGACCTCACATCCGATTTCTTGAGCGACATACGCGAAAAAAATTACGAACACCAATGGTGCGAACGGTTAAAGCGTATCGTTCACTCACGCAACAGATCAGAGTATTGCCAGATTTTATTATTATCGGGGCCAGAAAATGTGGAACAACGTCGCTCTATGAATATTTGACGCAACATCCTTGTGTACTTCCTGCGCTCAGCAAGGAATTATTCTATTTTGATTACCACTATGAGAAAGGTAGTAATTGGTATCGCCGCCATTTCCCTACGCAAGTTGAAAAATGGGCATATGAAAAAGTGCTTGGCGGTCAGGTCATAACCGGGGAAGCGACGCCCTCGTATTTGTATAACCCGTTTGTGGCGCGGCGCATCGCGGAATTGTTACCGCAAGTCCGGTTGATTTTGCTGCTGCGAGAGCCAGTTGAGGCCGCCTATTCCGCATATCAGTTCGGCCTCAAAACAGGCACATACACGGCAGACGATATTGTCTTTGAAAAAGTCATTCAGGCAGAGTTGCAATACATCAAACAGGGCGGCGAGTTATTTTGCCGAGAGCAAGAAACTTTTTCGATCAATCCGCGCTGTGCGTATCTGGCGCGCCATGCATACATCGAATTGCTCAAGCCGTGGCTGGAAGTTTTTGACAGAAGCCAGATCAAAATCGTTCTGAGCGAAGAACTTTTTACTAACCCGGCTAAAGTTTACCAAGAGGTACAAGAGTTTCTTGGCTTACCTCTGCATGAGCTTGATACTTACGATCAGTTTAACCAAAACGGCTATCAAAAGTTGGAGAGTAGCGCGGCACAAAATCTGGAAGATTTTTTTACCCCTTTCAATGACAGGCTCGGCAACTTTTTGGGTAGAAACTTAGGTTGGAAGAATGAAAGCCGCCGTGACGATTTTGCATCGAAACACGTCGGTTCATTGGTAAAGTGAGAAGCATGCAACGAATCTTACATTTTGCGCAGGATAGCGACACCAGCGGTTATTTTCCGCAATTAGCAAAATGGCATGATCGTGAACGCTATCAGATGGTTTTCGCTACGCTGAATCCGATGGCGGATTGGCTGCGCGATTATATGCAAGCGCAGGGAGTGGAATGTTTCAGTTGCGATTGTCGTCAACGCTGGGAATATCCAATAGGCTTGCTGAAACTGGCGAATTATTTACGCCAAAACAACGTGGACATTTTGCATACACATTTGTTTGAGCCTTCGGTGATTGGGTTGCTGGCAGGAACGCTGGCACGTACAAAAATGCGAATTGAGACGCGGCATTATTCGGACTATCACACGCGCATTAACAAACGCTGGCATGTGCGTCTGGATCAACTTTGTACACGCCTGAGTCACGGAGTCATTGCGGTGTCGCAACATACGGCAGACCACATGATTGCTGAAGAGCAAGCGCCGGCAGAAAAATTGCACGTCGTCTTGAATGGCATTGATTTTACGCGCGTCAAACTCTCGGAAAATTTTGACCGCGAAAAAGTACGTCAGGAATTTGTTGCGGATGAAACACCGCTCTTGTTAATTGCGGCGCGGCTGCATCCAGAAAAAGGTTATGAATATTTGTTTGAGGCGATGACAAAACTCAAAGCCAGCTTTAACGGGAAGATCAAATTGCTGGTCACGGGCAAAGGCGCTTTGCTGACCCATTATCAAGCAATGGTGCGCACGCTCGGTTGTGATGACGTAGTGACATTCCTCGGCTTCAGAAAAGATTTGCCTGATTTAATGGCGGCGGCGGATGTCTTTGTTTTGCCCAGCGTCGCCGAAGCGTTTGGCTTAGTGCTTGCCGAAGCATTGTATTTAGGCACTCCGGTTGTGGCTTCTCGCGTAGGTGGAATTCCTGAAATCGTAGAGGAAGGCATTGACGGAATGCTCGCGCCTCCCGCTGATGCACAAGCTTTAGCCGATACAATTGCAGATTTGCTGAATGCTTCAACGCTGCGTCAACAAATGGCAGGCGCAGGGCGTGAGAAAGTAATCGGCAAATTTCGGTTTGAAGATATGGTGCGGTCTTACGAAACGATTTATCAACGGCTCAACACAAATGGAATTGAAGTAATTAATGCCAACAGTATCAGTAATCATTCCCACGTATAATTCCGCGCATTACGTTGTCGAAGCGGTTGAAAGCGTACTCGCGCAAACCTGGCAGGATTTTGAGATTTTAGTGATTGATGATGGATCAACGGATGAGACCGAACAGGTCATGCGTCGTTACGAAACCCCCGTGCGCTACATCCGCCAACCAAACGGTGGCGTCGCGGTCGCGCGCAATCGTGGCATTGCGGAAAGTCGCGGACGTTATATTGCGTTTTTGGATGCGGATGACACGTGGCTCCCGCACAAGCTCGAACAACAGATCAACGTCTTACAACAACATCCACACGTGCGTGCTTGTTATTCGGCATTTACCGTGGTGGATGCCGACTTAAATCCTTTGGGCATCAGCCGGAGCCAGCGACAAGGTTCCGCACTCGAAGATTTGCTAACACATGGCAATATTATTGGTAGCATTTGCACAGTGTTATGTGAGCGATCATTGTTTGATGTGGTTGGTA
>JAYSTY010000073.1:0-9822 GCA_043719385.1 Blastocatellia bacterium | reverse complement strand
CAATGGTTGCCAGGGAACATGCGTCATTTTCACGATGCCAATTACTGATAATAATAAAAACGCCGCAGTGACCACGATGAAGGCGATGATCGCACTATTGCCCACCGATTTAGCCCCGCGCCAATTGATAAGCAACGAGGTAAAAATCACGACCAGATTCATCAACCATTGTTGCCAGCCCGTCATGCCGGGGAAAAAATATTTCAGGTACGTCGTAAACACGACCGGATAAATTGCCATGTCCACGAAGGTGTAAAGCCACGTCCACCAGCCTTCCTGGAAGCCCCAAAATCTTCCCAGTCCAAAATATACCCAACGATAATAGCCGCCATCAATCGGCAGCATCGTCGCCATTTCTGCCGTCACCAGGGCAATCGGCACGCTCCACAGTAAAGGGGTAATAATGAGCAGTACCAAGCCAAGCCCCGGGCCAGCGCCTGAAATCACATTTTCAAGCCCGAAGGCGCCACCGCTGACAGTAAAATAAATGATGCCGATCAGAGGAATAAGGGTGAGTTGTTTTTTGGGCATGGTCGGTTAGAAAATTGAATCTACAAACGCGAGTATGGCAGGGAAATTACCAAACGGAGAACGTGTTGCAAGCTGAATTCCCCGTTCGTTGACTTGCATATTGCTGGTTGCCAGCGGCAATTTGTTCAGTTGCGTTGTCACCTGAGCATCCGGTTTCCCTTTTAATTTATACGCCAGACTGCTCATCATTTTTTGGGTCTCCTGCGTCACAGAACTGAAGCTGTACAGGGCGCTTTTGTTTTCTGACGCGGAACGAATTGCGGCGGTGAATTGCGGTGCATCGCGCAGTGAAGATTTCTTTTCGTGTTCGTCAAGCAGTCGCTTAACATTTTCTTTGTCGCCCAGCACCAGGAAATTATTAAGCAACACATACGCACGCTTCTCGTCACCTGAGCTTTGCAGCTCTAAATTGCGATAGCTCTCGCGCTTAATTCCATTCCCCTGTTGCCGCAATAAACGTCCGGCGAGAGTAGTTAATGAAGCGGCATTCCGCGCCGCAATCAACCACACACGATGATTCGAATTTTCTTCTTTTGCGGAGGGCGCCAGGCTTACTCGCATCACTTCATTCCCGATCAAATTGCTGGCCGTTTCGCCTGGCTCAAGCCCCAGAAATGTTTTCCGCGCAGTGAGAAAAAAACGATGAAACAAAAAGCTTTCAGCTACTCCGATATGCGCCGAAATAATTTTCTCAACCCCGTCCAGTGCCTGGTTCGGGTCGTCAATATGCAGCAAAGTTATTTCCTGTGCTGAAGCCGGAATAAGTTTCAGCGCCGCACTATTTTCCAGTGAGGCATCGCTGGCAACGCGAATGGTGGAGCGCAGACTTTCCGCCATTTGCGGCTGACATAAAATCGCATAGCGATCAGCCACATCGCCGCCTTCAAAACTCGTGCTATACGCCATCGCCTCAACCGCATTTTTAGAAATTTCAGCCGCTAAATTTTCCAGCAACCCAGCCAGTGGCGTTCCTTCGATAACTTTGCCCGCAACGATGTGCGCTAAAAATTGTGAGAGCCGCGCAGCCCCGGATTTGTTCACAAAGGCAAAAACTTCATCGTTACCTTTCACTGCGTGTTTGGCCTGGGGTAAGAAATTATTTTTCGCTATTGTGGGCACGTGTCCCTGCCGCGCTTCGATGCATGCACGCAAGGCATCAGGATCATTGGCAACAATCAATTCGCTGTCAATACTGGTCGCCAGAATTTTTCGGTCGCCTTGTGGAGCGCGAAAAATCGTCACTGGCACGCCTGCATATTCACTGGTTTCCTGCACCGGATTTTTATAAGCACGAGTTGCCAGTTGCAATAGTCGTTCGGCAATTAATGCTTTGATTTGTGCTTTGCTGCCGTGCGTTTCGACGACCAAAGCCATGCGTGGTTTGACTTCATCGCCGCGGACTTCGATACCGGTGATCACCAGTGCAAATTGCCCGCGTGCAAGCAATAACGATTCACTTGTCCTGATGCCCGACCACCGTGATAATTTTCCGAGCCAGCCCGCTGAGCCAAAACTGCGCGACAAACCATAAGCCGGCGCCAGGTTTTTCCACGCCTCAGTTGCGGTAAATTTTTCCAGGAGCGCGGACATATCGTTAACTTCAACATAGCCCAGGGCAGATTCAGGAATATAAGTTTCAAGCGCTACCTGAGTGAATTGATGCGTAAAAACCCAGGCGGCAAAAAGCAGCAGGATCAGCAGGAAAGGTAAAAAAAGCTTGCGTTTGAGAAGAGGCATGATGGCGATCATTGTAAATTGAGTGCGACCGTATGACCCAAAAATTAAAACAGGGCGGCTGAAATCCATCAACCGCCCTTAAACCCGGATTCAAATTTTGCTCTGGCTTATCGTTTTGAAACGCTGCGTTTTTGGCGTGCTCTTTCCGAAAGAGCCGCTGCATTGGGTAACTCAGCAATCGCTTTTTGCAATTGCGCATCCAAATCCGCCATCGCCTGTTGCGCTTTGTCGGTGCCATAAGCCGCCACCAAAGTCTCAAAGCGAATACGATTACGCGCCCAGGTCATTTGTTCTTCAACCTGCGCTGGAGTCAGCACAATTTCGGGATGTTTGCTCAACCACGCGGTCAAATACTCGCGGAACGATTTCATAATCGGATCCGTCACGACATATTCATTCGGCTTCATCTGCCGCTCAAATTGTGGTGGGCCACTCAATTGAAAATCTTTCGCAACGGCAATCTGACCGCCTACCAGTTCGCGGGTGTACAGGAAAATTGGACTCAGCAAAATAATCTGCGTCTGATTCAGCAAATCAAGGTTTTCAATCTTGGTATCTTTAACTCTGACATCAGGGTTGATGCCGCCGCCCCCATAAACAGGACGTTTTAAATCAGTCAGCCAGGCCTTGTTATTTTTCTGTTTGGTTTCATCCAGAGGTTCGCTGCCCACGCGCCGACCATAATATTCGTACATCGAACTATTTGAGTAATCGCGCTGAATCAGGCGTCCGCTGGGTGTGTAATAACGCGCCGTCGTAAGTGTCAGTCCGGCTCCACCGGAAAGCGGAATAATGGTTTGGACAAGTCCTTTGCCAAAACTGGTATCGCCAACGATCAGGCCACGATCATGATCCTGCACTGCACCAGCGACAATTTCCGACGCCGAAGCCGTATTTTTATTGATCAAAACAACCAGCGGGAAAGTTTCGGGCGAGCCGGTTTCCGCTGGCAAATCACGATCCATTAATTTGCCTTCGCGGTAACGAACTGACAAAACTGTTTGTCCGCGCTGTAAAAACTTGTCGGAAACTTTAATAGCCTGGTCTAAAAATCCACCGGGATTGTCGCGCAAATCCATGATGATTGAACTCGCGCCCTGCTCCTTCAAATTCGCAATCACCGAGGTCAGTTCATCATTGGTGGTCGAATGAAAACCACGCGGCATATTGACGTAACCGATGCCGGGACGCACTAAATAATTACCCGTGATTGAAAGCTGCGGGATCGCATCGCGTTCAATCGTCACGGTCACAGGCTCAGCAATTCCCGCCCGCCGAACTGACACCTTAACTTTTGTCCCCTGCTCTCCGCGCAATTTTGAAGTGACCTGATTCGAATTCCAGGTTTCGGAATTCTGTCCGTCAATGCCGACGATTTGATCACCGTAACGCAACCCGGCGCGGGTGGAAGGAGTGTCCTTGAATGGCTCCTGAATAAATACTTTGCCATCACGCATCCCAATAACTGAGCCGATGCCAAAATACTGGCTGCGCTGATCATTGCGCATATCCTCGAACGATTTTTTATCGTAGTAAGCCGAATGCGGATCAAGCGTCCGTAACATTCCCTGAATGCCGGTTTTGGTCAGAATTTCGTAATCAACTTCTTCCAGATAATTTTCGCGGATGATCTCAACGGAATCTATGAATTGCCGATACAGCTTTTGTTCATTCGCACGATCTTCTGCGGTAATTTGGACGGTCGCTGATGAGGTGAGTCCAGCAGTGCTGGCTACCAGAAAAATCACGACACCGAAAATGAGGAATTTATGCCAGGTTATTTTCACTTCAACTCCTTATTAAGACAGCCTTCTTTATGAGCGGCGGTTCAGATTCAAACATGCATCTCACCGAGGGGTACGGCCTTTGCAAGCTCAGTGGATAATCCTATAGTAGCAACGCACCAAAGATAGTCAAGCGGCTTTTATTGCGCCGTCCATCCGCCGTCCACAAACAACGAACTGCCCGTCACAAATGACGCCGCGTCCGAAGCCAGAAATAAAGCAGCGCCGGCGATTTCATGTAACTCACCCCAGCGTCCCATCGGAATTTTCTCAACGAAGGCTTTGTACTTTTCCGGGTCATTTAAAAGTTGCAAATTCATATCGGTCGCAAACGGCCCCGGACAGATCGCGTTCACTGTCACACCTTTGGTCGCCCACTCTAACGCCAGTGTGCGGGTAAAGCCTAAAATCGCGGCTTTTGAGGAAGCGTAGGGCGTGCGTCCAGCCATCGAAATCACGGACATAATTGAACCGAGATTGATAATTCTTCCCCAACCATTTTCACACATCTCAGGGCCAAAAGTGCGCGAACATAAAAATGGCCCTTTGACATTGACCGCCATCACTGCGTCAAACTCATTTTCGGACAGGTCCTGAATATTGCCGCGAATATTAATCCCGGCATTGTTGATCAAAATATCTACGCTGCCGAAATCATTCGCCAAAGTTTCTTTGAGCTTAGTGATGTCCTCTTCTTTGGTGGTATCCACCGCCGCCGCAAAAACTTTCCGTCCGGTTAAAGCAGTAATTTCTTTCGCTGCCTGCTCGCAATCTGACAGCTTGCGGCTGGCGATAGCAACCTCGGCCCCCGCCTCAGAAAAAGCCTGCGCCATCACGCGCCCCAAACCTCCGGCTCCGCCCGTGATTAAAGCTTTTCGTCCATTAAGTCGAAATAAATCCAGAATATTTTTTTGTGAACCATCCGGTAATCGCATTAAATAATTTCTCCTTAGTAGCGCAAACTTTCCAGTTTGCAACACTTTATTGGATAACTAATGAAGTTGTCTTTGGCGTAACAACGTGACCAATAATTGCCGCTTGCAGGTATTCTTGGCGTAATTTTTCGAGCATTTCATTCGCACGATCTTCAGCAATACAAATCAACAGCCCGCCCGCTGTTTGCGGATCATAAAGCAGGCTCTGCATTTCTTTACTGACTGCGGCAGAAATCTGAATGTCTGTGCCGATGTAATCACGGTTAACGCGGTCACCGCGCGTCAGCATTCCCTGGGCGACTAATTCTAAGACGTGTGGTAAAAGCGGGATTTGGGCGGCGTCAATTTCAAAGGTAACCTGGCTGGCTTTGGCGACTTCCCAGGCATGTCCAAGCAAGCCAAAACCCGTAATATCAGTCGCGGCTTTGACGCCAAACTCCTGCATCGCGGTGGCGGCATCACGGCTTGAGGTCAGCATTGTTTTGATGGAGGCGGCAGCAACTTCTACTGGACATTTTTCAAATTTGATCGCCGTCGAAATGATTCCGGTACCGATTGGTTTGGTCAAAAGCAAAACATCGCCGGGCCGCGCTCCCGTATTTGTAGCAATTTTATGCGGGTCAATAACTCCTGTTACCGAATACCCAAACATAATGTCGGCATTGTCCACACTGTGTCCGCCAAGCAGGGCAACATTATTTTCAGTCAATATTGACAGGCCTCCACGCATAATTTCGCCCAGAATAGCAAAATCAACTCCGTTGCGCGGAAAGCAGGTAATCGCCATCGCCGTGAGCGGAGTTCCACCCATCGCCCACACGTCATTGAGGGAATTGAGTGCGGCAATGCGTCCATAATCAAAAGGGTCATCAACAATTGGTGTGAAAAAATCGAGGGTTTGGACTAACGCTACATCAGCGCTCAAACGATACACTCCGGCATCATCGGCATGCTCGAAGCCAACCAGGACATTGGGGTTATTCGGTTGTTTTGGTAGCCCGCTCAAAACTTGAGCAAGTGCGCCAGGCGTGAGCTTTGCCGCTCAACCAGCACACGATGCCATTTCCGTTAGTCGCATAAAATTTAAGCCTGATAAGGATTTTCGTCTTGCAGAAAGGCAAGCAGGTGACTGCGCTGCGAATGATTATTTAACCAGTCGCGGATGCGCAGAGCTTCGTCGTAGTCTTCGCCAAATCGTTGCCGATAAATTTTGTCGAGATGAACACTCGCTTCCTCGCGGCGCACTGCATCCTGCCAGGGAGCAGTAAAAATATGGTGAATGTCATCGTGCAAATTTCTTCCTTTGAGAGCTTCCCATTCATTCCGATCAAACCATATTCCATTGCACGAACCGCATTGATCTAAAATCACGCTCGTGCCATGACCAACCTGATAACGCAGCATAATGCCGCGACAATTTGGACAGAGCCGCGCCCGCTGGTCATCATTAATTGTTAGTTCTCGTCCCTGATATGGCTCCTCAGGCAAATTTTCGCGGACAGTGACCCAGGCCAGATAAGCATCCGCCGCAATCCACTGTCCGCTACAGTGGGCACAATGAAAAGCTGGCAGCCCCTCCTCAATTTGCAGGGCTGCCAGAATTTCTGTTTTACACACAGGACAATTCATCAGGCTTTTGCCTTCCCAGTGGCGACCTCGCTCACTTCGGCTACTGGAACCTTAACGCCAATGCCCAATGCATTGCGGACATCAGTTTCAACACGTGCGCAAAGCTCTGGATTTTCTTTCAGCGTAGTTTTAGCATTTTCACGGCCTTGTCCTAAACGCTCTCCTTTATAGGCAAACCACGCGCCGGCTTTATCCACGATTTTTTGCTCAACGCCGATGTCAATCATTTCGCCGTATTTTGAGATGCCTTCGCCGTACATAATATCGAATTCGGCTTCTCTGAATGGCGGCGCAACTTTGTTCTTGGCGATTTTAACTTTCGTCCGGTTGCCAACCACAGTATCGCCGTCTTTGATCGCGCCAATGCGGCGAATATCCACCCGAATTGAAGAGTAAAATTTCAGCGCTCGTCCACCTGTGGTGGTTTCCGGGCTGCCCCACGTGACGCCAATTTTATCGCGTACCTGATTGATAAAAATGAGCGTGGTGTTGGAGCGACTCACGACCGCTGTCAATTTGCGCAGCGCCTGCGACATTAAACGCGCCTGCAAACCGGGCAAACTGTCGCCCATATCGCCTTCAATTTCAGCCCTTGGAGTTAATGCTGCAACGGAATCAACCACCAGCACATCAATCGCATTTGATCGGACCAGCGCTTCGACAATTTCCAGCGCCTGTTCGCCGGAATCAGGTTGTGAAATCAGCATTTCATTAATGTTCACACCCAATTTTGTCGCATAAAACGCATCCATCGCGTGTTCGGCGTCAACATAAGCCGCGATGCCGCCAGCCTTTTGCGCTTCGGCCACAACGTGCAAAGCCAGTGTCGTCTTACCGGAACTTTCAGGCCCGTAAATTTCAATGACGCGACCACGCGGAAATCCGCCCACGCCCAGCGCCAGATCAATCCCGATGCTGGTGGAAGAAATCACGGGCAGGTCTTCGACTTTGCGCTCACCCAACCGCATTACCGTGCCTTTGCCAAATTGCTTTTCAAGATTCGCAATCGCGGCTTCAATCGCCTTGGTTTTTTCGTTATTGTCTGCTGTCTTCTCGATAGCCATAAATTTCTCATTTCCCTTTCAAAAAATATTTTACCATTCTCAAACCGTTTCACGCCTGCAACCAAGCGTTTCACCAATGAAACAGATTGTAACACAATTTATCGCGTTGTCATGTCCAAATTGAAATTTTAATTGACGAATAAATTATGGCCATCACGGCTATGATTTTTTTCGTGAATTGACTGGCAGAGAAAAAGCATTCAGGTCGCGCCGCAACAATTCGATGAAGCGTGACTCGCTGACTTTGGTTTTTCGCGTGGGCACAAACGAACTCCAGTTAATGGCCGGAGGAACTGGCAATTCATCACCGGCGCTGGCCTGCACAGCTAAGCGATAATGCGACGCACGCGGATTGATTTCATAGGCAGCACGAAAATGCGCCTGCGCTTCGTTCATGCGATTCGTTTGCCAGTAAAGCAAGCCCAAATCGTACAACGCAGCGTCAAAGCGCGGGTCTAAGCGGACAGCTTTTTGCAAATGTTTGAGCGCCTGATCGGCCCGTCCCTGTTCCCAATAAATTCGGCCCACCAAATAATGCATTTCCGGCGCTGGCTGTAACGAAAGCGCCCGTTTTAAATGCGTCAGCGAATCGCCCAGCTTACGTTCCCGCGCCAGCAAACGACCCAAACCATAATGCGCCGCAAAAGAATTTCTATCGAGTTCCAGGGCGCTTTGCAGGTGGGATTTGGCGACATCGGTTTCCCCTTCATCGCCCGCCAGTAAGCCTAACAAAAGATGCGAGCCAAAATGTCCGATATTAATTTGCAGTGTTTGTTGCAGGAAGGCGTAAGCTTCAGCAGCTTTGCCTAAATGAAAATAATATTCGCCGAGGATAAAAGTCAGTTCTGCATTTGACTCGTCCAATGACAGCGCCGTTTCCAACAAACGTAACCCGCGCCGCATCTGACTTTCGCCCAGCAACACGACGCCCTGATCTACCAGGTCGGCAAATTTATCTACGTCCTTACCAGAATATTGCGCAATGATGCGGTCACATCTTTCGTCCAGGCGATCACGTTCAATTGATTCTTCATAATGCCGCGCAATGCGAATTTTCCAGCGTTGCTCTAACTCTTCCTGATCGAGCAAACCATGTTCGTGCAAAACGTCGGACATCGCTTCAAGCATCATGTGGTTGTAAAAGCTGCCCGTCGCCTGTTGATGCGCCAGATCAAGCAATTGCTCAAAGCGGTCATTAGCACGGTGGACAGAGACCTCCAGCGCACTGATCCGTTCCAGCAAGTGCTCCTCAAAAGTTGCCTCATCATAATCAGGCATCATCCCGCGTGGACGAGTAATGATGTGCAGTTGCGTCCCACAGGCCATGCAATATTCGGCACTAATCGGATTAGCAGATTTGCAGCGTTGGCAATAAATCATAAGGCTGTTAAGTGTGATGTTTTTATTCTCCAATCAGTATTGCTTAAAAATTCTTACTTCAGTCACATTCTGAATCCGCAAAATCATCCAGTCTAATTGCGGAAGCCTGCACGAAGTAAGGGCGCACACTTACTTCGTGCGTGTTTCTGCCTTTTACCTTTCAACCGCCAAAGCCACCGCGTTCCCACCACCTAAACATAAGCTGACAATTCCGCGTTTCGCCTCGCGCCTTTTCATTTCGTACAACAACGTCGTCAAAACCCGTGCGCCCGAAGCGCCAATTGGATGTCCCAGCGCGACCGCACCACCGTTAACATTAATACGTTCAGGATTGAGTTCCAATACCTGCGTCAAGGCTACGGATTGCGAAGAAAAGGCTTCGTTGAATTCAAACAAATCTACCTCTTGCAAATTCCAACCCGCTTTGGCCGCAACTTTTTTTGTCGCCTCAACCGGAGCCATCATCACTAATTTTGGTTCAATGCCCGAAGTCGCCTGCGCTGTGATCCGGGCGAGCGGTTCAAGGCCAAGCTGGTTTGCCTTTTCTTCCGACATTATGATAATTGCCGCCGCTCCATCATTAATCGCCGAAGCATTTCCCGCCGTGACCGTTCCCTCTTTTCTAAAAGCTGGTTTGAGTTTTGATAACGCTTCGATGGAAGTATCAGCACGTGGACCTTCGTCCGTAGCAAAAATAATCGGATCGCCTTTGCGCTGTGGAAGGCTGATCGGAAAAATTTCGTCTATAAATTTTCCAGCGGC
>JAYSTY010000072.1:0-1668 GCA_043719385.1 Blastocatellia bacterium | reverse complement strand
TTACAACGCAAAGGCATCATAGATCAGGAACGCCACAAAGAACGCGTTAAGGATGCGATCAAGAAAAATCTCGGCTCTATTGTCTCCAACGAATCCATTATTCTTTCCAAGGGGCGCAAGCAGGTCAAAATCCCGATGCGCGCCCTGGATGAATACAAATTCCGCTTCGATCATCGTAAGAAAAAACATATCGGCCAGGGTGACGGCAAAACGAAAGTTGGTGATGTGATCGGACGCGAGAATCAGCAGGGGCAGGGGCAAGGCTCAGGTGCGGGCGAACCAGGCAGCGATCCGGGGCAGGATTATTACGAAGCCGAGGTCAACATTGACGAAATCGCGGCGATGATTTTTGAGGATTTGCATTTGCCCTACCTCGAAGAAAAAGCAAAGCAGGCGGTGCAATCAAAGACGACGAAATTTACCGAAATCCGTCGTGTCGGAGCGATGTCGAACCTCGACAAACGCCGCACGATTATGGAAAACATTCGTCGCACTGCCCGCGAAGAGGGCGCTGCCAAACTCGGCAAATTCAAAAAAGAGGACATGCGGTTTAAGAGTTGGGAAGAAGAACTCAAGTACGAATCGAATGCGGTCATCATTGCGATGATGGACGTTTCAGGCAGTATGAGCGAGTTCAAAAAATACATCGCCCGCAGTTTTTATTTTTGGATGGTGCGATTTTTGCGCACGAAATATGATCACGTCCACATCGTTTTTATCAGCCACCATACCGAAGCCAAAGAGGTCACTGAGGAGCAGTTTTTTACACAGGGCGAATCGGGCGGAACTGTGGTTAGTTCGGCGTATAAGCTCGCGCTTGACATCATTGACGAACGCTATCCGCCGCGTGACTGGAACGTTTATCCGTTTCATTTTTCGGATGGCGATAATTATTATTCTGACAATGACGAAGCCGTGAAATTAGCGGACAAATTAATTGAGGTTTGTAATTTATTTGGCTACGGCGAAATCGGCGAAGAGGGTGGCTCCGCCTATCGTCGCAGTTCCGGCGCGTTGCTCTCGATTTTCGATGACCGCGTCAAAAACAAGGACAGATTTATTGGCGTGCGGATTGATGAAAAAGAAGATGTATACCCGGCGCTGAAGAAATTTTTTGGGAAGCAGGGAATTGAGGCTTAGCGCAACGAAGTAGCACAAACTTTCCAGTTTGTGTCGTTTACCAAGCTGTAATCTTATGCGAAAAGATAAGCTTTTCTTTCGGAGTATTTTCTCCTGTAAACGCAAACTGGAAAGTTTGCGCTACAATTTATAACCCTCAACCCTCCGTAACAAAATCCACCACGCCCACAATTGCCGAATCAATGGCCGCGCCGGGTTCGCCTGTGGCAGCGGTTGACGCGCCCCAGCCTTCCTGCACTACAATTACCATATCGCCGGCGCCGGAATCTACGCTGTCGAGCGCCAGCATTGTGTTGCCGCGTGCTGTGCCGTCAGGATTGATCGGTTGCACGACCATCACGCGTGCGCCTTCGTAGCGGGAATTTTTGACTGTGGCAACGACATTGCCGATGACTTTACCTAAGAGCATAAAAGTGAAATTGGAAAGAAATTATGAATTTGTCACGACAAGCTGACAGCTTATCGGACATTTTCAATCTCAACGTGCTGGTCGGAATCCACGATGCCGACGATGGTGCAATCGGTTGG
>JAYSTY010000071.1:0-4069 GCA_043719385.1 Blastocatellia bacterium | reverse complement strand
CATTGTCGGCTTCATTGGAAACCTAAAATTAGGCGCACCGGAATTCCCTGCACTGCTCAACCGCTTCAGCGCGAATCCGTTGTTTCGTGGTTTGCGAGTAGGTGAGAAGCTTATCGCAGAAGGCTTGGGACAGGCCGCTTTCGAGCGTGATTTGCAACGATTGGGCGAACAAAAATTTACACTTGATGTCATCGGCGGAGCGACGCTCTTGCCAAATCTTACGCGCATCACAAAGCTTGCGCCAAAGCTACGGATCGTGATTGATCATTTGCCGTTTGCAGCCTGGGATAAAGATTCAAGTGCGATGAAAGCGGCGTTAACAGGAGTCGCTCGCTTGCCCCAGGTGTACGCGAAAGTTTCCAATGTTGTTCGTCGCTTAGATGGGCGCATGATCGAAGACCTTGCCGCTTATCGCCCGCATCTGGATGTGTTGGGGGAACTGTTCGGCGCGGATCGTGTCGTCTTTGGCAGCAACTGGCCAGTCAGCAATCTTGTCGCGCCTTACGATAATTTACATAAAATCGTAGTCGAATATTTTGGCGAAAAAGGTCAGGCCAATGCCGAGAAATTTTTCTGGCGCAATTCGCGGCGGGCTTATAGTTGGGTGCCACGTGGTAAAGCTAAGGAATTGAAATAACAAAACGCAAGGGGGCAAAGAGGCAAAGGGTCAAGGGAAAACAAAGCCTGATTCATTCCCTGGTCCTTTGCCTCTTTGTCCTTTTGCGGTAAAACAAATTCTATGAAACGCATCATACTAATAATTTTCCTGCTTTGTATGTGTTCGCCAATTTCTGCGCAACTCGTAACTCCTAAACCGCCTGTTGCTCCACCTGCGGGATCGTTGCCTGCCGTGCGCGATACGTGCGCAAATTTTTGGACGCTCGCGCCGGCTGAAAATAATTCACGAAAATTGTTAGTGCTACCTGCGCAAGCCGCTACTATCTGGATTGAGCCAAATATCAATGGCGCTTCGCCCGATAAATGGAGCGAAATTCGGGCGGATGAAATTGGGTTTGTGTGGCTCACGCTGGGGTCGCGCACAGTGCGCTTTGATCCGCGCAAATCACAGGAAGGCGCACACGAAATGGCATTCGCGCCGACCAGCGTAGCCGCGCAAAAACAATGGGGAATCGTAGCCCGCATGCCTGTCAGCAATCATGATTTAACGGCGGCGGTGCTTGGTAACAAATTTTATGTCGCGGGCGGATTGACGGCAGAATGGGGTTTCCCGACGCGCTCACATCCGTTTGATGAATTGTGGGAACTTGACACAAAAAATTGGCAATGGCGTGTCGCAGGAAAATTCGGGCGTGGGCGAATTTATTGCGCGACTGCCAGCTTTGACAACAAAATTTGGATCATCGGTGGCGACGTGATTGAAGCTGACGGCACGCGCCACGCCATCACTACAGTACAAATTTATGATCCGCGCACAGTCACAATGACAGAAGGCGTTCCCAATACGATTGCGCGACCAATGCCGATTGCTTTGGCGGCGGGTGGACGGTTATACGTGATGGGCAACGAACGGGATAAATACGATCAGCCTGGCCAAATGGAAAGCATCAGCGCCGGTGAAAAAGTTTGGCGACGTGAACCGGATGCACCAACCGGAATGGGGCCGCTGGCAGGAACTTTACTTGATGGAAAATTGTATATTGCGGTGCGTGATCGTGGCTTAGCAATTTTTGATACAACGACAAAACGCTGGGAATTGGATGCTTCATTCAAACCGCGTTCGTGCCAGATGACAGCGTATCGTGGAGAAATCTGGATGCTGGGCGGACGCGATACCGCTGGCGAAGATCAAACGTTGATCTATTCACCGCGTACCCAAAAATGGCGACAAGGCCCGCTGTTACCACGTCCGCTCAGTTGGGGCGCCGCCGAAGTCATTGACGGAAAATTAATCATCACCGGCGGCGCAGCGAGTTACGGTAAGGAGTATCTTTACAATGACCGCACCTTTGTTTTGCGTGATAAAGTAAAAGGCCGTTCGAAATAAAAAAAATCAAAATCATGAAAACCTTTTTATTATTACTGGCGCTACTAAATATCTGCGCACCCGCTGCCGTTGCTGATACTTATCCACGACAACCGAAAGTGGATGCGCTGCATTACGTATTCCAACTCACGCTCAATGATGAGAATGACGAAATCTCAGGCGAAGCGATAGTTACACTTCGTTTCACTGAAGCAGGTGTCACAGAAGTCTCACTCGATCTTGCAACAGTTTCCACTGGCAAAGGAATGACCGTTACGGAAGTGAAATCGGGCGGAGCTTCGATTGTATACAAACATACGGATGATCGCCTCATTCTTAATTTACCTGCTCCATCGCAAGCAAATGAGCAGCGACCATTTACTGTGCGCTATCACGGTGTGCCTGCGAATGGCTTGCGAATGCTGAAGAATAAATTTGGTGAGCGCGTTTTTTTCAGTGAAAATTGGCCAAACAATGCGCGTCAGTGGTTGCCAATGATTGATCATCCCTATGACAAAGCGACCAGCGAATTCATCATCATTGCGCCGTCCAAATATCAGGTTGTAGCGAACGGTTTATTGCAGGAAGAAGTGGATCTTGGCAATGGACAACGGCTTACGCATTGGCAGCAATCAGTTCCTATTGCCTCGTGGCTGAACGCAATTGGTGTAGCGCAATTCGCAGTGCATTATGATGGCCTCGTCAAAGGCGTACCGCATCAAACGTGGGTTTATCGTCAAGAACGCACAATTGGCCCCGCGTGGTTCGAGACCAAGTCACGCCAAGCCATCGAATTTTTCAGCGAACACATTGGCCCCTATTCCTATGAAAAACTCGCCAACGTCGAGGCCGCAGGTTTTGGTGGCGGCACTGAACACGCCAGCGCCATCTTTTACGGCGAAAAATCTATCTTGGAACGCCCCGATACAGGCTTAGTCGCGCACGAAATTGCACACCAATGGTTCGGCAATTCGGTCACAGAAAAAGATTGGGATGATGTTTGGTTGAGCGAAGGGTTTGCCACATATTTTACATTGCTCGTCGCCGAGCATTATGAAGGGCGCGATGCTTTTGTCGCCGGATTGAAACGCAGCCGCGAGCAAGTCTTTACGCTCGAAAAACAAAATCCAGGCATGGCTGTGCTGCATAACAATCTGGCAGACATGAAAAAGGTTCTGAATCGGATCATTTACCAAAAAGGCGGCTGGACGCTGCATATGCTGCGTTACCAGATGGGGACGGAAAAATTCTGGGCAGGCATTCGCGCTTATTATCAACGCTATCGCAACAGCAACGCTACAACAGATGACTTTCGCCGCGTGATGGAAGAGCATTCGGGCTTGGAATTGACCGGCTTCTTTCAGCAATGGCTGGCGCGCCCTGGCTCACCGGTCGTCGAAGGCGGCTGGCGTTACGATGCAGCAACCAAGCGTATCGTGATTGAACTTGCACAAATACAAACGAGTGAAGCTTATCGCCTCCCTCTCGAAATCGGCATCACGATTGACGCCACAACTAAAATCGAAAAGATTGAATTCAATCAGAAACAACAACGTTTTGAATTCGCAACAGACAAAGAACCGACGTCAATTGCGCTTGATCCAAATACTTGGGTGTTGATGGATTCGCGCTTTAGTAAACGCTGAACACACTGAAATCATCAAGTAATCAGGGAAAAGTTCGCGTTACAGCACAGGGCGGTTTTGGAGCGCGGTTTGAATAAGAGTTATTGTTTGTTCAAGTTCAGCGCCGACTAATTCCAATCGGGGCGGACGCACACGTGCATTGCCCATCTTGATCTCTTGCTGCACCAGTTTAATCAGTTGCACAAATTTCGGCACAGTATCCAGTCGCAGCAAAGGTAAAAACCAATAATAAAGCGGCAACGCTTTTTCCATCTCGCCTTGCATTGCGTAATTAAAAAGGTCTACGGACTCTTTCGGAAAAGCGTTCACCAGTCCGGCAACCCAACCCACTGCTCCAACGGGAATAGCTTCGACAATGGCATCGTCAACGCCAACAAATAAATCTAATCGTTCGCCAATCAACGCCTTGATTGATGACAGACGCCGCACATCGGTACTC
>JAYSTY010000008.1:0-4560 GCA_043719385.1 Blastocatellia bacterium | reverse complement strand
CCCGGCTCGCTACGGCTCGCGGTACTGTGCCCGGAGCCGTAGTGACGGGTTGTTTTCTTCTCCACTTAATTTCCTAATTCGTAATTATTCGTGTAAATTCGTGGCTTAATTTCAAGTCTAAAATTTAGGAGTCCAACTTAAAATGACCGAGAGAATCTTTAACTTTAGTGCAGGTCCCGCCGTGTTACCTGAAACCGTTTTGGCAGAGGCGCAGCGCAATTTGATGTCGTTGCCCGGCGTTGGCATGTCCATCCTTGAAGTCAGCCATCGCTCTCCCGCTTTTGAGACAGTGATCAAAGAAGCGGAAGCTGATTTGCGTGCGTTGCTCAACATCCCGGACAATTACAAAGTGCTGTTTTTGCAGAGTGGCGCGAGCATGCAATTCACGATGATTCCCATGAATTTGCTGCCGAAAGACGCCAGCGCTGATTACATTTTGACAGGCAGTTGGGGCCAGGGCGCAATCAAGGAAGCCAAAAAAATCGGGACTGTCCGCGAGGCTGGCTCAACCGCCGAAGGCAATTTTTCGCGCGTCACAACGCAAAGCGAACTGAGCCTTGATCCAAATGCGGCGTATGTCCATTTCACTTCCAACGAAACAATTTTCGGCGTGGAATTTCAATCCGAACCCGAAGTCGGTGATACTACTCTGGTATGTGACATGTCGTCCGATTTTTTAAGCCGACCGATTGATGTTTCGAAATACGGCTTGATTTATGCCGGAGCGCAAAAGAACGCCGGGCCAGCCGGGGCTACCATTGTGATTGTGCGCGACGATGTGTTGGAGCGTGTACCAAAGGGTTTACCCGCGATGCTTGATTATCGGAACCTGGCAGAAAAAGAATCCATGTACAACACGCCGCCGTGCTTTGCGATTTACATTTGCGGTCTCGTTTTTAAATGGTTGCGCAACGAAGTCGGTGGGCTGGAAAAAATTCATGCGATGAACCAGGCGAAAGCGAAAATTTTGTACGACGCGATTGATGCTTCCGATGGTTATTATCGTGGCCATTCCGAAAAAGATTGCCGCAGTTTGATGAATGTGACTTTCCGTTTGCCAAGTGAAGAACTGGAAAAGAAATTTGCGAAAGAGGCTACGGCGGCGGGGCTTGATGGTTTGAAAGGACATCGTTCTGTCGGTGGGATACGCGCCTCAATTTACAACGCCTTTCCGCAGGATGGAGTCGTTGCGCTGGTCGAATTTATGAAAGATTTTGCGGCAAAGAATTAGGTGATTTATCAATCGTTTATAGCTTTTTGTGATTTTGTTTTGGCGATTAAATGAATAAAAAAATCCTGGTGTGGTTGACCCTGTGTTTGATTTGGGGATCAACGTGGCTCTTTATCAAAATTGGTTTGCGAGATTTGCCGCCGATTTCTTTTGCTGCGTTGCGCTTCGGGTTCTCGGCTTTGATTTTGTGGGCGATTGTCTGGGCGCGTAAAAGCGCAATTCCTAAATCCTTCGCTGAATGGAAAATGATTTTTATCTCCGGCATTACCGGATTCAGTATCAATTACAGCCTGATCTTCTGGGGTGAAAAATATATCTCTTCGGGTTTAGCCTCCGTCCTGCAAGCGATGATTCCGGCCTTCGGTTTAGTGATGGCGCATTACTATTTGCCCGCTGAAAAAATTACCTGGTTGAAAGCGCTCGGAGTCGCTATTGGCATTGGCGGCGTTGCCCTGATATTTTCCGATCAATTCAAATTTGAAGGAGCGATGGCCCTGGCCGGAAGCGCGGCGGTGGTGACGAGCGCTTTCTTTGTTTCCTTTTCAAATATCATTGTGAAATCAGGCGGCGGCAGAATTGATCCCGTGGTGATTTCTGCGACGCAAATGACCGTGGGGATTGTGCCGCTCTTTATCGTCGGATTTTTGTGGGAAGGGAATCCGCTGCATTTTCATTGGACGAAGATGGCAGCACTTTCACTTGCGTATTTAGTGTTGATTGGCGCAGTTGCGGCTTTCAGCTTGTATTACTGGTTAATCAGACATTGGGACGTGACCAAAGCGATGTTGATTTCATTAGTCACGCCGATCATTGCCTTATTGTTGGGGATGATCACGCTGGGCGAAAAATTAAACTGGCGGATTGTCGCTGGCACTTTGCTGATTCTAGCCGGAGTCGGGTCAATTTTAGGCGAGAAGTTCAAGTCCGGTTTAGCGTCCGCGCCGGAAACTTAATCGGTTTGTAAACGGTTGACAGGGCAAGGGCTATTGCGTATTATCGCCGCTTGCTTTTGAGTGCCTCTATTCAACTAGCTAGGTAGGTAATAATCTTGATATACGTTTTATATACAATTTATGTTTTGGCCTGTGCTTTCCTGATCCTGTGTGTGTTATTGCAATCAGGTAAAGGTGGCGATGTGGCGTCAGCCTTTGGCGGCGCGGGTAGTCAGACTGCCTTTGGCCCACGTGGTGCACAGAAACCATTGGAAAAAGCGACCATCGCGTCAGCCGTAATTTTTATGTTGCTGGCCTTGATTTTTTCGTTGCCAGGAGTCACGGGTGGAAGCTCTGTAGTGAAAGAACCCGTTGAGACAGCAACGCCGGCACCAGCGGCACCAGCGCCAGCAGCCACGACTTTGCCTTCAGCATCCCCTGCTGCGGCGTCGCCTGCGGCCTCTGTTTCTGTCGCGCCGAGTGCCGCCGCAAGTGTAAGTTCAAGTGCCGCCGCCAGCCCAGCCGCGAGCGCTTCGCCAGCTAAGAAATAAAAGCGAAGATTTTTAATTTTCGCTTTTGCCGAAGTGGTGGAATTGGTAGACACGTACGTTTGAGGGGCGTATGGGGCAACCCGTGGGGGTTCGAGTCCCCCCTTCGGCACCAACTTTTTTGCATCGAAAATCTCGTCAGTCTTTGTCCTTTTGTCTTGAATCGGTCGAAAAAAACCGTTGAGACAAAGCCAGGACAAAGCTTGCGGGATTTTTTATTTTAAGAGTAACGCTGCCTTTTTTAGCCCTTATAAAAATAATGTGAAATAGTTTATGTGATTTGCCGTCACCTACTCTTGACGAAAGCCTGTCTGCTGTCACTAAATTAGCAGCACCAACAATGCAACAATCAAATTTATTCAAAACTGGGATCGGCGACCATATTCAGGCACTCACTTTGCTTGGCGCAGCAATTTTTACTCTGCTGATTGCATTCTCAAGCTGCACCTCAAAGGTCGAAAGCGGCAAAACAACCGAACAGCATAATCACCAGCATGATTCTGTCCCGCCGCAAGCGCCGGATGCAGCCAGTGCGCAACAGGCAAGCATTAATACTACGCCGGCTCCTGGTGCAACGCCGGAAGGAATGGTTTGGATTCCTGGCGGAACATTCTGGATGGGCTGCGCGGAGTGCGAAATGCCGGATACGCTACCCGTGCATTTAGTGACGGTGGATGGATACTGGATTGATAAAACTTTAATTACGAATGCTGAGTTTGCGAAATTCGTCAAAGCGACAAAATATCTGACGATTGCCGAACGCAAACCTGACCCCAAAGATTTTCCCGGCGCGGATCCAAAATTGCTGGTTCCCGGCTCGGCTGTGTTTAATCCTCCAGCCAAAGAAATATCGTTGGACAATGCGCCGGCGTGGTGGAAATATCAACCTGGCGCGAATTGGCAACATCCTGAAGGCCCCAAAAGCAATTTGACCGGACGCGAAAATCATCCCGTCGTTCATATCGCCTGGGATGATGCGATTGCTTATGCGAAGTGGGCGGGGAAGCGTTTGCCGACCGAAGCCGAGTATGAATTTGCCGCACGCGGTGGCCAGGATCGCAATAAATATTCGTGGGGCAATGAACTTAAACCCAATGGCAAATGGGCCGCGAATATCTGGCAGGGAAAATTCCCGAACAAGGATTTAGGCGAAGATGGTTTTCACTCAACTTCGCCTGTGACTGCCTTTTCGCCCAATGGATTCGGGCTGTACGATATGGGCGGCAACGTCTGGCAATGGTGTACGGACTGGTATCGTCCCGATTATTTTGCGACGCTGCCGCAAGCTGTCGCCACAAAAAATCCCACTGGCCCGACGGACAGCTTTGATCCTGATGAACCAGAGATCAAAAAGCGCGTGCAAAAAGGCGGCTCATTTTTATGCAGCGATCAATATTGCTCGCGTTATCTGGTGGGCAGTCGCGGCAAAGGCGCAGTTGACAGTGGCGGTTCAAATGTCGGCTTTCGTTGTGTAAAATCCGCCTCATAATCAGGCCAGGCAGAAGGCAGAAACACGCACGAAGTAAGTGTGTCAGTGCGTCCTTACTTCGTGCGGACTTCTGCCTAATACCTCAGATTACTAATAACAACTTTAGGAGAAATGATGAGATCAAACCCCAAATTTTCAAGCCTGAGAAAAACAATTTTCACGGGCTTAATTTCCGGCGTAATGTTATTGAGCGCAAGCTGTAATCAACCGGCTGGCGACTCCGGCAACAGCGCCGGAAAGCCAGTCGCCAGTGACAAAAAACTCCGGCTCGCCTTTGTCACGAACAACCCTTCAGATTTCTGGACAATCGCCCGGAAAGGAACCGAGAAAGCCGCCGCCGAAATTCCCAATATTGAAGTT
>JAYSTY010000070.1:0-1669 GCA_043719385.1 Blastocatellia bacterium | reverse complement strand
TATCCAGGTTAGAGCCTGATATGAGCAGCCTCGTTCGCTGCTCTGCTCAGTACTTTTACACCGACTTGTCCTGGAATTGTCACGGAGATTTTGAAAATTCGTTTCTGTGGTCAATCATTGAATTATTTTTTTATGCGTATTGCCAAAATTATCAAATCAAACTCGCATGTGGATTATGCCGCTCGTGTGCTGGATTCCCTGGAAACAACTGAGCCACCCAGCCCGACCGATTATTGTTTCGGACAATTTATCAAAGTCGTCACCGAACGCGGTGAAGCCGTCGGCGTAATTTATAATTCGTTGCTCATCAATCCTGAATACGGAAATTACGGCCCGCGCCTTTCGACGCCGCCGGAACTGAACTCAGTTTTCAGCCCGGATTATTTGCACGAGCAGGGAATTATGGTGGGGATTTTATTATTGGGCTGGAAGCTGGCGGACAGTTATCAGCACGGTTTTCCACGCGAAGTTTTGCCGATCAACGCAAATGTCGAAAACATGACGTCGGACGAAATTCGTAATTTTCACCACAATGCACAAGGTGCAATCGAGGTCCATTACTACGCCCACGTCACCACGCATGCCGGAAATTTCGCGTTTCCCCTGTTATCAGAAATAGCAGATCAGTTAGAGAAGGTAACGACCGAAAGTGAACGAGCGCGGTTGACTGTATTGCGGAAAACTCTGGCCTGGCAGCAAACGATGGGAAAATTGCGGTAAGATAAAGTTCAGGGAAATATTTTTCCACGAAGCCACACGAAGCAGCACGAAGAAGAGCGAAACGGCGAAACGGCGCGCGCGCGACCTGCTCGCCCTTTCGCCCCGTCGCCCACTTACCCCGTCGCATTACTTTTTAGTTCATAGCCTTCCACTGCCCATTTTGCCGAATGAAAAATTTTGGCTGTGTGAATTGAAATCCATCCTTGAAATCAGGATGTTTTTTGATGAAATAATTGCGCGTGGCACTGTCTGAAGTCGCTACTTTCCAGTGTCCATTTTCTTTGAAGAGATATTGCTGCACGGAAATTTTGCCTTCCTGTACCTGCTTTTCCTGTTTGCCTTCGCTGACTTTCGGCGGGCGCGAAAGCTTGCCAAAAATCGTCGTATCAATCACTGCAAAATCACCTTTTTGCTGCACACGCCCGATGTCCATCTTTTCGATCACGATGAAGCTGCTCAGGCGTTTCATGCTATTCGTCATTTGCTCACGCGAAGTTTTTTGCTGCAATTCGCCGGGTAAATAATCATAAAGCGCCGCATATTTTTGTGCCTTGAGCAAACCGAAAAATGATCGCACCGCAGCTTTGGAATCCTGGGCGCGAACTGGGAATGCGCAAACGATCAGGCACAACATTACAAAAAATATCTTACCAAATGAAGTCAGCATAATTTTAACTACTGGTCGCATTCTCTACTGGTTCGATACCAAAGAGGCTGCGGATTTTGCGAAACATTCGTCGCAATGTGCGGAAAATTTTTGGGATCAGCCAAATGGCCAGGATCGTAGCCAGAATCGCTACGACCAGAATAATGACGGGATGAAAAGCCAGCAGGCTCGCCGCGCCAAACGTCAGAATGTCTTCGCCGAGGCTGAGCGCAATATTGGAAACAGGTTCAGGGCTGGTGTTGGCGGCAAGGCGCGTTGTAGATTTCAGGCCGTGCGAACCCA
>JAYSTY010000069.1:0-24868 GCA_043719385.1 Blastocatellia bacterium | reverse complement strand
GATACGAAAGGTTATTGGATAACTGATAGTTGTTCTCAATATTATCCTGCGGAGAATTCGGGTCAGGTCCGATGTCTATGCCTAAATCCTTCAGTCCTAAATTTGGAAAAGAATCAAAGCCCGTGAGTGGAAATTTGATGTCTGGCGCAGGCGTATTATTTAAGTAACGGCGATACGCAATGCGTGTTTCATTCGTGAGCTTTGGCGTAAATGAATGAATCAACGTGTATGAAAATAATCGTCCATCAACGGGCGATAAATTGAAAAATACAGGTAACGTTGCATTGTTATTAATCGAGCGAAGTTGATTGTAAATAAAACGCGAATGATGCTGTGTTTTTTCGCTCTGGGAGTAATCAAGGTTGAGGACGAAGTTGCGCTGATTCGTCCAATTCGGCGCGTCAAAAGAAACATTGCCGACCGGGATTTGCGCTCCGGCAACTGTGATTGTTCCTGCATCATTTTTTGGCGCAACTGGCACAAATTGTTTGAAGATGGCGAGGTTCGGTTGGGAAAGTCCGGCGAGTCTGTCAAGCGCTGCGAACCCTGCTGTAGTTGGCGAAGTCAAGCCCGCCGGAGCGGCTGCGTTGCCGATACCCAATCCTTCATAACTCACAAAGAAAAATAATTTATCTCTGCCGCTGTAATATGGCTTTCCACCTTCGCCGAAGCGCGGAAGAATTAATGGCCCGCCGACGTTCCCGCCGTAGCGGGCAAAATCATAACGCGGCATGAATGACGTGCCTGGGATATTTTCCTGCCTGACTACACCCGCATTTTTTTGCGCCGTGTCGAGAGCATTCAAATAACGATTGCGGAAAAATCCGTAGGTTGCGCCGTGAAATTCGTTGGAGCCGCTTTTGGAGGCGATGATGAATTGTCCGCCAGTTGAGCGGGCAAATTCCGCCGAAAATTGATTGGTCAAAACTGAAAATTCTGAAACCGTTTCCGGCGAAACGTAAACCGCCGGGCCGGAAACACTTTTTTGATTGTTATCAATTCCATCCACGATGAAATTATTATTGCGTGGGCGTTGACCGCCGACGGAACCGCCAGTGCCCAGGCCGAGGCCGCCGCTGCTGGTCACATTCGCCGAAAGTAACGCTAAGTTATAAATACCGGAACTTGCGGAGTTCGCCGTTGTAATAGATGTTTGTGGGAGTTCCACTACCTGACGAGTATTGAAAGATTTTGAGAGGTTGGTCGTGGTCGTTTGCACCAGCTCTGCGCCTTCGGCGGAAACCTCGACAGTTTCACTCTGAATGCCCACTTGTAAGTTGACGGGGACATCCGTGGTTTGGTTCAGGACGACGCGCACATCGCTGAGCGTTAATTTCTTAAAACTGGGAACTTCGATAGTGAGTTGATATTCGCCGACCAGCAGATTGCCAAACCTGAACTCGCCATCGCTGGATGATTGAGAAGTAAATGTGTTACTGGTCTTTTTGTCTGTAATGGTGACTTTTGCATTTGGGATGATCGCGCCGGAGGGGTCTTTGACTACCCCGCGCACATTGCCCGTTGTTTGTTGCCCGAAAGCGCCGCTGGCAGAAAAAATGAACACCAAAAGTAAACTGATCAACTGCGTCTTTGGTTGGAATGTCTTCATAGTAAAACTCCTTAATTTGAAATAGCTGCACCTGACGAAACCTGTCAGCCTGTGCTGCTGGCAAAGGATGTGCCTTTCATTTTTCGCAAAGAACAAAATGCTGAATTTAAAAGGCTTAATATGTATTTAGGAAAAATTATGGTGACCTGACGCGGAGAAATAAAAACAGGACTTTATAAAAAATAAGTTGGCGTGGAAATGAAATCTTATTTTTTATGATTTCATTCAGCCGGAATGAAACTTTACGAAGGTGGGAAGCACTAACCAATTCAAGGGGCGCAGCAATCAATGTCTTTAACGGATGACTACCTCCGGGGGCGCTTCCTGATTTAAGGCGCTAAAGAGTGAGAAAAAAATCTTCACTCGCAGCGGAAAAGCTACGAACTTTTTAAGGTGGTCTCCCGTTATAACTGAGGTATCCCATCACTCTGGATGTCGGGCAGGTTAAGATGCTTTCCCAATGTCTCTGAATATTTTCAAAACCAGTTATCCCTGAAACGTCAGGCGCAGGCTTGGATTAATCTGATCTTAATTAGCAGTGCGGTAGCCACCATGGAAAATCTAACCAGACAAATCTACAACTTCGATGATTTTCAGATAGATGTCAGTGAACGCCAGCTCTTTCGTCAGGGCGAAGCTATTTCTGTCCCGCCCAAGGTTTTCGATACGCTGGTGGTGTTGCTTGAAAATCGTGGGCGGCTCCTGGAAAAAGATTTTTTGATGAATCAGATTTGGCCGGAATCCTTTGTCGAGGAAAGCTGTCTGACGCAATATATTTTTCAATTGCGGAAAGTTTTGGGCGAAGACAGTCGGGGGATTCGTTATATCGAAACGGTTCCCAAGCGCGGCTATCGCTTTGTCGCACAATTGAAAGATGCAGTTGCTCCGCCTGAAAATAATCATCCCGTGCAAAGTCACTGGATGAACAGCGCAACTTATGAAACGGTTATTAATAATAATGAACTTTTCAGCTCGCCACCTTTCATAACACTCAAAACTTTTCCGCCTCAAGCGGCGGCTGGGGCAAAAAATTCTGTCGTCAGAAAATACGCGCTTCAGGCGCTGGCTGTTTGCTTAATCATTGGCATCATCGGCTATTTTCTGAAATCATTCACGACTGCCACGCTATCAAGTAACCAGCTCAAAATTACGAAGCTGACCACCAATGGAAAGACCGTCAATCCGGCGCTTTCCCCGGACGGCAAATATGTCGCCTTTGTGCAGGATGAAATTGGCCGGCAAAGTATCTGGGTGCGGCAGGTTGAAACGACCAGCAATATTCAGGTCGTGAGTGCCGCTGAAGTGGATTATCAGGGGCTGACATTTTCACCTGATGGCAACTATCTTTTTTATGTCGTTTATCAGCGCCCCAAACACGTGGCGCTCCTGTATCGCGTCCCGCTGCTGGGTGGAACAGCCACAAAAATTCTGGAAGATATAGACAGTGCGGTCACCTTTTCGCCTGATGGAACTCAGCTTGCTTTCGCCCGCCAATATCCCGGCAACATGGAAACTGCGATTGTGATTGCGAATGCTGACGGGAAAGCAGAGCGCATTTTATCCCGGACAAAGATGCCTGATGCCTACGCGCTTGATGGCCCCTCATGGTCGCCGGATGGCAGAATCATTGCTACTCCGGCTTCCAGTGCCGGTACGGGCGGCAACCACATGACCATCGTTGGTTTGCTGGTTGAGAGTGGCAGGCAACTTAGTTTGTCAGGCCAGAAGTGGGCCAAAATCGGGCAGGTTGCCTGGCGGAAAGATAATAATGGAATTCTGGCAGTTGCCCGGCAACAGGATTCCGCCGTCCTGGCCGATCAGGTTTGGCTCTTACCTTATCCCACAGGGACGCCGCGCCGGATCACTAATGATTTGGGTAATTACAATGGGCTGAGCCTGAACGCCAACGCTGATAAATTAGTGACGACGCAATCCATTAAAATTTCCAATCTCTGGGTAGTGCCTGATGGTGATGCAAGTGCGGCGAGTCAGATTGCTAATGTTGGCATTGATAATTTCAGTGAGCGCCTCGGCTTAACCTGGATGACCAGTAATCAGTTGGTTTATGGCTCTCGTGCCAGTGGCAACCTTGATCTTTGGGCGATGAATTCGGATGGTATGAATGCTCGGCAATTAACCATGGAAAGCTCCGCCGATGCACAGCCGGCAGTTTCTTCCGATGGAAAATATATTGCTTATATTTCCAATCGTAGTGGGGAGTTTAATCTCTGGCGGATGAATTCTGATGGTGCTAATCAGACAATGATCACTAATGGTAAGGCTGTTCATTCACCCGGTTATTCACCGGATGGTCAGTGGATTGTTTATGCCTCGAAACAAACTGGCGACTCGGTGCTATGGAAAGTTCCTGCCACGGGTGGGCAACCAATTCAATTAACCTGTGAGACCTCGACCAGACCGGCGGTTTCACCTGACAATAAATTGGTTGGGCATCTGCATATGGATCAAAAAACATATCAAATGAAATTGGCCGTTGTCGCAATGAATGGGGATGAAAAGGTGACGATGTTCGACACGGCGATTCCGGAACCATATATTGTCAACTGGAGTCCCGACGGGAAAATGCTGACTTACGTTGACACGCGCAATGGCGTCTCAAATATCTGGGGCCAGCCGCTTGATGGGAAAGCGCCAAAGCAATTGACCAAA
The DNA here is from genome assembly GCA_043719385.1 of Blastocatellia bacterium. Lineage (GTDB taxonomy): Bacteria > Acidobacteriota > Blastocatellia > RBC074 > RBC074 > JAFDVL01. The sequence goes on along the minus strand of JAYSTY010000069.1, from coordinate 20,589 downwards.
TTTCAATCTGATCACATCTATCGTTTTGCCTGGTCACCGGACGGAAAAAAACTGGCCTGCGAGCGTGGTTTTTATCTCAACGATGTCGTGATGATAAGTGATTTCAATTCTTAAGAAGAGGCTGGATATTAGAGGTTAGATGCGAGACTCTGGCTGATGACCTGACATCCAGCCGCTAATATCTAACATCTTCTTCTTCATTTCAAAATAATAATTACTTAAGCAAAACTACAAGATATTAAGCCAGGCGTTTCAGTACCTTCCGGGGTGTTCATAAACATCCAGGGAGGTACAAAATGTTTAGAATTAATTCGCAGGATGAAATCGTTAAAGCCTTGCTCTCGTTGATCTTTATCAGCGTCATAACGCAAATTGCTGAAGCTGAAAAACAAGCACCGATTGAAGCGATTGAATATCGTGGCGGCATTAGAAACAGCACTGGGCAATATCATTTGGAACGTAAACAACAGGAAATTTTACTGGCGGGTTTACGCGAAAAGACAGGTTTTACTCAGCTTGATTTTGATGCGTCAGGATATTTGAAAATTGGTCATCAGGAAAACTTTGCGGGTGGTTCCAGCGCCGCCCGTAAGTTGCTGGTCGCCGCCACAGAGTCCCCCATCTTATTCAATCTGGAAAATCACAATCATTCCAGTGAAGTAAGTTTTGCCCGCTTAGCGAAAAGCATTATTTATCGCAACATGCTTACAAAAGCAGAAATTGAGGTGCGACCGCTGATCATTGATTTTTCAGATTACTCTCAACTCCTGGGCGATAAGGATGTGATGCGGTCATTTGATGTCGGCATTACTGTGTTGCACGAATTAGTACATGGCGTTTATGGGTTGCAGGATGCTGTTGATGACAGCAATGAAATTGGCGAATGTGAAAATCTGGTGAATACCATTCGACGAGACCTGAGCTTACCTGAGCGGCAAAGTTACATCGCACGTTTGTCTCCATTCAATGCCTCCTCTGGTACGTTAGTCAGACGCGCAGAACTACAATTCATCCGAACAAAAGAAGTGGATGGTCGGCGCAAAACTGAGTGGAAAATTCTGAGCTGGGATGCTGTAAAAGTTGGGCTGGTGCTGGCAGATGATAAATTGTTAGCCGGAAAATCAAACCGCAAAGGCCTGAAAGCTACGGCTGGCATACATTGACCCAACTCGGTTTGAAAAGGTAAGCCAGGCAGAGCGCTTGACTTACCTTTTCGAATTTTGAATTAAGATAATGTCGTTCACTGTCATCCCACGTTCAAGCGCCAGTTGATTACCATCCGTTGACCAGCCGAACCGATAAATTAAATCATCTGTATATTTCGTAATTTGCTGTGCTGTGCCGCCCTTGATCGGTTGTTTCCAAATGTTGCCAACTCCATTAATAATTCCGATGAACGTGATTGTCTGGCTGTCAGGTGTCCAGCGCAACTGATTATTTCTGGGCATATTTTTTAAATCGAACAATTTAATTACCTGACCATCCGCGAAAGAAATAAGGGCGAGTTTCCGGCGTTTGTCTGTCGGGTCAACCAGCATGCAGGCGATCAGTTTGCCGTCAGGAGAAACGGTCGCAGCCCAGACCGCCTGTTCGGTAATCCTGATTGGCGCTCCGCCCTCAATTGAAATTTTCCATAAGGATTTTGCCTCCTGAGTTTCTTCGGAATAAATCACCCATTGACCATCCGGTGTGATGCTCGCTTCGGTTTCACCACGCCCTTTAGTGATTTGCTGTGGGTTGCTGCCATCAGAACTCATTTTCCAAAGATGCGGAATTCCATCCCGATAGGACGAATAAACTACGGTATTGCCATCCGCTGAAAGTGAAGGCGCAAGGTCTGAATGCGGGTCAGTCGTTAATTGTCGTTGATTTTTTCCTGCTGCATCCATGACCCAAATATCCGTATTCCCACTGGCCTGGGTGCCATAAATAAGCCTGTTATCCGGTGTCCAGGCCAGGCCTAAAAATTCACTATAGCTGTCACCAATGCCGGATGTAATAGGAATCGCTCTGGTATTGTCACCAGCGGGCAGCACCCAGATGCGGGAAAGCCGCGTGGATTGGACTGTCACCAGCGAAGTCGCATTTGAGGCCAGGCTCAAGCCGCTATAGTTATTAATATCTTTGGTGATCTGACGAATTTCACCTTTGGGCCAGGAGAGAAACCAAACCTGATCCGAGATAGACTTCGAGCTGAGGTTCCAGGCATTGGCAATTAATCCGCTGCCGTCATCCAGCCACGCAACCTGACCAACCCAGTGCCATTTTTCATCGTTGAGCAGCGTTTCTGTGCCATTTTCAGCATTGAACCCGGCGACCTGAAAAAAACTTTCCTCGGCAACTTTATTGAAGATTGCACAAGCAATTATTTTGCCATCCGGCGACCACGCGGGGCCGTCAGGTGAGGAGAAATTTTCCGGCTGCTTCCGAATTTTTAATTTCTTAAGTTCCGAACCATTGGCATTCGCTACCATCAGGACACTCTCTTTTTCGTCCAGATAATTTCTCAGGAAAGCGATGCGTTTTCCATCCGGCGCGATGGTGATATGGCTGTCTACGTCTTCGATGATTTTTCGCGGCGTCCCTCCCAGCGAAGGAATTTGATACAGCACCCCAATTTGAGTGGCACTATCATTGGGTTTTTTTTCATACCGCACAAAATAGATTTGCGTTCCATCCGGGGAAAAGGTCGGACGCAGGTAATGGGTTTGCTCGGGCGGAATAATCTGGACGTTGCTGGTGGTTGCGGTTTGTCGCAACCAGAGGCTTTCATTGGCAGCTTCCCTGACGATATACGAAACATATTTTCCATCCGGTGAAATTGCCGCTACGGGCACGCGTCCATTCGTGGTCAGGCGGCTGATACTAATATCTTGAAAAGGCGAGGAACTTTTGGCGAAGAAACTATTTTTGCCGGCCAGAAACGCTGCGCCGCTTAACCCCAGGGTGAGCAAAAGCATCATTGCGATGAAATAAGTTTTTCGCTGAGGCTGGGGAGTGACCAAAGCTTTTGGCAGGTCGGCAATATAATTTCCAGAAAAATGCTGGTTGCTAACGATGGGACTTGGAGCATTCGCAAGCGGAAATTCAAATTCCTCTTCGACCACGATTTTGGTATCGGTGCGCTCATGAATCAGAATTTCATCGTAATCGGAGCGGGTTTCTTTGACCGCCGCCACGAACCGATAACCCCGCCGCGGAACCGTTTCGATGAACGACTGGCTGTTCCCGTTTTCACCCAGGGTTTTCCGCAATTGGGAAATATAAGTGGTCAGATTACTTTCTTCGACCACAGTATCAGGCCACAGTTTTTCGAGCAGCACTTCTTTTTCCAACAGGTGTCCGCTGTTTTCAACCAGCACCTGAAGGGTATCAAATACCTTCGGAGCCAACTGAATCGTCTTCCCTTCGCAGGTTAACAGACGCTCGGCGACGTTCAGCGAGAAAGAACCAAATTCGTATAAGTGCCTGACAGGCTTACGCATAACCATCTTAAGAACTCCTTGAGAATTTCCTGATGCAATTTCAAGATGAAATTCAGGACATCAACCGCAATATATTCGTACTCTCGTGGCGTAGCGTAATCAGTGCTGCAAGCTAAACGTTAAAATCTAATCGTAAGTTCGATTCTAACCTGAAATTTGTAAGATTGGTACGCTACTTCGGTTCGTGGGAACGCGAAAAAAACGGAAGGAGTCTTTCCTTAAATTATTTTTCATCTTAGGGAAGGGCGACGAAGTGGTTTTCGGGTTCTTCACTGCAATTGGCTGAGGCGCAGATTTTTGAGTTGGTTTTGCCGCTACAACAGCTTTTTAATCTGCGCCCCGGTCACTCGCCCCAGGCAACAGCAACTTTCATGAAGGGGCAACTGGATGAAGACAATCAGAAGAATAGAAATTGTGACGGTGACGGAAAAAATTGTCGTCCTCCGCAAGCGGCAGCGCCAAACTTATTTTTGGTGCGAAAAATGTTTAGGTGAATCCCGCCTGCTAACCCCGGAAGAGGCAGCGACGATTTTACGCGTTGGCCTCCGTCATATTTATCGCTGGGTTGAAAGCGAGGAAGTTCACTTTATTGAACCTGAGGGCGGCAAACTTTATCTTTGCCTGCATTCGGTCACGGCAAAAAGTTAATACGCTGGAAATTAAATTTTCGAGCGCGAAGCTAAATGTCCCACAAACTTCAGTTTGTTGAGGCTTCGCAATAGAGCTACAGTCGCCGAGAAAAGCAACAAACTGAAGTTTGTTGGACACTGGAAAAGTTAACACTCCAAAATAGCAAATGAGGTAATTATTCGATGCAACGCAGTACCACATCAGTCTTGAATTATCTTGCGGAAGATCATCACGTGCTGGAAGAATCAATCGGTAATCGGATTGGCGTCTTAAGGGATTTAGCTCAAAACCTGATTGGCGAAGTTGAAGCGCTCCAATCCACCAAATCCCTGGACATCAGTCAGGGCATTAATATTTACGATGAGGTCAGAACCTACGAAACAGCCCTGATTCGCCGGGCGTTGCGGCTGACTGGTGGCAATCAGAAAAAAGCTGCGCGGTTATTGGGGCTATTGCCCTCGACGCTCAACGACAAAATTAAACGTTATCAAATCCAGGCATAAGTGTGGGAGTAATCAATATGTCAGCCTTAGCCAGTCAAAATTTTACGGCGGTTAGTTTGGCTCGTACTAACCCTAATCCGTTGGCGCAACCAGAAAATATCCGGCTGGTTTCGTCGTTCCAAACCACCACGAAACCAGCCCTGCCATCCGAACCGGCACGGGAAAGCCTGCCGCTTTCAGCTACGCCCAATGATTTACGTGATGTCATTCGCTTTCTCAAGTTAAGACCGGCGGGTATTTCCATCGTCGAGGCGTTAGGCGAAGTCAAAAAACGGTTGCTTGATCCCGTAAAAATTGCCACGTATGAGCAGTGGGGCGTTATTTCGCGCCAGGGAGACTGGCTGAAACTCAGCGCTTTAGGGTGGGAATTCTCGCGTAAACTGGCGCACGAAGCTGATCTGTTTCGGACGATTCTGGATCGTCTTGCACCTTATCGCGCCATGCTGGAGCAGGCGCAGCAGCAGCGCCTCTCGCTCATCACGCACGATGATGTCGTCAAATACTGGCGCGTTCATTTTTCGCACCTGCTGGATTTACAAAACCCGAAAAACGTTGCATCAAATGTCGTTTGTTTTTTGCATTTATGTCAGGCCGCAGAACTAGGGACACTGACCATCGGGAAGCGCGGTCAACCGGCACGATTAAGAGTTGAGTTTGAGGAACTAGAAGCATATTTACATTCTTCGCGGCTGGAAATTACCGCCGACGGAGCAGTGGCTGAACAGTTAAATGTCCGCCGGCAAATACACCCATCCAGGCCGGCTTCAAGTCGGGCAAAAATTCGCCTGTATCTGTCCTTGCAGGAAAATTCCGGGGACTTTATGCAGCTTCATGCTTTGCTGGAAATGCTGGGCTTTGCCGGGGAAATAATCGAACGTCAGAAACAAAGCAATGTACCGTTGGCAGAAAAGAATTTCGACACGCTGCGGAATTGTGAAGCGGGTTTGATCATTATTACCGAAGCTGATTGTGTCAGGAGCAGCGCAGGGGAATATACTCTGACGCCTGAAATTCAAATGGAAATCAGCGCGGCTTATTTGTTCTTTAATCGGCGGGTGATTTTGTTACGCGAGAGTAAAATTCAAATCCCCGCGTACTGGCAAAATATTTTGACCTGTGAATTTGAAAATGACCAACTTGACTGGAGCAAAGGAATTGCATTAACCAAAGCTTTGCTCAGCCTTAATCCATTGTCGTAGCACAATGGTAGTAAGTTTCGCGTTTCGGGTTTTGCGTTTCGGGGGAACCGGCGAACCCCGAAACGCGAAACTCAAAACACGAAACCCGAATCTAATATGAAAATATCAAAACAATTATTTTATTTCGTCACTCTGACGATTATTTTTGTTACGCTGCCAGGTTTTTCACAAGCCGTTATTTCTGCCAGCGAAGCGGATTCGTTTTACCAGCAAAAGGATTGGGGCAATGCCGCCTCAGCCTATCAAAAGCTGACTGAGCAGGAACCCGCCAACCCGCGCAACTGGTATCGCCTGGGCGTTATTTTGCATTCACAAAATAAATTTGAGGCGGCAATCACGGCTTATCAAAAAGCGGAAAGCATCTCGCACGCACCCGCCGCGATGTATAACCTGGCTTGTTCGTATGCGCGCCTGAATAATAAAGACAAGGCTTTTGCGTGGCTGGAACAAGCCGCGACCCCAGGCTATCCACAAATCAAACAATTTCAAGCTGACACTGACTTGGTGAGCCTGCGCGATGATCCACGCTTTCGGGCTTTGGCCAAAAAGGTCGAGCGCATTAACAAGCCCTGCGCTTTTTCGCCCGAAGCACGGCAATTTGATTTCTGGGTTGGCGATTGGGAGGTCAGGGGAATTAATGGCCAACCTGCTGGAACCAACAGCGTGCAACAGATTCTGGGTGATTGCGTACTCTATGAAAATTGGACGGATACAGTTGGCAACAGTGGCAAGAGCATCAATGTTTACAATCAGGCGAAAAGTAAATGGCAACAAACCTGGGTGGATGACAAAGGCGGCGTCACCGAATTCGTCAATGGCGAATTTAAAGATGGCGCTATGCGTTTCACCACGCAACGAAAAGATCAGGCCGGAAATATCATTCTGGGCAAGTTAACGTTTTATTCTCTCGACAAAGATAAAGTCCGTCAGCACGGTGAACAATCCACCGATGACGGCAAGACCTGGACGACACAGTATGATTTGACTTACTATCGCAAAAAACCAACAGGACAAGAGAAGCAGGAATGATTCTGAGGCATGAAATAATTTTGATCACAGCGCGAAGTTGAGCTAAGTAAGCCTGCTTCGCGCTTTGCTATTTACGGAGAAAAATCAATGGGAAAACTTGATGGCAAAATTGCTTTGATTACTGGTGCGAGCGGTGGGATTGGCTCTGGCATCGCCCGTGTTTTTGCGCGTGAAGGAGCCGCCTTAGCGCTGGTTTCACGTGACCTTATACGCTTAAATAAATTAGCGGATGAGTTAGCCGCTGCTCGCCATAATGCAATTGTGATTCAGGCGGATGTAACTGACGAACAACAAGTCAAAGATGCCTTTCAGCAGACAATGCAACTGTTCGGACGCCTTGATGTCCTGGTCAACAACGCCGGCGTTTTTGATGGTGGCCCGTTGGATGAACTGTCACTGGCAACGTGGGAAAAAGTGATGGCGGTAAATTTGCGCGGCCCCTTTCTTTGCACCCGTGAAGCGATGCGAATCATGAAACAGCAGCAGGGCGGACGCATCATCAACATCGGTTCAATTTCCGCGCAACGTGTTCGCCCGAATTCCGCGCCGTACAGTACCAGCAAACATGGGCTGGTCGGTTTGACGCAGGTGACCGCGCTCGAAGGCCGTGAACACGGCATTTCCTGTGGCTGCCTGCATCCCGGCAACGTCGAAGTCGAAACGTTAGCCGGTGCGCAACGCAGAAATAACGAACCTGTTATGCAGGCCGAGGAATTAGCTGAAATCGCGGCAGCAATGGCGGCGCTACCTTCACACATCACAATGCTGGAAACAATCGTGATGCCAGTCGTACAACCATACATCGGACGCGGGTAACCCTGGGTACGCAGGCGTCCCGCCTGCGTGTGACGAGTGATAATGAGTTATGGATTAAGTACGATTTTGCTGCTACTCACGTGCAGCAAACGCAGGCGGGACGCCTGCGTACCCAGGGCGTCCCGGGGAATTGCAGGAAAAAATCTCGAAAGGAAACATAAAAATGAGTGAATTAAATATCGGTATCGTTGGCCTGGGCTGGGTTGCCGGAGCGCATCTCGAAACCTTCAAAAACATCAATGGCGCAAAGGTGACGGCGGTCTGTACTTCGCGGCCATTGGATGAAAAGGAATTGGCGGAAAAATATGGTGTGCCACTGCAAGTCTATAACGACTATGGCGCGATGCTGGCTGACCCGAATATTCACGTGATTGATATTTGTACGCCGCATCCATTTCATCCGGCCCAGGCTATCGCCGCCGCCGAAGCAGGGAAGCACCTCATCATCGAAAAACCGCTCGCCTTAAATTTTGCCGACACCGTCAAAATGCGTGACGCTATCCATAAAGCAGGCGTACAGGCGTGCGTGTGTTTTGAGGTTCGTTTCTCGCAACATTTCACGACGATCAATGCTGTGCTGAAAGAAGGCTTGCTGGGCGAATTACATTACGGCGAAATTGATTATTATCACGGCATCGGCCCGTGGTACGGACAATTTCCCTGGAATGTCAAAAAAGATATGGGCGGCAGCAGTTTGTTGACTGCCGGATGTCACGCGCTGGATGCGTTATTGATGTGCATGGGCAGCGAGGTCGAAGAAGTCACGAGTTACAGCAATCGCAGTAAGAGCGAAATTTTTGCGCCTTACGAATACGACACGACTTCGGTGACGCTGCTGAAATTCAAAGACGGAAAAATTGGCAAAGTCGCTTCGGTGACGGATTGCTTGCAGCCCTATTATTTTCACATTCACCTCGTCGGCAGCGAAGGCAGTTTGCTCGACAATCGTTTTCATTCGCAAAAACTCAAGACCAATAAAAACAAATGGAGCCATCTGGAAACAGCGCTCGTGGATTCGGGCGATGTGTCCGATCATCCCTATCAACCGCAATTCCAGGCGTTCGTGGAGGCCGTGAAAGCTGGCGAAAAAATGCCGCTCACCGATTTCGACACCGCCTTTGAATCGCATCGCGTTGTCTTTGCCGCTGATCGTTCTGCGGTGGAAGGTCGTCCGATTAAACTTTCGGAAATCGCTGCCTGAGTCTGCGTTGAAGACGCAAGCCAGGTTTGTTAGACTTATGCTGGTAGCAGATGTTGAGTTTTCAGGAGTTCTCTCAATGGCACAACATGCACTGGTCGAAATCGAAATGCCGCTTGCGCTGGAGCGATTTAAATTGCCGGACAGCGTGAATCGGCGGTTACAAACTTTGCTGGATCGCCAGGACGGAGGCAGGATGCTCACAGCGGCGGAGAGAAAAGAAGCGGAAGGCTTGGTTGAGCTGGCTGAAATGCTTTCCCTGTTGCGTCTTCGTGCCCAGCGTATCTGGGTGGAAACCCCACATTCAGCAGGCGCTTCGCCGGAACCATCGGTCTTGACAATAATTTATAGCCCGTCGCTACAGGCGACAACCATCATTGATTGTTCGTCGCCTGCAGCGACGGGATTTTAATGACCACACCCCAGCGATGCTCGCTGGGCTATAATGTTGGTCGCCGTTGGCGACAGAGTACACAAATCTTAATTTTTTGACTGGTGTAGATACTCAATCTGGAACGATTGCGCTCCGCCCTGAAACCCTTACCCACGCTATATCTTGACAAAAAATGTCTGCGCTTATATTCTCGCCTTGTAGCTTTCCTCACAATTCCGGCAAATTCCTTCTCCTCCTGAAAAGCTGCTGACCATGATCACTGTTTCCGGCGTCTGATTTTCTTTTCCTGGAAATGTGCGCCGCTTCGTAATGTTCTTCTTCTGGTGTACGGATTGGTGTTTTCTGATGACGACTGGTGTCAGTAGCCTGCGCGTCAGCAAGGGCTGCCCTTCATACGCCGAAGCAGCCCTCCCTTACGGTCAGGCTACTGATACCTGCCCAACATTTTCACTCACACACTTTTTTTGCCTGGTCATTGTTATGTTGAAACTCACCCTCACCACACTCCACCGAATGTTGTTCATCGTCAGTCTCGTCCTGCTCAGTGCGGGAACGGGGATGGCGGCGACGCTCACCGTCACCAACCTCAATGACAGCGGCGCGGGCAGCTTGCGGGCGACGATTGCCGCCGCCGCATCCGGCGACACGATCAATTTTGCTGTTACGGGGACGATCACGCTGGCGAGTGAGCTGGCGATAGACAAAAACCTGACGATTCAGGGGCCAGGGGCAAACCTGCTGACGATCAGCGGGAACAACGCGGTGCGGGTCTTCAACATCGGGAACGTGACGCCCGCGATTAATGTCACGCTGGCGGACTTGACCATTGCCAATGGATTGGCACCTATCAATTCCGGCGGCGGCGGCATTGTCAACCTCAGCACAGGCACTGTGAATGTCACCAACAGCATGCTCTCCGGCAACTCGGCGACCGGCGGCGGCGGCATTTACAACGCCAGCACGGGCACCATGAATGTCACCAACAGCACGCTCTCCAGCAACTCGGCGGGCTTCGGCGGTGGCATTCTCAACAAAGTCGGCACAGTGAATGTCACCAACAGCACACTCTCCGGCAACTCGGCGAACAGCAACGGCGGCGGCATTTTCAACACTACAGGCACGGTAAATGTCACCAACAGTACACTCTCCGGCAACTCGGCGAACTTCGGCGGCGGCATTGACAACAGCGGCACGGTAAATGTCACCAACAGCACGCTCTCCGCCAACTCCGCGAACTTCGGCGGCGGCATTTTCAACAGCGGCACGGTGAATGTGACCAACAGCACCCTCTCCGGCAACTCGGCGACCAGCAACGGCGGCGGCATTCGCAACACCGGCACCGCGAATGTCAAAAGCGCTATCATCGCTGGTAATACGGCTTCTGTCGGCCCGGATGTTTCTCTCACATTCACCTCACAGGGCTTCAACCTGATCGGCAAGAGCGATGGCAGTACAGGCTTTACCAACGGCGTCAACAACGATCAGGTCGGGACGATTGCCACGCCGATCAATCCGCTGCTCGGCCCCCTCGCCAACAATGGCGGCCCGACGATGACGCTGGCCTTACTCCCTGGCAGTCCGGCGATTGACAAAGGCATGAATACCGCGCTCACCACCGATCAACGCGGCTTCGCCCGCACCGTTGACCAACCCCTGATTCCCAATGCCAGTGATGGCACCGACATCGGCGCGTTTGAAGTGGCGGCGGCTCCCTTCATGCCACCCTCCGATCAGAAGCCCGGTTCCCTGCTGGTGTTTCCGTTCTACAAACACGATGCGCAAAATAAAGTAGACACGCGCCTGACGATTACCAACCTTGGCAAACTGCCGATCAATGTGCATTTCCTGTTTCTGGATGGGGCGACCTGTAGCGAATTTGATCAGTTTGTCTGCTTCACACCAAACGCCAGCATTACGTGGAAAGCGTCAGAGTTTGATCCCCAGAACAAAGGCTATGTGATCGCCTACACGACTGACAATATGGGCAGACCGATTGCCTACAACGGTTTGATTGGGAATGGCTTTGTGAATGATGGTGAATATGTCGGCAATTATGGCGCGGAATCATTTGCGTCAACTTTGCCCGTTGGTGCGCCGCTGGGAGCAGTCGCCACGCCGGGACTGTCATGGACAATTCCTTTTGATGGGATTGCCCTGGATATGACTCCCACAACCTTTGCCGTGGATATTCAAAGCCCGGTTGATACCGTCAATCAAAAGATTGTCCTGGCGGGTTTGACAGGCGATGCGTATGCCGGAAAATTGAGTGGCGTAACACAGGTTGGCACAGGGCTGGCGTACAATGGACACGAAGCGTTACGCAGCTTCTCACCTTTCATCAGTGGACAATGCTTCGTCGAAAAAATTATTGATGGTACGAATCCAAAAGTCACAGGACAATTGAGCAATCTGATTCCAAAAGGGGAAGTCGGCACGTTACGATTTAGTGTCACGGCAGCGGTTGGATTGTTAATGACCTCGAATAAAAACACGTTCGCAGGCATCCGCACATTGCATAAAGTGCAGGTCGTGAAATCAACCATCATCATTCCATTGCTGATGCCGGATTGTCAGTATTGGGTCAATCAGCAATAAGGGCGAGGCAGCAAACGTAAAGCAAAAAGGACTGAGGATCATCTCAGTCCTTTTTTCCTGCCTGGTAGCTAGGCTGCTATAGCTTTCAAGAAAAAGAAATGTCGTGGTCACCGTAGCGCAACCAGCCATGGTTGCGAGGCGGGTGGGCGAACTCCTTTGCGGGTAAGGGATATGCTCCCGACGCGACGCAACCATGGCTGGTTGCGCTACTGCTACTGCCAGACCTCTTTTTCTTAAAAACTATATAATCAGAAAGTTTCTCAGCTTTATGATCCTTCATCCTATCGGTTCATATTCAGGAACCATTCGCCCGGAAAACGGAAATGCTGCAATCTGTTTAGAACGATGGGTAAGACGATCTATTAACCTGAGTGCGTATTCCGGCGAAACCTGAGCGTAAAAATCATGGATGTTTTGTAGCTGCCCGACCGCCGCATCAGTCCAGAGAATTTTCATGGCTGCAATCCGATGGTGAAAAATACTCTGCTAGTTTACCGCTAATCGCTCGCCTTCATCAATCAGGGTTTTCATTTTTGCCAGCGAAGTTGCTTCACAATAAATGCGCAGGATTGGTTCGGTGCCGGACTGGCGGAAAAGAATCCAGCTTTCATCGGCGAAAATTAATTTTGCCCCGTCCAGCGTGGCTACCTGCTCAACTTTGCAGCCGGCAAAATCACTCGGCGCGTTGGTCGCCATGGTGTGAACTAATTGCTGGCCTTTTTCGATGGGGACGTGTAAATCGCGGCGCTCAAAATGAAACTCGCCAAATTCTTTCCAAATCGCGCGGACTAATTCTGACGGCTTCAGGCCTGAAGCTAAAATTGCTTCGAGCAACAACAGACAATTGAAAACTCCGTCGCGTTCGGGGATGTGGATACGAGTTCCGATGCCGCCGGATTCTTCGCCACCGATTAAAAAATCATTCGCCGGATCAAGCATGATCGCGCCGATATGCTTGAATCCAATCGGGACTTCAAATAAACGGAAGCCAAAACTTTCCGCCATGCGGCGCACGATCACGGATTGCGAAAATGTGCGAACGACGGAGCCTTTTTCGCCGCGCTTGCGCACCAGGTGCAACAGCATAATCGCCAGGATTTGATGCGTGTTGATGTACTCGCCGTTCTCATCCATCGCGCCAACACGGTCAGCATCGCCATCAGTTGCGAGGCCCAGCAGCGCACCATTTTGTTTGATGGCTTGCGATAAAGCGCCGAGATGCTGCGGCATCGGTTCGGGGAAAACACCGCCAAATAATGGATCACGATCTGCGCGAATAGTTTTGACTTGTAATTTTCCACCGCGCAAAAAACTTTCGATCCAGCGTCCGCCCGTGCCGTGCATCGGATCGGCAATGACTAAGCCGTCATGCGCTTTCAATTTTTCGCAATCAATAATTCCGGCGATGTGTTTGCGATAATCGTCATTGACCGGGACGATGTTGATTAAACCGCTGGCCTGCGCATCAGCCAGAGCAAGTCGTGCAGGTTTATTTTTGCCAAGATGCGATTCAATTTCGGTCGTGATTTCAGGTGTCGCTGCGCCGCCGAATGACGCTTTGAATTTGTAGCCGTTGAAATCCCGCGGATTGTGCGAAGCGGTAATGACTACGCCACCGTCGAGACCGTGCCGCAAAACTTCAAACGACACGAGCGGCGTTGGCACGTCCTGCTCGAAAAGATCAACGATGAAGCCGTTGCCGGCTAATACTTCAGCCGTCCGCGCCGCAAAATGTTCTGAAGCGAAGCGCCGATCATAGCCAACTGACAAACGCGGCGGATCATTTTTTGCAATCGTTTTGATGTAATCGGCGAGCGCCTGCGTCACGATTTCGACGTTGGCAAAAGTGTAATCTTCGGCGATTCTGGCGCGCCATCCGTCGGTGCCAAATTTGATAGTTGTCATAAAAGTTCAAAAGAAAAGTATTACTCTCTAAAAATTATATTTTCCGGCGTCGCTGTTTACGAACAATTAAAGGTTAAAAGACAGTCACCTTAGTATTAACTTCTATCCGGCCACATTACGGTCAAAGACTCTTCTGTCTTGAGACTTGCCCAACGTTGGCTCAAGTCATCCAGTCGGTTGCAGATTCGAATGAGAAGATTTTCCGTCAGCGCCAGGCCTTCGCCCATTGTCTGAATCGTCAGCGTCTGTTTGGCCTGCGATGACATTTGCATTGCCAGCTTCTTTCGTTCGGGTTCAGCAGAACGAGACAACCATTCATACAGGCAGAGGTACGTCGCACGCTCAGACAAAGCTGCTTCATCACGACCTTCGCGCAGCAGCTTCTCGCCGCGTTTAGCTACTCGTTTACGAAGCCGCGCCGCCTCACGCTGATTCTCATTAGTTGCGGCAACAGGATGAAATGTTCCGGCGTTTCCACCAGCCGCTATTTGGCCAAAAATACCACGACTTAGCCCCAGCTCACTTTCCACCACGAGATGCAGAAGGTCGTGCGGCATGATCGGGTCATAGCCAGGCGCCGGATTCATTTCAAGCGGTGAATGATCCTTGCGGACAATCGTAATTGCGTAACGGCGTTCACCCGTTCGACGAAATTGGATTTCCATCTTTGTACTTCCCTGATCTGAATCGCTCACAACTTGCCGCTTACCTGAAATTTGTTAGACCTGCATTGAATCAACGTCAGGTAATTCGTGGCAAACAATCAAACGATTGTGTAATCAGTTAACGAACTTTTATCACCCAGGATCGCGCCATCCACGAGGGAATTTTTGCCGATGATGCCGCTCTTGCCGATGATGGAATTGCGGACTACGGCTTCTTTTCCGAGGCGCGAGGCTGACCAGATGACCGAATTTTCGATGCGGACTTTTTCTTCGATGAGGCAATTTGCGCCGATGACAGAATTAATAATTTCGACGCCTGGATGAATCGTACAGCTTGGATCAACGACCGAAATATTATCTATTTTTGCGCGCTCACCATTAATGCCGTTGATTGGGGCGGGATGCCGATGAACGGGATGCGCCTGGAGCCGATCATTAATTAAATCAAAGTTGGCCTGTAAATAACTTTTCGGATTACCGATGTCGAGCCAGTAATCATTCCAGACATACGAATAAAAAGATTCACCCGCTTTCAGGATTGAGGGGAAAACCTGATATTCAAAGGAATACTGCTCGCCCGCCGGAACGTAATTTAAAATGTGTGGTTCAAGGATGTAACATCCGGCATTAATCGTATTGGCATTGGTTTCGCCCGGTTTTGGTTTTTCGACGAAGCGCTGCACCCGTCCATCGGCATCGGTTTCCACTACGCCATACGCGCTGACATTTTCGACCGGAACCAGCACTACTGTGGCCGCCGCCTTTTTCTCTTTGTGCGTGGCGACAATTTTGGCTAAGTCCATATCCGTCAAAACATCGCCATTGAAAACAATTGCGGTTTCTTTCAAATACTGCTCAGCATTTTTATAAGCGCCACCAGTTCCCAGCGGGGAGGCCTCAACTGCATAATGAATGCGGACGCCGTAATCCTGTCCATCCGCAAAAATCTCTTCGATTTTGCCCGGTTGATAAGAAAGCGAAAGCGTAATGTCAGTGACCCCGGCGCGTTTAAGTAAATCAATTTGGTAATTGAGAAAAGGTTTATTAACAATGGGGACAACAGGTTTTGGAGTATGAATGGTCAAAGGCCGTAAACGGGTTCCTTTGCCACCAGCTAAAATCAATGCTTGCATTGCTGAAAATAACCTCGCGGAAAAATACTTGAAAATCCTGACTCTGCTCAAGCCGATAAGCGGAAAAGCCTTAAGGGCAGGCTTTATCGCCTTTGCAAATCGCGCAGTGTACCATTTAACCGGCGTTGGAAAAAGTCGAAAGTGCAGGTCGTGGACAAGACTGACAGGCTCGCGTATGATGCCTTATTCTTAATCAGCGGTTGCATCTGAGATCGAAAATTATTATGAGTGGAATTATCAAAAACCTAAGGCCACAGGCTGGAGTCGAAGGCGGCGAAGTGATTATCAATTGCGAAAATTATGACACTTCCAGGCAAAGCCTGTGTGGTGCCTGGTTCGGCGATCAGGAAGGGAATATTGTCAGCGCATCTCCGTCGCGGGTCATTGTTGCGGTGCCGGAAGGGACGGAAGGCGGAGATCATTTAAAGCTTGAAGGCGCGGATTTTTTGGCGCGGACAAAATTCAATTACGGCACACGCATCGCGGACAATGTGCATCCCGTGGCGAATCCCGCGATTGATCCTGAAACGGGAAGTATTTATGTCACGCTGTCCGGGACGCGCGGGCAAAAAGTTCCGGTTTCGGTCTACGAAATTTCCCCTGACGGGACGACTTCGCCGTATCTTTCTGATGTGATCAACCCTACAGGCTTAGCCTTTGATCGTGAGGGAACATTAAATATTACCAGTCGTTATGATGGGATTTTATACAAGGTGACTCCGTTCAAGGATACTGAAATTGTTGCCGAAGATTTGGGTGTCGCGACGGGGCTGGCCTTTGATAGTCGGGGCGTGGCCTTTGTCGGTGATCGGAGCGGAACAATTTTGCGCGTCAATGAGATCGGCGAATCGCGCCCCTTCGCTTCGGTGGAACCGAGCGTTTCAGCTTTTCACCTGGCCTTTTCGCCGGATGGGGATTTATTTGTAACCGGGCCGACGGTTTCCACTTTTGACAGTGTCATGCGCATTAACGCGGTTGGCGATGTGAGCAAATTTTATACCGGGTTAGGCCGCCCCCAGGGATTAGCTTTTGACCAGAATGGCAATTTATATGTCGCGGCTTCGTTGCGTGGACATCGGGGCATCGTGAGAATTACTCCCGATGGCAGCAAGGCTGAAATTATTGTGGCGGGTGCGAATTTGGTCGGTCTCGCTTTTAATCACGAAGGTGATATGATTCTGGTCAGTACACAACGCGTCTATCGCGTCCCGATGGGCATCAAAGGATATTCGGTTTTTTAGTTTTCATATGACTGTCATTGAGCAAACAAAAAAGATTATTGTCCCACCTGACGTTTTGGCGAAAGCGCAAAAACTTGGTGAAATCCTGCGCGCGATGAAATCAGCGATCATTGCTTATTCCGGTGGCGTGGATAGTGCTTATCTGGCATTTGCTGCTGTGCGTGAATTGCAGGATAAAGCGCTGGCGGTGACGGGCGAAAGTCCGAGCTATCCCGATTTTCAACGCCAGGATGCGCTGGTTGTGGTGCAACAATTTTCCATCCCCCACGAAACAATTGTCACCGAGGAAATGCACGATCCGAATTACCAGGCCAATCCCACCAACCGCTGTTATTTTTGCAAGCATGAGCTATTCGACAAGTTGACCGCGCTGGCTGATGCCCGTGCTTATAATTTTGTTTGCGACGGAAATAATGCGGATGATGTTGGCGATTATCGTCCCGGTCGCCAGGCTGCTGCGGAATTAAAAGTCCGCAGTCCGCTGATTGAAGCTGGATTGAGCAAAGCCGAGATTCGGATTTTAGCGCAGGCGGCAGGACTGCCGATTTGGGATCGTCCGGCTTCGGCCTGTCTGTCTTCGCGCATTCCTTACGGGATGCCGGTGACGATTGAAAAACTCTCAAATATTGAACGCGGAGAAGCGGCGCTCCGACGGCTGGGCTTCAGCCAGATGCGCGTTCGTCATCACGGTGACATCGCACGGATTGAAATCGCTCCGAATGAATTACCGCTCGCGCTGAATGTTGACATGGCGCAAAAAATGTTGGAAGCTTTCAAGCGCATTGGTTTTAAGTATGTCGCCCTTGATCTGGAAGGCTATCGTCAAGGCGCTCTGAACGAAGTATTAAGTGCAAAGTAAGGCACAGATTTTTGATAGATGAAAACATCCTACAAATCCCTGCGGTTCGGGATCCCACCTCACGTTTTACTTCTCACTTGTAATCAGACGTTGTCATCAAATTATCATTATTAATCCATAACCTTCTGTTATCTCCTCAAGTAACACTGCCCCTTTGCGCAGGCCGCTGGCTTGTTCGTTTTATCTTGAGGAGGGAAGATGGCAAAAGTTTACGAAGCAATGGTTTTGGCGCAGGGAAGTATTCCTGAAGCCTCAAAAAAATTCCTGAACGATTATAATTTTACCGAAGTAGTTGCTGAACCGGGCGGATCGCTTGAAAATAATAACCCGCTGGATTTTCAGGCCTTTGCGTTGGATGAACCCGGTTTTCATGGGCAACCTGATGTCGCGGTCAATACGCATGTCGCGGTCGCTGAAGCGATCACTGAATCAGTTGATTCATTTACCAGCAGCTTTAAGCCGCCACAGGAAGTCATTGGGGAAGTTGTTGAAGCTGACGAGGCAATACCGGCTGATTTTTCAACCAACCAATATGCAATGCCGGAAAGAGAGCCGGAGTCAGCAGTTTTAGCGCACTCCGAACTCAACAGTTTAGTGCCGCTCCGTTATCGGGAAGACTTTGCGCAACTCAGCAACATTGTGCTGGATACGAATGCCAGACAATCATTAAAAGTAATGGTTGTGTGTGGGGTTGAGCCAAATGATAACGCTGATTTCGTCGTTGAAAATTTAAGCCTGGCACTGGCTGAAAAACAATCATTACGAATTGCTCGCTTCGATTTGACCTCGCCATCTTCTACTGCTATTCAGTCCCTTCAGTCCGATGCCTTTCGGATCAGGCTGCGCCAGACAGAAGTGCCAAACCTGAGTGAAATTTCCTCCGTCAACGGCCCGCTCCCTTTACCGCGACTCATCAATGAATGTGATATGGAGCAGATGATCGAGATGCTGAAAGGGCGCTTTGATTATGTGCTGGTCAAAACTGATGCGGTGAATTCGTTTGCCGAAGTTGCGCACTTAGCCGCCAAAGCCGACGGCGTAATTCTGGTTGCGCAAAAGGAAAATATGTATGGGCAATCTATGAATACGGCGCGTGAACGGTTGCAGGCAGCCGACGCGAAAATCCTGGGAGCCGTCCTTAATCGCCACCGCGAGGCGGAGCCATTGCAACGAGTCGCCTGAACGTTATCAATATTTTTTGACTGGGCGTTTGATAAATTTCAGCAATTTGAAGTCCCTGCCAGTCCATTCGTAAAAAGAAACTCCATGCATTGACATGGTAGAGTCCTGTTTTCTTTTTCGCTGATAACCCGTAATGATCATTAAACGACTATTTTCTTTGTACTCAAGTAAATCTCTCTCTCCTGCTGCCATCCCTCCCGCAATTACTTCCCAAAGATTTACGGGGAAATAAACGTTGCCAGTTGTTGCATCAATGAGTGCTGATTGCGTACAACCGCTCCCGCATCCCCATGAAGCTACAATGTATTTTCCCGCAAAATCCACCTGGCCTGTTTCCAGTGCTTCGCTCAACTCCGTGCGAAATTTTTTTGCTTTGGGATGGCTGGCGAAGTTGATTTTTTTGGCAGTCGCTTTTTCGACAGGGACAGAATATGGCGCAAAGGTCGGCGTTCTTTGCGCGGTAGCCATTGTCAGGAGGACGGACGAAATTAATCCGATCAGTATTAAGCTGCTGGAAAATTTTATTTTCATATTTTGGTTCTCATTAGCGCTTGTTTGCTACCTGATTCATTGAAGATTTCTTCAAAATTTGCTCAGTCAGCACGATGAATGCACCTTTGCTTTCGTCTCGTTTGATAACTTGCCAGTGCAGGCGATTTCCATTGAGTCGAGTAATTTTCACCGTACCGCGCCCGCCCCAATCGCAATCAATTTCAATCATAGCGGTGTTGCCAGTGATTTTTGCACGTAGGATTTTGCCGTTTGATTCTTTGCTCGAAACGTTTCCGTAATCGCCTTCGAGCTGATTGCCAACCTGGTTTATGTTGACTGAAAGGGAAGAATAATGACCA
This sequence comes from Blastocatellia bacterium, assembly GCA_043719385.1. Taxonomy (GTDB): domain Bacteria; phylum Acidobacteriota; class Blastocatellia; order RBC074; family RBC074; genus JAFDVL01. The sequence goes on along the minus strand of JAYSTY010000069.1, from coordinate 904 downwards.
TTACGAGTTTCTTCAAAGCTCCAGTTGCCGTCGAATTTTTTATTCTGTGCGAACGTTGAAAAATTCAAGACGAGTAAGAATATCAAAGCTGTAATTGTATTTAATAATACCTTCATTTATCAATCTCCGATTTTCCAGAAACTGCTTACTCCCTGTGTTCTTTTTTATGAACGAATTTAATCAGCTTCAGATTTTTGCCTGTCCATTCGTAATACCAAATGCCGTATTTGCGATTGTCTTTTTCGTTATCTAATCCGGTGTAACCGTTGATGATAAAAAGGCGGCTATTATGCTTGAATTCAATTGAGTCATCTTTGTTACCAAGTTCACCGAATCCGAGAGAAGTGCCTTGCAATTCTTTTGGGAAAAAGACACTGCCTCCCCTTGGTTTGCTACTACTCTTGTTTGGCGGCATCTTCATCTGCTTTGGCTTCCTTCTTTTTGCCAAGTTTTCCAAATGCTTCCGCACGAGCTTGATAAGCTTCGATTCTAAACATATCAAAACTTGAATCGTTGTCGTGGCTTTCGTGGATTCCAATCGCTTTGGTCAAATCTTCGACTGCCTGGGTGTATTTTTTCAGCTCAAGATATGATCTGCCGCGAACTAAATAAGCGTCTTCATTTTCTGTATTTTTTTCGATGAACCTGCTCGTATCCGCGATTGCCAAATCAAATATTTCCAGCTCGAAATAAACCTGACGGCGTCCCAGATAGCCCCTCATCGCATCGGCTGCAGGTGCGAGGCTGATATATTTTGTGTAATCAGCAAGGGCGAGCGACCGTATGCGGTTCTTTTCTTTTGTGAGTTCGCCATAAGCAGCCTTCGTAAAACTGCTGTTCTGGCGATTCGCTTCAGCGCGAAAGTAATAGGCGCTCGGATCATTGGGGTTTAAGCGGATGGCTT
>JAYSTY010000068.1:0-24951 GCA_043719385.1 Blastocatellia bacterium | reverse complement strand
GGCCTATGAATCTTGTCAGACCTTATTCCGTGCCTTGCAAAAGGTCTTGGTCGGAGTTGGCTCTAAATACCAGATTAATTTTGCTTAGGTACTTATTTTTTTAATCTTTCGATATCTTCTTGAAAACTGCGAGGAGATTTGAGAGCTATGCCAGCTTGCAACAATTGTTGCTCCACATCTGAACGCGAACCTCCGTTTCGGTCTGATGACCAAAGGGTACAAATCTTTAGTAATGTATTCCACACTAGATCTGCCTGCTCAGGGTTGCGAAGAATGCTGGCTCGTAAAATACGCTTTGCTTCTCGCTCATTGATACCATCTTCATCAACATCCAGTACCTCAACATGAACAAGGCGAAGCAAGTTAATAATTTCTGTTTCTGTTGGCGCAGTTTTTGCAGCATCCATCCACTCGCGTTGCAGATGTGTTTTGACTTTACTCAGAATTTCACGCTCTTTGGCTGTCTGTGCTGCATCATCCAAACTTAGCTTTTGACTTGGTAAATCTGGACGCAGCCTTGTAAGAACTCTTGGGAATATCTTTGTTATTGAGTTTGAGCTTCCTGAACTTATAATTAATACAAAGCGATCTAGCACTCGGTTCGGTGTACGTTCCCCGCTATCCCTGCCTGTAATCTGGTTGACATTTGAAATATATTGTCGAGTGAATTGAGCTAGCGCAGAAGCAAGGTCTGACTTCTTCGATTGGCTTGCAGTAGGAGAAAGCTTGGCATTAATGTAGGCTATGCCTTGGTGGGACCCTCCTACCATAACATCATCAATGGGTTTCCCCGTTTCGCAGCGAACAAATTCAATTAAGGTATCGGCAGGCCATTGCCACATAGGAACGGCTTCTTGTTCAGCAAGCATCTGAACACAGAACCAAGCGGCAACACGGTTCTGATAGCTCGTGCCAGAATGAACTGCAAGTCCACCACTGTTGGTTTTTGCACTATTATCCATACATTTTCAAAATTGGGGCATTGGAACCGATGGTCTAACATGTTTCGCAAGAAAGTGCGCCTGAGTCAACGTCAGCAAATGTAAATTGATCGTATTTTTTACAAGACGCCCGCCGGATACTTCAACAAGCAAGGCTGCAAATTTACCTGGCTATCAATTCCGCGATGGTTGGGGTGTAGTGCAATATTTGTCGAAGAGGAACGAAAAGGGAGTCAGAGTATCAAGAGATTCCTCTCACACCAAAATCCCTTTGATCACTTTGCCTTCGTCCGATGGCCCAATCAACCGATTGTTCAGTCCTTGATAGGCGTAGCTGAAACGATACGGATCAAGCCCCAGCACGTGCTGAATCGTGGCTTGCAGGTCACGAATTCCTACAGGATTTTCGGTTGGGAAATAGCCAAACTCATCCGTTTGCCCATACGCCAATCCTGCTTTGATGCCTCCGCCAGCCAGCCACATCGTATACGCATTCGTATGATGATCGCGTCCGATGTAGCCTTTTTTCAATTCTGTTCGCACGTTGTTTTGCATCATTGGGGTGCGTCCGAATTCGCCGCCCCAAACGACTAAGGTTTCGTCGAGCAAGCCGCGCTGTTCGAGGTCAATCAGCAAACCGGAAATGGCACGATCAATTTGTTGGGCTTTGATCGGCAGGGTAACATCAATGCTTTCACCAAGCGATGAGCCGTGATGATCCCAGCCCCAATCGTACAGTTGCACAAAACGCACGCCATTTTCGATCAGGCGCCGCGCCAGCAAACAATTATTCGCAAACGTCGGGTCATCGCCTTTGTAAGTAATACGCGGATCGTCGGCGCTTTCGGCGGGCGAAACATAGCCGGGTTTCGCACCATACAAATTCAAAATATGTTGCGGCTCTTTTGCAATGTCCATAACTTCGGGCACGGACATTTGCATGCGATACGCGAGTTCGTATTGCGCGATGCGTGTGAGTGTTTCGGCGTCGCCGCTGCGTTCGTATTCCGCCTGATTCATCCTGGCAAGCGCATCTAAAGTTTTTCGCCGCAGTGAACGATCAAGCCCATTCGGATTGCTTAAATACAACACAGGATCGCCTGCGGTACGGCATTGCACACCTTGATACACGCTCGGCAAAAATCCTGAACCCCACAAAGATTTTCCGCCATCGGGAGTTTTGCCGCCGGAGAGTAAAACTACAAAACCGGGAAGATTTTCGTTGACACTGCCGAGTCCATAAGTCACCCACGCGCCCATCGCCGGATTGCCAAGGCGCGGTGATCCTGTTTGCACAAAAAGCTGCGCCGGAGCGTGATTGAATTGGTCTGTATTGACGGTGCGAATGATGCAGGTTTTGTCTACGATTTTGGCAAAATGCGGGAGCAGTTCGCTGACCCATTGCCGGCTCTGTCCGTGCTGCTGAAACTTGAATTGTCCGGCGAGAATTTTCGGTATACCTTTGATAAACGCGAAACGTTTGCCTGCTAAAAACGAAGGCGGCGCGTCTTTGAGATGGAGTTTTTCTAATTCCGGTTTGTAGTCAAATAATTCAAGCTGCGAAGGCGATCCCGGCATGTGCAAATAAATCACCCGCTTCGCTTTCGGCGCAAACATTGGTGGTTTGGGAGCGAGCGGATTTTTTGATTGTGGAGTTGCGGAAGCATCACGTGCCAGCAGTGATTGCAGTGCGATTGCGCCGAGTCCGAGGCCGCTGCTTTTGAAGAAGTGGCGGCGTGTAATTTCGCGGGTGCTGATGATTGCAGGTAAAAATTCGTTATTGTTCATAGCATCGTACGCAAGAAAAGAACCTTTTTCGAATTGCCCATGTTTTATTTTTCTGTCTCACATTTTTCTGTAATAATTCTGAACCACAGAAAAATGTGAGACAGAAAAATGGAAAACTTCCTCAGTTTCGGGTTAAAAATTCATCCAGATTCAGGATCGCATTCGCCGCCACAATCCACGCCGCAAACGCCGCTTTGCTCAAGCCTTTCGGCACACTTGCGCGAACAGGTTTGAGCAACGCATCAGCCTTTTCCGGTGCGGCAAAAAATTCCTTCTGTGCATCTTTTTGCAATGCAAGCAGCGGCGCAACTTCTCCTGTTAGTAACGGTCGAATCAGCGCCAATCGTAGCCCTCGTGCGGCGCGTGCATTCGGTGTTGTCGCTTCTGTCACCATTCGCCGTGCCAATCCTGCGGCGGCTTCCAGATACACGGGATCATTCAATGTCACCAATGCCTGCAACGGCGTATTTGTACGGATGCGGCGCATCTGACAAATCTCACCGCTGCCGCTGTCAAACGTCGTCATCGAAGGATATGGCGAAGTGCGTTTTAGATAGGTATACAGCCCGCGCCGAAAGCGGTCTTCGCCCTCAGCGTCTACCCAGTTTTTGGTGTTATAAGTTGTGCGCCACAAGCCCACCGGTTGCGGCGGCATTACGGGCGGCCCGCCCATTTTTGATGACAGCAATCCGGCCACAGACAGCGCCTGATCGCGCACGGCTTCTGCGCCAAGCCGGAAGCGTGCGCCACGCGAGTTGATGACATTACGCGGATCAGTTTCGCGCAATGATGGCGTGATCTCTGACGCTTGTTTATAAGCCTCGCTTATCACAATTGTTTTGATGAGTTTTTTCAGCGACCAGCCACCATCACGATATTCAGCCGCCAGCCAATCAAGCAATTCGGGATTGGTTGGAGGCGAACCCTGTGCACCAAAATCCTCTTCGGTTTCGACGATGCCGATGCCGAATAGCCGCGCCCAAATTCGATTCGCCCAGACACGTGGCGTCAAAGGATTTTCGCGGTTGACTAACCACTGCGATACGCCCAGACGATTGTGCGGCGCGCCTGCTGGCAGCTTGCCAAGGGCGGCAGGCACGTTTGGCAAAACGGTTTCGCCTTGTTCCAGAAAATTGCCGCGAATGTGAATCTTTGTTGTGCGCTGTTTGTCTGCTGCCAATTCACGCATGAACGGTAGGCGCACGATGTTGTCATTGAACTCTTTTTGCGTTTTGTACACCGTCGCTAGTCCATCGCGCATCTTGCGTATCACTGCATTCGGCTGGTGCGGTTGCAGGGTTGTGGGATCGGCTTCGCTGGTCGCTAAACGAAAGCTGCGCATCGTGTGCGTTTCGCCAAATTGCTGTGAAATCGCTATGCGCAGTTTCGTTTCTTTCGTTACTCGCAACGGATCAGCAAAATCGAAAATCACTTCATGTCTTTCGTGTGCGCGTGATTTGACTGACCAACCTGTTTTTTCGTCACCATCAATTGCCGTCTGAATCGCACCTTTCTCTTCGGCAAAATCTGTGCGGGCGTTGATTAGCTTTAATGGCTGCGTTTTGCCAGCCTCAATAATTTCAGCCGTCAATTCAGACAACACAAAATGTGCGCTGTTGCGTCCGACTGCGAGTTCGCCGCTGCTTATTTTTTCAGGCAACGCTTCTAACCGCAAAGCCGTGTGCGTACCCGCCGCAAGCGCGAGCGTGACAACGTATATATCTTCCGGCGGAGTCTTTCCGCTCGCCGTCACACTGCCGTCTTTTTGCGCAGTTAGTGTCGCGCCATCTTTGGAAATCGTTTCCTGCACCGGCACCACGCGCCATTTCTTTTCTTCGGCTGCTCTCCCCTTCTCGGCAGCATTTTCCAGCCCGTTCAATGCACCCCTGAGGCTTTCGATGTTCGCTTGTAACTGCTTGCGTTCTTCCTGTTCACGCGGCGCAAGCATTTCCATCGTTGGCGCATCCGTAGACAAATCCGCGTCTTCCGTCTGATTGAACAGCGCGAAAAAGCTGTAATATTCGTTGTGCGAAATCGGATCGTATTTATGCGTGTGACATTTCGCACAGCCCATCGTCAATCCCATCCACACCTGCGCCGTAGTGTCTATGCGATCTTTCACAGCGGCGACGCGAAACTCTTCGTTGTCTGTGCCACCTTCATCATTCGTCATCGTATTGCGATGAAAGGCGGTCGCAATGATTTGTTGTTCCGTTGGGTTCGGCAATAAATCTCCGGCGAGTTGTTCGGTGGTGAATTGATCCAACGGCATATCCACATTGAGCGCGTTCACGACCCAATCACGATAAGGCCACATCGTGCGACCCAAATCTTTTTCGTAACCTTTCGTGTCGGCGTACCGCGCCAAATCCAACCACATCCGCGCCCAATGTTCACCAAATTGCGGCTTCGCTAACAATTCATCTACTACTTTTTCGTATGCCGCAGGCGAAGGATTTTGGGCGAACTTATCCGCAATTTCCGGCGTCGGAGGCAAGCCAATCAAATCAAGCCACAACCTGCGCACCAGTGTTTGCGGTGCAGCCGATGGACGCAGCGCAAGATTTTTTTTCGCAAGATTTTCACTCACTAACATATCAATCGGCAATTGCTTTCCATTCGTAATCACAGGGCGAAGCACAGGCTCAAACGACCAATGCAAGCCCCATTGCGCGCCTTCGGCAATCCAGCGGCGCAGTGTTTCAATTTGCGCAGGTGAGACTTGTTTATGCGCACCCGGCGGAGGCATCACGACATCAGGATCAGTGCTGGTCAGGCGCGTGAGGATCAGGCTTTTTTCTGGTTGTCCGGGCGCGATAGGAAAACTGCTGCGACGTTTGGCTTTCGCTTCGGCTTCGACATCTAAACGCAGCCCGGCTTTGCGATTTTTCTCATCGGGGCCGTGACAGGAAAAACAATTCGTTGCCAGAATCGGCAGGACATCACGCCCATACCGCACAGGCTCAATCGCAGTTACCTTTGACGGCGCGAGAACGTATGCCAGCGCCAATAAAATCAAAATGATGAGTGCGGTTTTGATAAATCCTGCGTGAGAAAAATATTGAATAAAATCATTCATAGTATTTTTACTGATGAGGTCTTGGGTCTTTGGGTTTTGGTCTTGGGTTCGCTTCAAAATTAATTCGGCTTCGACAAAGGTCAACGCTTGATACCCCTCTGGTCAATGAAAACTATTCTGGCAAACTCGCCAAGGACCAAAGCTCAAAAACCAAAGACCAGCTTCTTACAAATTGCCTTTTTTTCTCTCTGCCGCAATATAACGGGCACTGCGCACAGCCACCGCCGCAATCGTCAGCGTAGGATTTTTTTCAGGGAAAGTCGTGAAGCACCCGGCATCCACGACGAACAAATTTTTGATTTCGTGCGACTGACAATACGAATTCAAGACCGAAGTTTTTGGATTTTTCCCCATCCGTACCGTACCCACTTCGTGGCTGGCAAAGCCGCCGATAGAGACGTTTTGATTCAGCGTCAACTCCGCGTTGCAGGCTTCGTAAATTTTTTCGGCGCTGCGTACTATATCCTTGAAAAGCGCACGATCATTTTCGCCGAATTCAAAATTTATCAGTGGAATCGGAATGCCATAATTATCAACCTTCGCCGCATCTGTACTCACGCGATTGGTTGGACGGTGCTCAACTTTTCCATACCCGCCCATTTGAAAAATTGCGGGATGTAAATCCTGAATGCGATCTTTGTACGCGTTTCCAAATCCTTCGATGCGTTTGGCGTGATGCGGAAACCGGCGCGTCACATAATTCATCTGATAGCCGTAACCTCCGACAAAATCTTTGGAGCGATTCACAAACCTTGGAATATACGAATGATCCGTCACACCGTCGCCCTGCCACGTATCCGTTTTCACCAAATCTTTCAAATATCCATAAAAAGAAGTTTGCGAATGTCCGCCCAGATAACGACCTACGACATCGTTGTTATTCGCCAGACCGTTGGGAAATTTTCGGCTTTTTGAATTCAGCAGCAATCGTGCGGATTCAATCGAAGCACAACTCACAACGACAATTTTTGCGTACACTTCTTCGATTTTTCTAGTCTGACGATCAACAAACGAAACGCCGCTGACAAGCCCGTCTTTATTAACCAAAACTTCGCGTACCAGCGCATTCGTGCGCATCGTTAATTTGCCTGTCACCAGCGCTTCAGGAATCACCGTGATGTCGCTTGACCAGATGGCGCGGATGTCGCACACATCCATGCAATGACCACAATAATGACAGGCACCGCGCCCTTTGCGACCTTTCAGCAAAACAGCTTTGCGCGAAGCAATAAGATTAATTCCAACTTTTGCGAGGCGTGGCTTCGCATAACTTTCCGCGCAACGAAACGGCGGCGGCGGCGCAACAAAATTTCCATCGGGCAAAAATGGTAAATTTTCTTTGCTACCGAACACATGCATTTCCTGTTCAACTTCATCATAAAACGGAGCCAGTTCTTCATAACTCAACGGCCAGTCTTCTTCAATTCCATTGACCGACCATTCCCGAAAATCATCCGGCGCAAAACGATAACAGGCAGCATTCCAGTGAAACGTCCGACCGCCCAAATTGCGGACGCGATTAATAGCGATGGGGTCTCCGTGATATTCAATTTGGTTCTCAATGTTGTCAGGATACATCGCCGCCTGATGACGAAACCCGATGCCATGTTTTGGTAATTCGTAAGGCCACGCATGATTATTCATCTCTTCGACAGCAACTTTGCGTCCGCCTTCCAGCAGAATTGTTTCGGCTCCGGCGGCAGTCAGTTCCTTCGCCATAAAGCCACCTGCTGCGCCGGAACCGATAATGCACACATCGTAAATTTTCTTTTTTAATACATTCGTCATGGTTGACCTTTTGTCAGTGATTCAAATTTTGCGACTCTCAAATCAAAGTATTGTCCATTATCATTTTTCATTAGCAATTGTTTGGCAGCTACTTTTTTTCTGACTGACAATGAACAATGGGTAAGGGGCAATTGACAATGCGAACAGTCATCTCACCTCAATTTTTCGGGGCAACCTCTGGATGCGTCTGTGCCCATTTTACATAATCAGCAACTGAATAAAACGTCTCGTGCGAATAGAGCCGACCTTTGTCTTCAACTTTTTCTGTCCAGTCAAAGCTCCAGCTATCGCCTGTTTTTTTCATCCACGAAGCCAATTGTTTTTCCATCACAGCACGAACAGCAACAGCCGCAGGATCAGCCGCGAGGTTATACAATTCATACGGGTCTTTTTCCAAATCATAGAGCACCCAGGGTTGCTGCTGTGACCGCGCGTACATATAGCGGTTCGTGCGAACTCCGCGCCAACTGTGTTGCGTGCCGTCGCCATCGTAAGGGCCAAAGATTTGAAAGTAGGCCGAATCAGGAGCCTGCTGTGATTGACCAAGAATTACACGTGACAAATTATTGCCCTGCATTGCACGCGGAATTTTCACCTCACACAGGCTCAGCAACGTCGGCGCAAGATCAACGTGCGTGAGCATCGCGTCCGTTTGCTGTCCCGCTTTCACGCGTCGCGGATAGCGCACGATGCCTGGTACACGGATAGATTCTTCCCACGGTTTTCGTTTCAGTCGCAGCCCTTGCGAACCAAGCATATCGCCGTGATCCGAAGTCAAAATAATGATCGTGTCTTCATCCAGTTTCAGGTCTTTCAGCGTTTGCATGACACGTCCGACCTGATCGTCTACGGCAGTGACCTGGGCGTAATATGACGCGATGTCCTGACGGCTGCCCAATTGCGTTCGATCAATCCAGTTGGGGCGCATCGTCAATTTTGTTGCGTCGTACATTGCTTCATATTGCGGCGGAGCTTTATATGGATCGTGCGGCGGCCCCATCGTGAGCATTAGAAAAAACGGTTGTTGTTTATTGGCTTGTTCACGCAAAAAATCTACGGCGATGTCTGTCCAGCCTTCGGCTTCGTATTTGCCCAGCTTGATCGGAGTCGCATCGTCACGAAAATAATGATTATCAAAATGCCGATGCGAGCATTCGTGCGCTGCCCAGAAATCAAAGCCCTGCCTGCGTTCGCCCGGCGGCACATATCCCGGTTCGCGCTGACCGCCATCCAGATGCCATTTCCCGATGAAGCCTGTGCGATAGCCTGCCTGTTTCAGCAATTCCGCCAGCGTCGTTTCAGATTCACGCAAACGCAAATCATTCGCCGTCATGCCGTTTTTATGCGCGTATTTTCCAGTCAGCAAATTAGCGCGCGCCGGACAACAAACAGGTGTATTGGCAAAGGTCTGCCTGAACAGCAACCCCTCCGCCGCAAGCCTGTCAATATTGGGTGTTTTGACATCAGTGTTGCCCATACAACCAAGCGATTGTGCGCGTAATTGATCGGGCATCAGGAATAAAATATTGGGACGCTTTTTCGCTTGCGGCGCAGCAAAGACTGATTGAGTGATGTGAGGTAGTATTGCCAGACAAGCAATAATCAAAAATGAAAAAATAATTTTCTGCATGATTGTTTTTTTCAAGAATCACAAAAGCTGAAGGGCTTCAATTTTCGTGAGCCATTACTATTTAAAATGTTGCAGCTCCAAAAACGGCATCACTCATGGGTTCATCATCAATTATCTACCTGGCAGCTTGGTACGCTGGATTGGGCGTCATCATCTGTGCTCCGACGGATTGTCTCCATGCTGCCAGCTTTTGTCGCATCTGCGCGGCCTGCTGCGGACGGCTACGCGCCAGATCGTTGCGTTCGCCGATGTCATTTTTCAGATCATACAATTCGACGTGATTGTCCTGATAAAATTCGATCAGTTTGTAATCGCCCTGCCGAATCGCTGCACCGGGGTGATCGAGATGACCGCCGTTCACGCTTTGATTGCTGTAATGGGGATAGTGCCAGTACAACGCGTCGCGCTTGAATTGTCCGCGCCCTGTCAACAGCGGCAACAAACTCAAACCATCCACACCCGTCGCATTTTTCAAGCCAGCCAATTCAACCGCCGTCGCAAACAGATCGGCACTATAGACCGGCGTGTGATTGACGCTGCTCGCTTTGATGTGTTTCGGCCACGTCACAATCAACGGTACGCGGATGCCGCCTTCATACAAATAACCTTTGCCCGCACGCAACGGCGCATTGTTGGTCGGCGGCGTATCCGGCCCTTCAGGTGTTGCCAACCCGCCGTTATCAGAGGTGAAAATAAACACCGTGTCATCGCTTAATCCCAATTGTTCCAGCTTGCGCGTCAAGCGTCCAATGCTGTCATCCATGCTTTCAACCATCGCGGCATAGACGGGATTATTCTGCCCGCGCTCCGGCTTGGGCATCGCACGATATTTGGCAATCAACTCGGCCTTCGCTTTCATCGGAATGTGCACGGAGTAATGCGGGAAATAGAGAAAGAACGGTTTGTCTTTGTACTGTTCGATGAAGTGCTCGGCTTCGGAGGTCAAACGGTCGGGCAAGTATTCGCCCGCAGGCGCAGTTTCGAGCTTCGGCATAAATCGTCCGTCGCGTTGATAAGGCGCAAAATAACTGAGCGGCGTACCCGTATGGTCGCCCGCTACATTCAGGTCAAAGCCCTGTCGTTCCGGCTCAAAACCTTCTCCGCCCAAATGCCATTTGCCGATGTGCGCGGTCGCGTAACCCGCTTGCTTCAACGCTTCGGCAACAGTTGTTTCTTCGAGCGGAAGTTCCTGTCGAATCGGCGGACGCGCCAGTTTTTGCGCAGGCATATCACCGCGCCCCGGCAGCCACTCCGTCAGATGCAACCGCGCCGGATGTTTGCCCGTCATCAACGCCGCACGTGTCGGCGAACAAACCGGCGCAGCGGCGTAAGCATCCGTGAAACGCATACCACGTGCAGCGAGCGCGTCAATATTCGGCGTGCGATGATACTTGCTGCCATAACAACCTGTGTCCGCCCAACCGTAATCGTCAATCAATACGAGGATGATATTCGGTTTGCGTGTAGCTACTGGTGGTTGCGCCAATGCGTCAACGGCTGTCGTTAAGAACAGGCATAAGAGCAAAATCATCAAAGGTAGTTTCATAAGGTTCGTGTTGAAGGTGCATGAAAGCAGAGACAAAGAAGCGCGAGGCGATCAAAAAAATCTTGTCATCATAATTGAGTTTTGCAAATAGTTGTTATGACCCAAAGATGTTGACATTTCCGTGGCGTTACTTTGCCGCAGTTTTTAGTTCTTCAAAGCGCCGCCGCAACATTTTTAAGTTTTTATTTTGGTTCGCATCATTCGCCAGATTATGCTCTTCGTGTGGATCATTTTTCAAATCGAACAACTCTTCGTATTTAAAATCAGGGTAATAAATATATTTAAAATCCCGTCGCACCAACGCTTCGGACGAAGGAATAAAATCCGTGCTGCGAATCGTCGCGTGTTCGTAAAAAAATTCCTGCCGCCACGCAGGTTTTTTCGGAGACAAATACAGCGGAGAAAAATCTCTTCCCTGCATTCTCGCCGGTGCGGCGACCTTTGTCGCAGCCAATATTGTCGGGGCTAAATCTACATTCAGGACAAAATCATCATTCGTCGTGCCACGCTTTATTTTCCGCATGCGCGGATCACGCGCAATCAACGGTACACGAATGGATTCTTTGTAGGGATACCATTTGTCTGCCAGTCCATGTTCGCCGTGAAAATAACCGTTGTCTGTCGTGAAAATTACCAGTGTATTTTCATCCAAGCCCTGCGCTTTCAATGCTGCCAATATGCGCCCGACTGTCGTGTCTACCTCAGTCGCCAGTCGGTAATACGCTTTCATATATTGCTGATATTTTTCCGGTGTATCGAAGCGCCAATGCCAGCGATTGCGTCCTGCATTTCTCCGTTATGGAAGGGCTGCTGCGGCCTGATTTTTTTTTGGCAGCGGTAATTTTGCGGCATCATACTTCGTGCGAAATTCTTTCGGAGCAAGACGCGGCTAGTGTGGCAAGATATTCGCGCGCGTCGCCCATGTATCCCATTGTGCACGGAGCAACCAAGTAGCAGGCCTGCCATTCGTAATTTGTTCATCAGACATCCAATCATTATTTGGTTTTCCCTGCCGCCCATTGAATCGCGTTTCTGACCAATGTTTGATAGTTCGGATTCAGATTGGCGTTGCGGTCGTGACCGAGTTGGATGTAAACGACACGCGATTTTTCGTACGGGCTAATCCACGCGACCGGACCATCGCTGGTTGGGTTATCAGAGCGCAATAACACTTTCACCTTCGGCGAAATCCACAAGTCTTTGTATGTCTCATCCAGAATGCGAAACGCGCCCAGCCCTTTGGTAATTGGGTGTTCCAGCGCAACGGTGATGCGTTGCGCTTCATCGTGTTTGTAACTCGACGCCTTACCGTTAACCGACTCGAACAAATAACGTCCGCCGACGACTTCTTCGTACCACCACGGCCAGTCTACGTTATCGCCGATGGCGTGATGCAAGACGACGACGCCTTTGCCGCTTTCGACAAAGTTGCGCAAATTGGTGCGCCGTTTCTCGTCAATGCTTTTCATCATGTCGTATAGCACCAGCACATCAGTACGCTGGCGGATGTCGCCGGAAAAGGCCGCCGGGTGCGGATCAACGACAGTCTTGATCTTCGGGTCATCGAACGCCGTATAAAATTCGACATCGTGATCGTGTCCGCCCGTGACCAGCAAGACGCGCACGGCATCAACGTGTTTGGGCTGCGGCTTCCAAGTCTTGTTTTGCACCGCCGCCAGGGTGCCCAACGCACAGCCAATCAATAATGTGAGCAAAACGATTTTTTTCATGACGTGTCTCAAGCTCCCTGCAACCCCCACGGCGCGCGATATTTTTTCGTCATCAGTCGCGTCGCTTCGGCATCGCCCATCATTTGTTCTTTGTCTGCGTCCCAACGGATTTTGTGGCCAGTGCGATAGGCAATGTTCGCTAACTGACAGGCCGTCGTCGAGCGGTGGCCTTCGAGCATCGTGCAATTTGGCGCTTTGCGCGTCGTCAGGCATTCGATAAAATTGCGCTGATGCGTCCCCCAACCGGCGTCAAGTCCGGCGGCGCTGTTGATCGTCTGCGGCTTTTTCTCTTCGGTGATGATTTGATAGCCGTCCCGATTGAGCAACATCGTGCCTGCCGTACCGAAAAACTGAATGCCGTGATCTGAAGCCGCGCTGCCGCTCGGAAAAGCGCTGGCGTGGCGACACGAATACGTCAGGGTGAAGCCGGGAAAATCAAAGACCTGCTCCACCGTGTCAGGCGTGTCGCGGTCATCATCGAATACATATTTGCCGCCCGAGGCCGTCACGCTCAACGGGGCTTTGACGTTCATAAATTGCATGACTGAATCAATCAGATGGACGCCCCACGTGATGGTCATCCCGCCGCTGTAATCCCAGTAGTAAAGATAGGTGCCGTTGTAACGATCCTGATTGAAGTCGCGTTTTGGCGCGGGGCCAAGCCAGAAATCGTAATCTACTCCGGCGGGCGGTGGCGCGTTTTTCGCTTTCTTCAATTGCCGATAGCCTGCGTTGTAATTAACCTTGTCGTTCCAGGCATTCCAGCAATGCACGAGCGAAATTTTGCCGAGTTGGCCGGAGCGAATGATTTCCTGCGCTTGCAAAAATAACGTGCCGGTGCGTTGTTGCAAGCCTACTGAAACGATGCGCTTCGATTCCGCTGCGGCCTTTACCAGCAACTGGCCTTCACGAATGGTATGGCCGATGGGCTTTTCGAGATAGAGGTCTTTGCCTGCCTGCAAGGTTTGCAGCGCCGGAATCGCGTGCCAATGATCGGGCGTAGCAATGATAACGGCATCCACATCTTGGCGGTCGAGGATGCGGCGAAAGTCTTCGACGGTTGCTACGTTGTCGCCGATTCGTTGCGCGGCTTTGCTGAGTTGCGTTTGATCTACGTCACAGAGCGCGACGGCCTTTGTGTTGGGCGCTTTCAGGCATTCGCGCAGATCGGATACGCCTTGCCCACTGCAACCGATCAACGCCAGCCGAATCGTGTCGTTTGCACCGAGCGCCTGCGAGCCAGCCAGCGCAAAACCGGCAGCAGAGCGTTGCACGAATTGACGCCTCGTTAGGGATGATTGATTGTTCATAAGTGATGGTTCCGTCGGTTCCTTTGTCGAAAAGCTACTGCGCTTTGGCGCGCCACGTTCCGAGCGGCAGCACGTGCGCCCGCGCCGCCCACACGTCCCATTGCGCTACACAGGTCTTTACCATTCGTATCATAAACAGGCAATAGGCGCTTCGTTAACTCACCTAAAATTAACCAGATCAAACATTGCTATATCATCCCCCGCTTGCTCAGAAAGCAGGAATTAGACTTTTATCGGCAATCACGATTGGCCCGTCATATATCGGGATTTCTTTGAAGGTATAGGTGTTCCCTTTTTTGCTCCATTGCCTGGTGGGTATTTCATAAATCCCGCCCGTGATGAGGTCAACAAAAACGGGCGTCTCAAAATTTCCGTTGGAAAACGAAAAAGCCTGGAGCTTTGTTTGGTTGGAATTGGTCGGGATACTGTCATCCATCCAGATTGCGTAAAGCTGCTTCTGCGTGGCTTTGTGACGAAAGCCGTAAACGGCAAGGCTGCGGTCGGTTGTTTGCGAGTATTTGAATTCATTCGGCGCCGCGCCAGCGATATTGCGGGTGTGTTCCAGCCCCTTAATTCTTTCCAGCGTGTGATCAAAAATGGCCGTCACATGCTGGATCGCGTAATACGCAATTTTCGGACGAATGACCTGTTTGCTGGCGTCAGATTTGATAATGCCTTTGTAATTCAGCTTGTTGATCGGCCCTTCGGTATAGGCCATTTCAATCAAACCAAATACGCTGGATTCAATGTCGTGCCCCAGGTTTCCCAGCATCCGGCGCGTATCCCATTTCGCCTGCGAAACTTCAGTCCAGTCATAATCCCACAGCGCGCCCCGGCCTGTTCCGCCTTCTGAAGGAGCGCCGTTTTCACCTTGTCTGAGTTTCATTCCCGGCGCGTATTTATCCAGCGTCTGGCGCAGCAAATAAACCTTGTGGTAATTGGCGTCCGGGTTATAGTCGTAATCGTGATAAGTCATGTTGTCGAACAACTTCAGTTTCTTTTTTTCAGCAAGGTACTTAAAAAAACGATCTGCGAAATCTATCGAAATATGTCCCATTGCCAGCCCGGATATTTTTGCGGCAGGCTGAATTCGTTTGATAATTTCCGCCGTGCGGATATTAAGCTCCGCCGTCATTTCAGGCGTATTCACCGAGTTATCCGCGAAATTCGGTTCGTTCCAAACTTCCCAGTCAGTAACCTTGTCTTTGTATCGCGTAACTAATGCAGTTACCCATTTGTAATAAGCCTCCAACGCTTCTTTTGACGTAGGCATCCCGGCTCCCAGATTTGCGCCACCGCCGCCGGGATAAAGCGTGTTGCCATAAGAAGTTTGCAACCAGGGTTGTAAGCCACGACTCGCCGCGTCGTTAACAATGTGGTCAAGCCAAGCAAAGTCATATTGGCCTTTTACTTTCTCAGTCTTCGCCCAGCCTGCCTGCATTCGCAGCCGCTTGATGCCCAGCGGCGCGATATATTCCTTGTACTGATCGTAGTCTGCAAAATCACGATCCAGCGTTTCGCAACCCAGCAACCAGTTGGAAGATTCAATCTCGCGGGTACTGCGGGATTTCACCGAGCCGAGATAAGGCAACGCGATTTTGATGTCCGTTTTTACGCGGTCTTTTGAAGTGTCTATTTTTTGCGAGTAGCTATTTTGAGCAACCAAAAGCAGCGCAAGAAAAACAAATCCGAGGAGGTGAAAAGTATTTTTTTGATCAGAAGTCGTGCGATACGTTTTCATAATTAAAGCTAAATTCGTAAGTAACGTGAAAAGCAATTCCACAAATAGACAAGAAAATGTGGGAAAGGAAAATAAGATCAACGCATTATTGCTTTATTTTCTTTTCCTACATTTTCCTGTCTAAGCGAAGCAAGCTTTATTCATTTCTCAAATCTGATAAATCAACCAGCGCCGCATCGCGTCCGCCGTCCACATTCATCCAAATTCCGGTGATCCATTCGGCATCATCTGAAGCTAAAAATAACGCGGCTTTGGCGATGTCTTCTGGCGTACCCAGACGACGCAGCGGAAACGAAGAAAGCACACGCCGCCGCGCTTCTGACGGGTCGGTGAAGGAATTGAAATAACTTTCGGTGCGGATGGATTCGATTTGCCCCGGAATGATCGCGTTGACGCGAATGCGGTCAGGCGCGTATTCGACCGCCAGATTTCGTGTCAGTCCAAGCAATCCGCCTTTCGCGGCGGAATAGGGAAACGAACGATTGTTGCTGCGATAGCCCTGTGTCGAAGCAATCGTCACAATGCTGCCGCCGTCAATCATCAACGCATGCGCGGCGCGGGCGCACAGCCAGGATGATTTCAAATTCAGATTCAAGCATTCGTCCCAATCTTTTTCCGTCGCTTTCAGACTGCTCATAATCCACGGACGGCCTGCGTTGCTGACCAGAATATCGAGTTTGCCATAGCGTTCTTTGACCTGTGCAAACAGCGCGTTGACTGAATCATCATTGGTAACATCGGTCGCAATTGCCAATGCGCTCGCCCCGATTTCATCCGCCGTTTGTTGTGCTTGTGCTTCATTGATTTCAGCGATGATGACTTGTGCGCCTTCGGCGGCAAACAGCCTGGCCGAAGCGCGTCCGATGCCGCTGCCGCCGCCGGTAATGACTGCGATTTTATTTGCTAATCTCATACGGTTTTTAGTTGTGGAGTAGTGACGCGGCCTACGCCAACGAACAACGCGACGCAGGCTAATAACGCCAGGGTTCCTGCGATGCCAAACACAGGTGCGTAGCCAGTGCGATCCACCATTAGTCCGATGGAGTAAGTAAAAATCGAACCGCCCAAACTCGAAGCCATCCCCGTCAAGCCAACCGCTGTCGCCATCGTTTCGGTCGGAAAAATATCGGCGTGCAAAGCGAGAATGTTCGCGCTCCATAACCCGAAACCAAAGGTCGCTACGCACTCCCACGCAATCGCGCCTGCGGCAGTGTTTGCGCCGACAACCATCACGCCCGCCGCCATCGCCAACGCACCGACGACCATCACGCTTTTGCGGGCGAAGGTGGCGCTGCGCCCGTGTGCGAGCATGCGGTCAGATGCTGCGCCGCCGATGAGCTTGCCAATGTCTACGGTCAGGTAAGGAATCCAGCCGAACATCCCAATTTCCTTGAGCGTGAAGCCGCGCCCTTTACTCAGATAATCCGGCAGCCAGAAGACATAAAACCACCAGACCGGCGTTGCCAGCATCCGCGTTGCCATCAATCCCCACAGTTGCCGCCAGCCGATGATTTGCGCCAACGCCGCGCCAAAAGTCGCTTTGCGCGTATGAGCTGCGCCGCTCTCTTTCATTGCCGTCGCGCGGTCTGTTTCAGAAAGCCAGCGATGTTCTTCCGGCGATTGATAAACGAACCACCACGCCGCGAGCCAGATAAAACCCAGCGCGCCCGTCACGACGAACGCAGCACGCCAACCGAATTTCAACGCCAGCGCCGCGACCATTGGCGGAGCCAGAATCGCGCCCACTGCCGAGCCACCATCAAACACCGCCATCCCGAATGCGCGACGTTGTTGCGGAAACCATTGCGCGATAGCTTTGCCACCCGCAGGCCAGTTGCCCGCTTCGCCGATGCCGAGCGCAAATCGCAACAATCCGAAGCTCGCCGGGCCGCGCGCGAAGGCATGCGCCATTGCCGCTAACGACCAGGCCAGAATGGATACCGCAAAGCCGCGCCGCGTGCC
Source organism: Blastocatellia bacterium (assembly GCA_043719385.1). Classification (GTDB taxonomy): domain Bacteria; phylum Acidobacteriota; class Blastocatellia; order RBC074; family RBC074; genus JAFDVL01. The sequence goes on along the minus strand of JAYSTY010000068.1, from coordinate 7,436 downwards.
GATGCGATCTATCACGATTCCTGCAAATAACTGCCCGATGGTGTATGCCGTCAGAAACAGCGTCGTGATCGTGCCGTATTCGGCGCTGCTGATTCCGAGTTCGCCGCGCAACGTCGGCAACAACACAGACAACGCCTGCCTATCCACGTAATTGATGACCGTAGACAGAAAGAGCAAAAATAGAATCAGCCAGCGCAATCGGGGCAGCGACATATCAACCTCGCGTAAAATTGGTCAGCACATCTTTGACGGAACTCAAGGAATCGGTAATCGCTTCGATTTTCTTTTCATCCACTTCCACACCTAACCCGATGCCTTCGGGCACAAGCAATGCGCCGTTTTCAAAGCGTGTCGGTTCGTGCGTGACATCGGCGGTATACAAACACGGGCCGACCGGATCAGAGGCGTAATCCAACCGCACAGCCGCCGCGCCGACGTGGGCTTGCGCAGCAGTGGCGATGCTCAATTCCTGCGTCGTACCAATCAGACATTCAATGTTCGCGGCTTCAGCGAGCGCGAATAGTTTCATCATTCCGCCGATGCCGCCCGCGACGGTGATCGAGATGTTGAAGATGTCTACCGCCCGCAGCTTGATACAGCGGAGCGCGTATTCCAAGCTGCGAATATGTTCGCTGACCGGATGATCAATCGCGCGGCGGGCTTCGGCGATGGCTTCAATGTCTTCGCGCTCAACCGGGCTTTCAATGCTCTCGAAGGGAAAGCACGCGAGTCGTTTATAAGCACGCAAAAACGCCGGGAGCGTAAACAGCCCGCTACCATCCAGCGAAGTCAGTTGAATGCGATTGCCAAACTCGCCGCAAATCGTTTCGAGCAGTTGTTCATCGGCTTCGCTGCAATGCCCGAAATAAAACCGAAAGGCGGTGAAGCCGTTGTTGAATTGTTCTCTCACCAACCGCACGCGATCCGCTACATCATCGCGGCTCTTCAAGCGAAAGATCGGATAACAAATCGGGATGCGGTCACGCCGTTTGCCGCCGAGCAAATCGTAAACCGGAATCCCCAGCAGCCGCGCTTTCAGATCGTGCGCCGCAATACTCACGCCCGCGCGCGCCAGCACAGCTTTGCCGTGAAAGCGCGTGCCGGGAAAATTCGCCAGCATCGCGTCTTCGATTTTGTTCAGGTTCATTGCATCGCAGCCAATCAGCAACGCGCCCAAACAATTTTCCAAATCTTTCACATCCGGCATCATCGCAGGCAGATGCGACACGTCAGAGATTTCGCCCCAGCCGGTCGTACCGTCGCTGGCGGTCAGACGCACGATGATGTGTTGGCTCGGCTCGCCGTAAAGTCGCGGCGTAGTTACCGAATAAAGTTTTACCGCTTTGATATTGATTTGATCTTTCATCTCAGATTTTGTCTTTCAGTACTCAGCAAAGTTTATTATTTAGACGTTAGCGGTAATAACAGCAGATCAGACAGGAAAATGTGGGAAAAGAAAATAACTCAAGCACTATTCTGAATTTTTCTTTCTCACATTTTCCTGTCTAAACTCTTCTCGTTTAAATGACGCCGAAATTCCGCGCGCACATTGTCATTTGGTGGATACAGGCCAATGGAGGAAGCGCCGCCGCGTATTTTTTTGAGAATGTATTCTTCGACCTGTTCCTGTTCCGCCGCGTCTGCCGCGACCTCTTCGACAATGTCATACGGAATGACAATGACGCCTTCGGCATCGCCTACGATGACATCGCCGGGCACGACCGCTACGCCGCCGCAGCCAATGGGCAGGTTGATGTCCGCAGGCAGCAACATAGAGGAGTTCACCGCCGCGTGTCGCCCGCGCGCGTAGGTCGGAAAATCCATTGCTTGAATCGCCGGGTAATCACGAAAGCATCCATCTGACACAATGCCCGCCGCGCCGCGCATCTGCACTCGCGTCGAGAGGATGTTGCCCATCGTAGCCGAAGCCGTTGTGCCGCGCGCATCAATCACCATTACTTCGCCCGCGCCGATGCTTTCGATGAGCTGCCGTTGTGCGTTCGTCTCATCGCTTTTTTGTTTGAGTAAATCAGCGCGCACCGGAATGTAGCGCAACGTCACAGCGCGTCCGCATAAACGCAGGTCAGGGCGCAACGGCGCGATTCCAGCCATAAACGTATTGCCGAATCCCCGTTTGGCAAGTTGGTAGCTGATCGTTGCCGTACTGACGGCGTTCAATTGTGCAACGACGGTTTCTGATAAGGGCGGAAAGGTTGGTGTATACATTTTTTATCGCAGAAGTTAGGAAACCAGTTCTTTAATCACGCGGCCTTCGACCAGCGTCGGCACTTCCATGCGCCCGTTGTGTTTATAAGCGGTTCTGAATTGATTCAATCCCATCAGGTGCAAAACCGTCGCGTGAATGTCGTGGACGTGCGCGGGTTTCTCAATGGCTTTCAGCCCAATCTCATCAGTCGCGCCGATGATTTGTCCGCCCTTGATGCCCGCACCCGCCATCCACATCGAGAAGCCCCACGGATTGTGATCGCGTCCGTCGCCTTTCTCGTTGAATGGCGTGCGCCCGAACTCGCCGCCCCAAATCACGAGCGTAGATTCGAGCAAGCCGCGCGCTTTCAAATCGGTCAGCAAACCCGCGACGGGCAGATCGCTGGACGCGCACATCTTGCCGTGATTGCCTTCCATATTCGTGTGCGAATCCCACTTGCTGCCCGCGCCGGAATACAACTGAATAAAGCGCACATCACGTTCGACCATGCGCCGCGCCATCAGACACATCGTGCCGTATTTGTCAGTCAGCGGATTGCCGATGCCATAGAGCTTTTTCGTCGCCTCGGATTCTTTCGTCAGGTCAACCGCTTCGGGCGCAGCGGCTTGCATGCGATAGGCGAGTTCGTAAGAGTTGAGCCGCGCGAGCAATTCGGTATCTTCGGGTTTGTCAGCGGAATAATCCCGGTTCAGTCGCGTGATGAATTGAATCTTGTTGCGTTGCTGCTCATCGCCAATGTTGGCAGGCGTTTTGACATACAACACCGGATTCGCGCCCGTGCGAAATTGCGTTCCCTGATAAACCGCAGGCAGGAAACCCGCGCTCCAGTTATTCGGCCCGCCAAAGATGCCTTCGCCATCCGCCAGCACAACGTAAGTCGGCAGGTTCTGATTCGCCGTGCCTAAACCGTAAGTCGCCCACGCGCCCATCGAAGGGCGTCCTGCCAGAATCGAACCGGTGTTCATCTGGCACACCGAGCCGACGTGATTCAAGCCATCCGCCCAGCACGAACGCAACACAGCCAGATCGTCTACGTGTTGCGCGATGTTCGGCAGCCAATCCGAAACCGGGATGCCGCTTTGCCCATACGGTTTGAAGACGCGCGGGCTGGGCATAATCGTATTGCCTCCCGTCCCCATCGCCGTGATGGGACGCCCGAAGGATTCCGGCATTGGCTTGCCCGCCAGTTTAAGCAGTTCGGGTTTCGGGTCGAAGGTGTCAAGATGCGACGGCCCGCCTTCCATAAACAACCAGATGACCGATTTGGCGCACACGCGATGATGCGGCTTTTTCGCTGCCAGCGGATCAATCACGCTTTTTGTGCCGTCGGCACTGAATCCTTCTTCGCCCAACAGTGCGGACAACGCGAGCGCAGATAGCCCGGCGCTGGATTGTTGCAAGAAGTTGCGCCGACTGTGCAGCGCGGTTCGTGAAGCGTGAAAACTGTTTTTGTTTCTCATCATTCTTCTCTCAATTCACATAAACAAACTCATTCGAGTTAAAGAGCGCGTGGCAGAAATCCACCAACGCGGCGGCCTCAGCTTGATTTGCTGAAGTAGCAGACACAGGCAGCGCGAGTGACGCTTTGGCATTCATTCGTTCGCGGGCAAAGGCGGTTTGTTGCTGGATGAACGCGCGCGCTGATTGCAATTGGTCGGCAGTCGGCGCGCGGTGATAAGCCAACTGATAAGCCAGCGTGATTTGTTGATCGAGTTGACGGGCTTGTTGCGTCACGCGCCCGGCGAAGGCTTGCGCGGCGCGCAGCATCGCGGGGTCATTCAACAAATTCAGAGCTTGCGGCGCGGTCGTCGTGACATTGCGCCGTCCGCAGCTTTCGTGGGTGTCGGGCATATCGAACGCCTGAAATAACGGGAAGCGCAGCTTGCGCCGCACGAAGACATAAATGCTGCGGCGGTTTTGTTGGTCTTCGGGTTGATTGCGTTTCCAGCCCGACAGTTCCGCCGGAATTTCGGGATAAACCGACGGGCCGTACATTTGCGGATTGAGCGTGCCGCTGACCTGCAAGATCGCATCGCGCAACTCTTCGCCCGTCAATCGGCGACGGCGAAAATGCCAGAGCGATTGATTGTCATTGTCGCGTTGCGCTGACGCTTCATTGAATGACGCCGCTTGTTGATACGCATTGGAAAGCATCATCAACCGGTGCATTTTTTTGAGGCTCCAGCCCTGCTCGACAAACGTAGCGGCCAGCCAGTCCAACAGTTCCCGATGCGTTTCGGTTTCGCGCTGCATCCCGAAATCATTGGGCGTGCCAATGATGCCGCGCCCGAAATGGTGCTGCCACAAACGATTGACCATAACACGCACGACCAGTGGGTTTTGTGGGTCGGTCAGCCAATTTGCCAACGCTGTGCGCCGCCCAGTGGTCTCTGCTTTGTCGCACGGCGTAATCATTGATGGACGCGGGTCAATCACGGAAAGCACGCCCGGCTGCACTTCTGCCCCGTAGGCATCATACGTTCCGCCTTTGAGCAGATGATGGGCTGGAGCTTCGCGCCCGATGTCGGTAATGCCGGAACCGAGCGGCAAGGGCGCAGGCTTGATGGCATCGAACGCCGCCAGTTGTTTGCGCAACGTCTGCCATTTTTCTTTTTCCGCGCCTTTGAGTTGCGCTTCGATGTTCTTGCCGTTTTCGCCGGGCGCGAACTGATACTGCCAGCGCGCCATGTGATAGAACGACCATTGCAACGGGCTGCGCGCGGCGGGCGGCATCGTCAACACCTGGTCAATTTCTTCGGGGTACTTCTCCAACGCATCTTCGTCAAAGAACTTCCATGCGGGCGCTTCGACAACGGTGAGTTGTTCACGAATCGCCTTGGTTTTTTCTTCCCAGTCCGCCAGCTTCGCGGCGTATTCAGCCTGCTCCGCGTTGGTCGCCAGCACGAAATCATCCTTCGTGCGCATCCCGGCAAAGAACGCTTGCAGCTTGTAATAATCTTTCTGCAAGACCGCATCGAATTTGTGATCGTGGCAACGCGCGCAGGCATATGTCGTACCCAGCAAAGCCGAACCGACCGTGTCGGTGATGTCGTTCAAAATCTCCTGCCGCCGTTGCCGCAAATTGCGCGCGTTCCATTCGTCGGGGAAATGCCGATTGAAGCCCGTCGCCACCAGCGCATCCGCGTCGTCTGGCCATAACTCATCGCCCGCGATTTGTTCTTTGACGAAGCGGTCATAAGGCTTGTCGCTATTGAAAGCGCGAATCACATAATCACGATACCGCCAGATGTGCGGGCGCGTGTGGTCGCCATTGAAGCCATCCGTTTCGGCGTAACGCGCCAAGTCCAGCCAATGCCGCGCCCATTTCTCGCCGTAACGCGGACTCGCCAGCAGACGATCTACGACACGTGCAAACGCTTTTGGCGAGCGGTCGTTGACGAAAGCTGTGATCTCTTCTGGCGTCGGCGGCAAGCCCGTCAAATCGAACGTCGCACGGCGCAACAGCGTCACTTTATCGGCAGGCGCAGACGGCGTGAGGCCGTTGTCTTCCAGCTTCCTGAGAATGAAAGCGTCCACCGACGTTTTCATCCACTTCTGATTTTTGACGGCAGGCAGAGCAGGTTTCTGGACGGGTTTATAGGCCCAATGATTCAACCGCGCTTGATCGAACGGCAATTCATCCGCGAGCAGCCACACGCCGCCGCCGAGTGCGAGAGCTATCAGCAAGGCTTTGAAGCGAAAAAGATTGATCATAAGTTTTTCGTTGAAGCCGCGTTTTCTTCGTCGCGTAGCGACGGCTGACTGTAGCCGTGGGTTTCAACCCACGGAACGTGCGGCAATGTTTCCGCGTCGCGCGAGCGACGCCTGAATCAGCCCCATACATAATGTTTATCACGTACTCATCCAGCAGACGAGGCGAAAGGTTACACGCTTGTTGATTTGTTCTCGCTCCAATCCTTCAAGCGTCGCTACGCGACGCGGGATGCGCGCACAACCTTCCGTGGGTTGAAACCCACGGCTACAGTCAGCCATCGCTACGCGACGAAGAAATGTCTACCACAACAGCTTCAAGCCAAATTGAAACTGCCGCGCGAACGTATTTGTGCTCGTGATCCTGCCGAAGTTCGCCCCGCCGAACCCGCCGTTTGGCGAAGAAAATTCAGGCCGATTGAAGGCATTGAATGATTCGGCGCGAAATTGCAGGCGAATCTTTTCGCTGATCGTCGTCGTCTTGAACAGCGAAATGTCCCAATTGTTTTTTCCTGCGCTGCGCACGTCGGGCAAGCGCGCCAAGCCGACCAACTCCAGCGTCTGCCGTTGGCGAAAGACTGAGGTATTGAACCAACCGTTGACGCTGCGTTCGCTGTTCGGAATCTCCGCACTTTGCCCCAGGCTTTCCGCGCCGGTGATGTCGAACACATAGCCGCTCTGGGCCTGATAGATCGCGTTGAGTTGCCAGCCTTCGACGATCTTGCCGCCAATGCCGCCAGCATTGCCGAAGAAGCGTTTGCCTTTGCCGAACGGCAATTCATAGCTGCTGCTGACGACCAGCCTTTGCGGAAGATCGTTCTCGCTCAGCTCCCTGGTCAATGCGGTGTCCGTCTCGTTGAGGAAGCGCACCTGATCGAGTTGCTTGGCGTTGGTATACGACACCAGCAGGCTGAAGCCATTGGCGAAACGGCGCGAAGCCTTCATTTGAAACGCATCGTAACGAGTCTTGCCGATGCTGCGATTGAGCAGGGTGATGCCAGTGAAATGCGGATATGGTCGCAGCAACTGACTGCGCGTGACGGTGCGCCCCGCCAAAGCCCCCGACGTAATCAATCCGAAAAATGGATTCTGAACCGAGTCGTTCAGAATGTTGCGCCCCGTTGCCACAAACGTTTCGCGCGCCTGTTTGATGAACTGCAAAGGAACCGCATTGACCGCCTGATTCACCGCCAGATCGCGCCCCAGCGATCCGCTGTAGGCCACATCCAGCAAAACTCCGCCGGGCAATTCGCGCTGAATCGTCAGCGAATATTGATGCGTGAACGGTTGCTGGCGATTCGGATCAATAAAGCCGATGCCCTGTCCCACCAGCGTATTCAGCCCCAGACTTGCGCCGGTGGCGCTGAGCAGCCCGGTGGGAAACGGATTGCTGAGCGTATTGGCAGGCGTCAAACTGCCATCGTTGGAAACCACCCACGGCGTCGAGACGCTGAAGCCCAAGCGTGATTCGGCGAGCACCGTTGATGCGCCATAAAAC
>JAYSTY010000067.1:0-4093 GCA_043719385.1 Blastocatellia bacterium | reverse complement strand
GGCATCATCAACGACACCTTTCCAGCGCACGTAATAGCGCAGATCGTTGTGTTTGCGCGCCTTCAGATAAGCCGTAAAAAATGTTCCCCGCTTTGGGTTATAAAGATAAGCAAGCAAATCCGCCTCAATATTTTCAGCGGTTCCGCGTGAATTGTTGCGGATGTCATTGCGAAAATCCTTGAAGGCTTCCAGCGTTTTTGCATCCGAAGATTCGCCGGATGGCTGCGCCTGCTTTTTGATTTCCTGATACGTGTCGTCTGTAAAAGTCAGAATCACACGCGTAAATTCTTCAGTCACTTTTTCTTTCTCAATGACCTGGAGCAGGTGTTGCCGTTCAAGGTAAATCGCAGGCGTTAAATTGAATTCGCCTTCGCCCACAAAGATCGCTACGGCAACTCGATTGAGCATCGGCGGCAGGAAGGTAATTTTGCCACTTTTAAAAGTGAGCGTCCCGACATCACGGGTCAGCGTCAGGTTGCTCACCGTGTAACTTTCAATCGGAGCCGCATCGCGCAACGCTCGATAATTCGGGTCAGCATTCGCCTTTACAGTTCCGGTCGCGGCAACATTTACTTCAACGCGCGTCTCCGCAATCTCCAATTTGATTTCCAGCGGAACGAGAGGTTTGTCGTCAACAATCACTTTTTGCTCGGCGGTTTTGAAGCCTGTGCGCGAGGTGCTGGCAACATAATTTCCGGCGGCTAATCCACTGATTGAAAACTTTCCCTGCGCGTCTGTAGTTGCAGTTTTTGTTTCGCTGGTAACTTCGTTGCGAACCGAGATTTCAGCGCCAACGACGATTGCGCCTTTCGGGTCTTTGACCGTGCCGGAAATATTTCCAATGATTTGCGCAACAGCAGCGAGGCTGAGCAGGATTATCAGGGTGAGCAAGAGAGAAAACTGACGTTTCATTTGATTCCTCCAAAGAGCTTATTTTAACGGGACAAACATCAATGCGAATAAAGGCTGACCCGTGCATTATGCTGCTTTGCTGTGTGCAGCGTCAAACAATTTACCGAACCGGCTGATCCTTTCTTTCCGATCTTTCCCAGGCATGTTGTCCAGCCATTGTTTCTGCTACAATTCTTTTTCCGTCACTAACTCCCCATCCACTTGGGTCCTGAAAAGGAGATGCAATGAGAATTAGAACCATTATTTTCGCCGCCTGTTTTTCGCTTACTGCTATCGCACAAACCACGCCGAAACCAACGGACAACACGCAAGTCTGTCATTTGCCCAACGCGACTAAAGCCTCTACAAAACCTGCGACGTTGATGGAAGGGTACGGCAAGGCGCACATGTCCGTGACTACAAAATCCGCCGAGGCACAGGCGTTTTTCGATCAGGGCTTGGCGTTGATGCATTCGTTTTGGTTTTATGAAGCCGACCGCAGTTTTGAACGCGCCGCGCAACTTGATCCTGAATGCGCGATGGCGCAATGGGGCATTGCGATGTCCGACATCAACGAAGAGCGGCGCAACGCTGCGATCAAGCGCGCCAAAGAATTAGCTCCAAAAGTTAGCGAACGCGAACAGCTTTATCTTGTCGCCGTCGAAGCGCGTTATGCGGGTGAAAAAAGCGCCGTGCAAAATAACGGCTTCCTCGGCGCAAGCGATCTCTATCAAAAAGCGATGCGCAAACTCGTGTCGTTTTATAACGATGATCTCGAAGCGAAATTGTTTCTCGCGCTGGCTTCGATGTCCGGCTACGAGCGCGACGGCACACCGAATCCCGGCACGGTCGAAGCCATCGCTTTATTGCAGGCTGTGCTCGCCAAAGCTCCGAATCATCTCGCCGCGCATCACTACATGATTCACGCGACCGAAGCGGGCAAACGCCCTGTTGATGGGGTTCCCGCCGCCAATATTTACGGTACGCTCGCGCCGAAAGTCGGTCACGCCGTTCACATGCCTGGTCATATTTACGTGCACGTAGACCGTTGGGAAGATGCAGCACGCGCCTTTGAAAATTCCGCTGCGGTGGATCGCGCCTACATCCGCGACAACAAAGAAACGACCGATCATGCCGCCGGGCCGTATGGTCACAACGTCCATTTTCTGGCGAACGTGTACGGTTATCAGGGTCGCTATCGTGACGGCATGCGCGTGAGTCAGGAATTGCTGGATGCCGCAAAACAGCCAGGCGAAGAAAAATCCCGCGCCGGATTTGAAGGGCGACTTGCACGCCTGCGAATCCTCGCACGTTTTGAAAAGTGGGATGAAATGCTGGCCGGAAAATCTTTGCCGGACGAAGGCAATTACGAAGTCTTTAAGGCGTGGCGGCATTATGCTACGGCACTCGCACAAATTGGCAAAGGCGAAAATGTTGCTGCAAGAATTACGCTGGACGCGCTGGAACGTGAAATTGCATGGATGAAAGACAAGCTGGCGAAGGCGAAAGATTTACCGCAACTTGGTCGCCAGAAACAGCAATTACGCGCCCTCGGCGTAGCTCCAATTGAATTGAAAGCGCGACTCGCCGCCTACGAAAACAAAGCCGACGACGCAATAAAATTGTTGCGTGATGCTCTCGAAGAAGAACTCAAACTCGGCTATTCCGAACCTTCGCTCTATCCGCAACCAATGGAAGAAGTCGCCGGAAAAGTTTGTCTGGAACTGAAACGCTGGAAAGAAGCCGAAGAGTTTTTCCGCGCCGCCTTAGAACGCGACCCCGGCAGCGGACGCGCTTACTTCGGACTGATGCAAGCCCAGCAAAATTCCGGCAAACAAACCGAAGCGCGTGAGACTTACACGAAATTCATCAAGGCCTGGAAACAGGCAGATGAAGATTTGCCGGAGATGAAAATGGCGAAGGAAAAGGCGGCGGAATATCGTGTGGCGAGTAATGTGAAATGATGTCTTTGGCATAGGGGGTTAAATTTATAACCTCTCATATTAAATTGTTGGAGGTTCTTCCTCACGGCTTTTTTCTTTCAAACCCTCAAGACTTTTACCAATGGGATCCCGTATCGGAAGAAACGAAGAATAGTTAATTGGTGACGACTTTCTTAACGCAGCTTCCAAAAATGTTGGGAGGCTCCTATATCCTTTTTGCTTTGCCAGCTTTTCTTCTTCTTGTTTTGCACGTGCGGCTTCAAGAATTTTTTGCAATTCCGCTTTACGTTGTGCGTCTAGATCAGCAGGTATTTTCACCCTCCGATACCATCTATTTTTTTTAATTTGATCTAATGATAGCCCTATTGTTTTACTAAAATCTGTACCAAGACAGATAGCGTCGTCCATTACTGCATCACTTAAATTAGTTTCACAAAACTCAGCATTATCAAGCCGCACTTTACTAAGCTCTGCCTTAATTAGAGTAGATCCAATAATCTTGGTTCGTTCGAGTGAAGCTCCATCAAAAATTGTCCGATCAAAATTTCCACCAAAAATTTCAGCACCATCTAATCTGGCACCAGGTAAATCAAGGCGTTGATCTTGTGTTTCAGATTCGATCCATTTTCTTCGACCAATCACGGAAAGTGCTGCTTGAATGTCAGGCTCAACTTTATGCCTCAACGCAGTAACTTGTACTGAACTAGATGAGTCCTGACCCACTTCAGCTTTGGCTTCGTCTGCTTTCTTTTTCCTGTCTCTCCAATCTCTAAGGGACTTCTCTCTAACGAATGCGGTTAATATTTCTATCACAGTCCAATGATCATTCCTGGAGTCTCTGGCAATACGTTCAAGAGCGTAAACGCCCCCCAATCGAGTATCCAGTTTATCGCTTCCGAGCAGTTCAACAGCTTTACTGAATCGCTCAGTGAGCTTTCCATCCTCAGTGACTTGTAATGTTTTTTGTGCAGTTCTAGCATTTTCTTGGGCAATTTTGACATTACGCAAGGCAATTAAAATACTGGCAAACAACAATAGACCACCAAAGACCTGAGCTATTGTTACTCTAGCGCTGTTTTCCGCTAAGAAGAGCCTATCCTGAAGCAAAACTTGATCCTTATAATCTAGCTTCTTTACATCTTCAACGCTTAGAGCTTGTAATTAACTTCAGTCACTAAAATTCGTGATTTTCCGAGCAAAATCAGAGGCCCTCAGATCAGCAACTTACTTTTTGAGCCTTTTGACTAAGTCGCCACTTA
>JAYSTY010000066.1:0-9973 GCA_043719385.1 Blastocatellia bacterium | reverse complement strand
TTTTACTCTCGGCACAAATTACAGTAGACCTGATTCAGAAATATGAATTGGTATAAGATGGTAATTCGAATGCTGGCAGCGCTTTTCCTGTTTATGTTGTGTGGGGCAATTACCTCGCATTTACTGTGGCATCAGGCGCCGCTTCAGGGCTTTGGCAGTGCAAGCTTTTTGTATCTCGCGGGAGCCCTGTTATTGCTGGCAGTGGAGCAACAGGAGCGGTTGCCATTGGGTTTGGCAGGTCTGACGGGGTTTATTGCTGAGGTGATCGGTGTGCGCTACGGATGGCTTTTTGGGCAATATCGGTACACGGAAGTATTAGCCCCGAATTGGCTGGGGACACCCATCGTGATGATTTTTGCCTGGCTAATTTTAATTGGATATGTAAGGCAAATGCTAATGCGGGTGCGGCTTCCAGCCGGGGCCGAAATTATGTTAGGCGGGGTTTGGATGACAGCGATTGATCTGTTGATTGATCCTGTCGCGGCACATCCTTTTAATTTTTGGAACTGGCTTGAGGCGGGAGCGTATTATGGAATCCCCCTTCATAATTTCTTCGGTTGGTTTTGTGTGAGTGTCGTGATTTTTAGTGTTGATAAATTGATAGTTAGAAGGCCTGCTCTGGAAAACTATTGGGCGTGTATGATTGGGCTGGGCATCATTGTTCTTTACACTTGCTGTGCTTTTGCTTATGGCTACTATGTAGCAGGCAGCGTCGGTGCTGGGCTTGGGCTGATTCATTTTATCCTGGTCTGGTGGAGAAAAGGATTTTTGGGCTGAAATCTGTACAAGGAAGATGGGTAAATTAAACTCTTCTCATTATCGTCATCCTTATACAACGAATTTGCGAAATAAATAATCTAAAGTCTGCTTGCAATCTTTTAAAGCTGTGTTAAACTGAAAATTGAAGTTAGCATAGGCAAACTTTCAGCCCTTAACACTCACATCTTTGTTAGCCCCATTCCTTACTTTTAAGGGTTGCTTCTTTAGCAAGCGTGACATCTTTAGGCTGAAACTGGACTTTTCAATATCTTGAAAAGACGGATTTTTAAGAGCTGGTTTTATCAAAGCTCCAAATACCAGTTTGGTAATTATTAATAAAAAAATGGACAGTAAATATTATGAGTAAACCGAGGTTAGTTAAAAAAGAAGACATTCCCGCCGATTTTCATACGCGGAAGAAAAATAAAAAAAGCCGCAAACCTGCGCCGAGTATGACGACTCAGGCGATTAAGGCGACGACTGAATGGCTTAATACTCGCAAAGATTCACCGAATGCGCGTGATGCCTTTGCTGCGTTATTTGGTAAGACGGAATCTCAATCCGCCTAAGGCAGTTTCCTACTGCTCAAGTTCTTTCGATCCTTTCCTGATAAATTAAAAGCGTTAATCAGCTATGAAAAATGCTGATTATCTGGATTTCTCCGTCAATTTTGGTCGGGAATGATGGTCTTTAGTTTTGACCATCAGTTGATAGTGAATTACTTGCCAGCATTCAGTTCCGTACAAGCTAAAACACCGGTGTAGCTAAATTCTTCAGGATCAACGCTGAAGACTGTTCCACGTCTGCGTGCAGCGAATTTCCGTGTGCGTCCATTGTGACGATTGCCGGGAAGTCTGTTACGCGCAAGTGCCACATCGCTTCCGGGATGCCAAAATCCAATAAATTCACATCTATTACTTCATCAATACATTTGGAGTAATACTGCGCTGCGCCGCCAATCGCGTTCAGATAAACCGCGCCGAAATCTTTCATCGCAGCTAAAGTTTTAGTACCCATTCCGCCTTTTCCCATCACTGCGCGGACGCCGTAACGTTTGATGATTTCGCCCTGATAAGGTTCTTCACGGATGCTGGTAGTTGGGCCTGCGGCTTTGATTACATATTTATCTCCGTCTTTCAGAACAACCGGGCCGCAATGGTAAAGCACTGCTCCCTGCAAATTTACGGGAGGATCGTTTTTCATCAGGTGCGCATGGACAGCGTCACGTCCCGTAAACATTTCGCCGGAAATTAAGACGACATCGCCGACTTGCAAACTTCGCACCTGGTCTTCGGTCAACGGCGCCCGCAAAACTTTTTCATTTCCCGTCAACATAAACCCAGTGCCGCTGGTCATTTTCTGTTCCGGCTGTTGCTCGTCACGATAAAGCCAGCGTTTGATGGCTCCGGTTTTCGCATCCACGATTACACCCAGCCGCCGAAACGCCCAGCAATCGTAGGCGACAGAAACAAAAAAACTGGCGGGCAAACGATTCAGGACGCCAATTTTGCAGCCAATCAAGGTCACTCCGCCGCCAAATCCCATCGTGCCTATCCCCAGCGTGTTTGAAGTTTGTAAGATGTAATCTTCGAGTTTTGATAAATCCGGGTTTTCGTTGACATCATCCAGAGTTCTGAATAATTGCTCTTTCGCGTGCTGGTAACCAGTAGTGCGATCACCACCGATGCAAACTCCCAATGCGCCAGCACTGCAACCCTGGCCCTGAGCCTGCCAGACCGCGTGCAATAAACATTTACGGACACCATCCAAATCACGCCCGGCTTTGCCCAGATGTGGCAACTCCATCGGCAACGAATATTGGATATTTTTGTTTTCGCAACCGCCGCCTTTGAGTAGTAATTTTACTTCGATCTCTTCATTATTTTCCCACTGCTCGAAATGAATTGTCGGAGTTCCTGCGCCTAAATTATCCCCGCTATTTTTCCCGGTCAGCGAATCAACGGAGTTCGGGCGCAGCTTGCCAAGCTTTGTTGCCTCGGCAATCGCGGCCTGAATTTCTTTTTTCAGCGTGATTTGATTTGCCCCAACCGGAGTCTTTACTTCAAACGTAGGCCAGCCCGTATCCTGACAAATCGGGCCTTCGTTGTTGCAGGCCATATCAATATTTGTGGCTATTACATTCAGCGCCTGCGAAGCGCGACCGTTGGTTTCAGTCGCCAGCGCACTCGCCATTGCGCGTCGAACATCGGGCGGCAAATTAGTCGAAGTCTGAGTCACAAGTTGTAAAATGCTTTCCTGAAAAGCTTCCATTGAATTCACCTCAGGCAGAAATTTATTTTTAGGTTGGAAATATCGAACACTTAATTTAGCACATTCAAATTTACTGTCCACTTTGCGCTAAATCAAACTGGTACTGGATTGATTTAATCGGCGGAGGCTTGCGATTTTTCTTCAACTACGTCTTCATCTTTGGGCGCGGCTGCCGCAAAACGATTGTTATATTTTTGATTGTATTGCTCGACTTCAGCCGGATGACGTTTTTTGTATTCCGGCCACAGCATTGAAATTTTGATGCGGTAAATGATTAGCTCACGGCTGACGTGGAAATGTTTGGCGATTAAAAAAGTAGTTTTTCCGGTCGTCACAAAACGATGCAGCGCGGCATAGGGAACCAATGCCGCCGCGCCGACAGCATAAGCTTCTTCTTCGTCAGCATCGTGATAATCACGCGCTACGATTTTGCCCTGATCGTTAGTTTTGGTGATTTCCAACTGGTTGGCTTTGTGTCCCAGAAAAACATGACAAACCTCTTCCATCAACGTTGCGTGATGCCGCGATGGCCCCTGATTAGGATTCAAAATTACCAGTTGCCGACCATTTGGCAGCGGTCTGGTAAATGTTCCGCCTGACCAGTCAGTCGCTCCTTTGCCTAGCAAATGTTCTCGTGTAGCTTCAGAAAGGCCTTCGATTAAATTAAAATCCACCACCATCAATCCGGCATACGGAGCAAGCGCGAAGGGATCAAGCGGTTCATCCTCGCGCTTAAGTCCGGCAAAGGCGCGAATGTTGCGAGCGCTTTGTTCGTACTTTCTGCCTTTCGGGGTCGGCGGCAAAAGAGTTTTGCTCATTTCGGCATTATACGGGTCGAGTTTAAATCTTCCTATTGCAAGCTCGACAGAAGAGAAAGAATCAGGCAGTATTTTTAAATTATCATTTCACCCATAAAGGAATAAAAATGTTGCAGAAATTTATCATTCGTAAGGCGCTGGCCGTTGGCGTAATTTTTATCTTCAGCCTGAGTTTGGGTTTTGCGCAGACAGAAAAAATATCACCACAGAATCAGATTGTTCTGGATCGTATTTCGGCTGATTCGTTGCGCGGTCATTTGTCCTTCATTGCTTCGGATTTGTTGGAAGGGCGGGGGACTCCTTCGCGTGGTCAGGAAATTGCCGCCGAATATATTGCCGCGCAATTTCGGCGCGCCGGATTGGAACCAGTGGGCGACGATGGTTATTTTCAAACGGCAAGCTGGGTGCAGATGACGGGCAGTAATGACGGGTTTGCGCTATCGCTACGCAGTGGAAAACACCGCCTCAAAGTTAATCCTGAGCAGGTCAGTTTCAATTTTGATGGAGCGATAAATATTCCTCGTGCGCTGCTTTACAAAGTTGATTTCAAGCAAAAAGAAACGTGGGAAAAGTTGACCGAAGCGCAGGTTGCCAACAAAGTTATTATTACTGAAATTCCCGATTATCGGCGTGAAGACAGAGCAAAATGGCGGGAGATGTTTGGCGCGATCATGGCCTTTCAAAACAAAATAAAAGCATTAAACCCAGCCCTGATAGTTTCGGTTGATCGGCATGAAAAGTCAGGAACCGGGACTGGCTCCAACCGTTTGCTTGATCCTGAAAATCGCCCCAACCCTAATCAGAATGTCCCTTTGTTGATGATCCATGATGCAAATGTCGTGAAGCTGTATGATGCGATGAAACCTGGCGCATCTCCGGCAGCATTTTCGTTTACATCTCCGGCAGCAGGTGAAAGGCCAGCGAAACTTCGTAATGTTGTCGGGCTGCTGCGCGGTTCTGACCCTGAACTCAAAGACACTTATGTGCTGGTCACGGCGCATTACGATCATCTTGGGATACAACCAAATTGCACAGCAGGGGACTGCATTTTCAACGGTGCAAATGACGATGGCAGCGGGACGGTTTCAGTCATTGAACTCGCCAATGCTTTGGCGGCACGCGCAATTCGCCCGAAGCGCAGTATCGTTTTTATGACTGTTTTTGGCGAAGAAAAAGGTTTACTTGGCTCGCGGTATTATGGTCGTCATCCGATTTTCCCGATTGAAAAAACTGTCGCGGATGTGAACCTCGAACAGGTTGGTCGCACGGATGATTTGGAAGGCTCAATGGTCGGACGCGCCAGCATGACGGGCTTTGATTTTTCTGATGTCGGAGAAATTTTTATGCAGGCCGGAAAGGAAATCGGCATTGATGTTTTCAAGCATCCACGAAATAGCGATGCGTTTTTTAATCGCAGTGACAACCAGGCGCTGGCCGATCAGGGCGTCCCGGCGCACACCATTTGTGTAGCCTTTGAATATCCCGATTATCATGGCCTCGGCGATCACTGGGACAAAATTGATTATGAAAATATGGCAAAGACAAATCGCATGGTTGCGCTCGGCTTGCTGCTGATTGCCGATAATCCGGTTGCGCCGAAGTGGAATGAAGCAAATCCGAAAACTGAAAAATATGTAAAGGTCTGGAAAGAGCGGCGGACGAAGTAAAATCAAAAGACAAGACAATCAGAAAATATTTGCAGTGTGAGACAATAAAAGTTTTTTGGAAGTAAACACTTTCAATTTTCCACTCGCAACTTTCCACTCTTTCACCATAAAAAAATCTTTGACAGTATTTTTTCTGCGACTGAGTTGAGAATTGAAAGTGGAGAGTTGCGAGTTTTTTTAGTTAAATTTGAAATTAAGCCTTTGCACGCGCACGGCTTTTCCCGTTACATCATCAACTTCAATAATCAACCCATTCAATTGAATCTCTCCGCCACTTACCTCAAAGCGATTATGCAGTCCGGTCAAAAATCGTTCGAGTACCAGCGACGATTTCATCCCGATCACTCCGTCGTGCGGACCGGTCATCCCCAAATCAGTGAGGTAGGCCGTACCCTGTGGCAGGATTTGTTCATCCGCAGTTTGGACGTGTGTATGCGTACCAACGAGCGCCGAAACGCGACCATCAAGAAATCTTCCCATCGCCATTTTTTCAGCCGTAGTTTCGGCGTGCATGTCCACAAGAATAATTTTGTATTTCTCATCAAGGCCAATCAGGGCGGCGTCTATGGCTCTGAACGGATCATCGCACGGCGGCATAAAAACCCGGCCCTGCACATTGATGACGGCGACGGGGAAGTTGTTTACTTCCCCCAACCAGATTCCGCTGCCGGGAGTTGTCGGCACGTAGTTGATAGGACGTAACAGGCGAGGTTCGTTTTTGATAAAGTCGAGGACTTCTTTTTTATCGAAAATGTGATTGCCGGAAGTCATCACTTCAATGCCCGCCGCGAATAATTCATCCGCCGCTTTTTTGGTGATTGAAAAACCGCCCGAAGCATTCTCAACATTGGCGATCACTAAATCCAATTCGTATTCACGACGAATATCTTTCAGCTTTTCAGTAATCACTGTGCGACCGGGACGACCCAGACAATCGCCTGCCATTAATATTTTCATGTGTGACCTTTGGAATAAATTATTGGAGCAATGAGTGAAGGGCAGTCTACCGTTTATATTTTATTAGTGCAAAGTTTATCGCGCCCACAACAATTCGGCGCGGCTGGCCTGGATAAGCTGACATGCTGCCTCAAACACTTCATCCGTCGTGATTGATTCAATCGAGTTCTGCTGAATTTGAAGATGATTTGGGCTGAGTAATTTATCCAGGTTGCGATCTGAAGCTGAAGTCACAACCACTGGAGCGCCAACGGCGGCGGCTAAATGCGCAGGCCCGGAATGATTCGTGATGAAAACACTCAGACGTGCGGTGGCAGAGGCAAAATCATTTAGTGATAACGATTCAAGCGCCAAAGATTTTTTTGTCGGAAGCTGTTGCATTAAATGTTTAGCCAGGCCGCGTTCATTAGGGCCGGCAAAAATAATCACGCGCGCATCCATCGTATGAATTAATTTTGCGGCTACAACGGCAAATTTTTCCGCCGCCCAGCGTGGTTTATTTTTGCCTGCGCCCGGATGAATGCCAACTAACAAGCCTCCGCTTGAAAAATCATTTTTGCTCAAGCGTAAATCTATGCGCTGATCTGCCGCACGGTCGGTAAAAAGTTTTGGTGCAGTATCAATGGGATAAGCACCAATTTCCGCCAGAATTTCCAGATAAGCTTGAGCCGCATGTTTATTTTTCAAGCCACGCTGAAGAATCGCTTCACGAAGCTGGGTGAGCAATTTTATTTTCTTTGTGCTGGAACCGGATTGCGCCAAATATCTGGCCAGGCCGCCGACCGGGGTTCTTTTCAATTCAAGCGTCAAATCAAATTGCTGGCGACGAATTGCTTTGAATGATTTCAGGCTGCGATATGAATTGCGAGGCCGGATCATTTCACCGCGTCGCAGGACAGGCAGGACTTCATCGGCAGTGCGGGAAAGCTGGACTATTTCAATGGCAGAATTGCTCGCCGCGACCGTGATATGCGCCGTCGGAAAATAATGCCGCAAAGCACGCAGCGCAGGCAAAGCAAGGACTGTTTGCCCGATGCCCGCGACGTGCGAAACAAAAATTCTTTGTTCGGGGTCAGCCATTTTCTTAACGTGCCACGCGCATGATGCGATCAGATTGTTCGCGCACCTGTTTGCGTAATCGTTGCCAGTCAATCGTCAAGACACGTTTGTCGCGCACGACTAACATGCCGCCGATGATCGTGTCGCGGGCTTCGGCGGTGGCGTAAACCAGATGCGCGTAAATGTCATAAATCGGCGCGTGCTCCAAATTCGCGGAGCCTGTGTCAACAATGACGATGTCTGCCAGCTTGCCCGGTTCGATGGAACCAAGCTTATCTTCCATCCCGATAGCTCTGGCTCCATTGATGGTTGCCATCGCAAAAATTTCGCGGGCTGAAACCACATCGGCGCGTTCGTGATGGAGCTTGGCTAATCTTGCCGCTGTCGCCATTTCCTCAAACAAATTTGTCGTCGGACACGAAGCCGCGCCATCGGTTCCCAGGCCGAGCCGCAAATTTTTATCAAGCATGCGTCGAATCGGAGCAGCGCCAGACGCTAAATTCATGTTGGAGCGCGGGCAGTGCGCAATGCCGGCGTTGTTTTCCTGTAACAATGCCAATTCGCCGGATTGCGGATGCACCACGTGGGCGGCTAAAACTTTGACCTCGAATAATCCTGCGCGGGCGACATAATGAATTGGTGTTGCGCCATATTTTTTGAGAATTTGATCTACTTCATTTTTCGTTTCGGAGAGATGAATCAAAACCGGCGTGTTCGTTTTATGCGCTAAATCACGCGCCGCTCGAATGGTTTCAGGTGAACAAGTGTACGGCGCATGCGGCGCAACGGCAGGCGTGATGCGGTCGTGACCATTCCAGTCACCAATAAATTTCTCGGCTAATTTGAAAGCGTCTTTCACGCCGCCGGGAGCATCAGGCGTGGGCAAGTCCATCACGGTTTCGCCGAGGACTGCGCGGATGCCGAGCGTTTCTGCTTCCTGTGCAATGGCGCCTTCATAAAAAAACATATCAGCGAATGTAGTTGTGCCGCCGAGCAACATTTCGATGATCGAAAGCCGCGCTCCAACTTTGACAAAATCTTCGTCAACGCAGGCGCGTTCAATCGGGAAAATTGCTTCGGAGAGCCAGCGTTCCAGCGGTAAACCATCGCCGACGCCGCGCAACAGCGAATGCGGAACGTGCGTATGCGCGTTGATGAGGCCGGGAATCACGACGGCATCGGTCGCCTCAATTGTTTGTCGCGCCGTCCAGCCTTCGGGCAAATCATTGACGGGGCAGACCATGACAATATGTTCATCGCGGATGGCAACAGCGGCGTGGTTGACAACTTCGTAATCCTTGTTCATTGTGACTACAGTCCCGTTCAGGATTACCAGATCAAATTTATTTTCGACGTTTCTCATTGGATACCTTTCAAATAATTCTTGTTTTCGTGGCATCATTATAGGCCAGCGCAGGAAAAACTTCGCAAGATAATTTGCCGGGAGCGCTGCCTTCAGATGTATAATGCCAGCGGCAATCGCCTCCCCTGGCAAAAAATTTGGTTAAAATAAAAGGTGAAAGACATGCGATTAACTCAATCGAAACTGCTGACTGTCGGATTAATTTTTTTGTTCCTCGTGGCTGGCTTTGTTAATGCCCAGCAGAAAAAGACTGACCCTCCACCCGTTGCCCCGACAACTTCGCCCAAACAGACACAGAAAAAAGACGATGATAAAAAGAAGGAGCCGCAGCGTCGCGGGGCCGAAGATGACCAGCAGGCGGAAAAAGGTTTCGTAGAAAAAATTGATACTGATGTCGTGTTGCTTGATGTCGCCGTGTTCGATCAAACAGGTAAGCCCATTGAATCTTTGAAAGAAGCAAATTTTCAGGTGTTTGAAGACAAGATCAATCAGCGCATCGAAAGCGTCTCCCGCACCGATGTTCCGGTCAGCCTGGGCATTGTGATTGATACGTCAGGGAGTATGCGGACGAAGCTCCAAACTGTTTCAGATTCAGCGCTCGGATTAATCAAACAATTGAGGACCGATGACGAAGCGTTCCTTGCGCAATTCAAAGCCGAAGCCGAATTAGTCCGTGATTTCACGCGTGACAAGCGCGAGCTGGAAGATGGTTTGAATGATTTGTATACGGGCGGCGGAACGGCCCTGCTGGATGCCCTGATTGCCACCGCCGATCACGCGCAGGCAAAAGCTAAGCTGCGTAAAAAGGCGCTGGTCGTCATCACGGATGGCATTGAAAAAAATAGCGCGGTCAAAGAAAAGGAAGTGACTAAGGCGTTACAGGAAGATGATGTCCAGGTTTATTTAGTCGGGATTTTGGATGAGACGGACGAACCATCGGGATTGTTTGGAAAATCCGGGGCCAAAAAAGCCAAAGACCTGTTAATTCGCCTCGCGGAAGATTCCGGCGGTCGTGCTTTCTTCCCGAAAGACGCCAGAGAAATCCCGGCGATCATGGAACAAATTGCCAAAGACCTCCG
>JAYSTY010000065.1:0-25296 GCA_043719385.1 Blastocatellia bacterium | reverse complement strand
AATAAATTGCCGGAGAGAAATAACAAACCTTCAGGATTCTGAGTTGCCGGATGTGAGGAAGATTCGTTAACAACGGGATTTTACCTTTTTCTATGATGAAGTCAATACATTTTTATAATGTTTAATCTTTTTTTCTTCTTTCTTCAATCCAAACAATAATTTCTACAGTTCCTTGCAATCAAATAACCGCTATGGTAGCCTCAGTGAATCTTAAAGATTGACAGTCAACACCGCGTTAAGTACTAAAAATAAAGTAGTTTATTATCCAGGCTCAGGCGTTATTCTGAGCCTTCCGCAGGTGGAAAAGCTGTGTTATTGAAATAAACGTAAAGCTTTATCTTGCGGCAATTTTGCAGACCGTAAGCCAGCATTTTCCTTACGCTTTCCGTGGAGTCGCTATGCAGTCCTCTAAGGTTTGGGAATCCGTCCTTTCAGCAATCGAAAAAAAAGTTAATCACGAAAGTTTTACCACCTGGTTTAAACCAATCAATTTCATTCGTCACGATCAAAATGCTATTCATCTAAGTGTTCCTGATCGTGTTTTTGAAGACTGGATACTTAATAATTACCGGGATGTTTTTGAAGAAGCTCTTGAGGAAAACGATTTAAGTGGTAACAAAATAATTTTCGATTTTGCTTTAACATACTCATCTCAAAGCGCAGTGGGAGAAGAATCTGTGGTGAAGACATGGCTTGGCTCTCCTACGAACAATAATTTAGATGAATCTATTGATCCCCCTAAACAACCGCAAAAAACCACGCTCACGGAATTTGTTGACTTAGAACCATTAGAATTTCCACTTAACCCCAGATATACATTCGATACCTTTGTTGTTGGGTCTTGTAATCAATTTGCTCATGCCGCAGCTTTGGCCGTTGCCGAAACTCCATCAAAAACATATAACCCACTTTTCATTTATGGCGGTGTAGGTTTGGGTAAAACCCATTTAATGTGTGCCCTCGGACAAAGAATAAAATTGAATAATCGCCACCTTCGGCTCTCCTATATCTCTGCTGAAAAGTTCATGAATGAATTAATCAACGCCATCAGATATGACAAGACAATGACTTTTCGGGAAAAATATCGCTCTATTGATATTCTCCTGATTGATGACATTCAGTTTATCGCCGGGAAAGAAAGAACACAGGAAGAATTCTTCCATACGTTTAACGCTCTTTATGATAATCAGAAACAGATTGTTATTTCATCAGACTGCCCTCCACGCGAAATTCCTACGCTTGAGGAAAGACTACACTCCAGATTTGAGTGGGGCTTAATTGCAGATATTCAACCGCCTGATCTGGAAACCAAAGTTGCAATCTTAAGAAAGAAAGCTGAGACCGATCAAATTGATTTACCTGATAACGTAGCCCTATTTATTGCCAGTAAAATCAAATCTAACATCCGGGAACTGGAAGGGTCGCTGGTTCGTTTAACCGCGCTATCATCTTTACGTGGTGAGCCGATTTCAATTTCTTTAGCGCAGGAAGCTTTAAAAAATATTGTTGAAGAAGAAGACCGTGCTGTAACTATCGAAAATATCCAGAAGGTTGTAGCAGATTATTACAACATGCGAGTTGCGGATTTAAAGTCAAAATCCAATTCCAGAAATATTGCTGTTCCACGTCAGGTAGCGATGTATCTTTGTAAAAATTTAACGAAAGCAAGCTTGCCAGAAATTGGCAGAGAATTTGGTGGAAAGCACCACACAACAGTGATTCATAGCATTAATAAAATTAGAGAGCTTTATGACCAAAAAGGTAGTTTCCACAGGCTTATTAACAGCCTAATTGATAGCTGTAAATAGGTTTAGCTGACTTTTCCACGCAGGGGGCTGTGGATGGCCTGTGGAAATTGAGGAAAACTAAACACAAAGCAGTTTTTTTCCACAGATAACGAATTTTCCAACATATTTTCCACAGTGTTTTCCACAGTGTTTTTACCAAATAAACTTATTTATTTACAATAACTTATGGTTATTTTTCCACATTTCCACAGGTACTACTACTACTACTAGATATATAGATATAATTTATGTATTAGAATATTTAGTAAAAGGCATCAGGTTGAAGGAGGAAGCAAATGCACCTAAAAATTAGTAAAACCAATTTTCTGAAAGAACTAAATTTTATTCAGGGAGTAGTTGAAAAGAAAAATACGATTCCAATTCTCTCTAGTTTATTACTCGAAGCTGGGCACGGAAACCTAAATATAAAAGGAACAGATTTAGATGTTTCTATCAGTACGAATTGTGAAGCTGAGGTTTTAAGCGAAGGATCAGTTTGTATCCAGGCTAAAAAAATATTTGAAATTGTTAAAGCTTTACCTGAAGCAGAGATTGAAATTAAGTGTGGCGAGAATGATCAGGTAAGTATTGTTTGTGAGCGCTCAAGATTTAAAATGCTGGGGCAAACCAAAAGTAACTTTCCTGAGATTCCTGAATTCAAATCGGCAGCCGGTCTTTTACCCGCAGATTTATTTCGAACGTTTATCTCAAGAACGATCTTTGCTGCTACGAATGAGGAATCCCGCTATGCACTCAACGGTGCGAAGTTTGAACTTTCAAGTGAAGGTTTTAAAATGATTGCCACCGATGGGCATCGCCTTTCATATATTGAAAAGAAGGGGAACTTCGGAGAGGATTTGAAAGTTGAAGCCATCATTCCTAAAAAGACGTTAACCGAATTAATCAAGTTAAGTTCTGAAACCGAAGAAACGGTCGAGTTTAACAAGGACGACAATCATTTGTTTTTTAAATTTGGAAAACGATTATTGGTTTCGAGAATGTTAAGTGGACAGTTTCCAAATTACGAAATGGTTTTGCCAAAGGGAAACAACAATTCTTTTGTCATTGAAAGTAATCGGATTGCGGCGGCTGTCCGGCGTGTGGCTTTGATGGCTGATGAGCGTTCGCACGCAATTAAATTTGATCTTTCAAACGGTCAATTGAATATTACTTCTCAGGCCTCGGATGTCGGAGAAGCCGGAGAGACAATTCCGGTTGAATACACCGGCGATTCTCTGACCTCTGGATTTAACGCACAATATGTTAATGATTTTTTTGGCGTGATTAATGACGGAGAAGTTAGATTTGAATTCAAAGATGGAAACTCTCAGGTTCAGTTAGTTGCTTTGTCGGATACGAATTACGATTTCAGATATGTGATTATGCCGATGAGGTTATAGAAGTTTTATTAGCCAGGTTTAATACTTTTATGGTTGGAACATTGGGAACATTTATGGAGGGGCATCGTTATTAATTGCACGGGTGAACCTCCTGATAGTTGGCGACCATAGGCATTCTGGGGTGGGTTTAGAAGCTATGGTCGCCCATTTTTTATTCTCCTTTACCAAGCATTTTTCTTTCTGAAGCGGATAGCAGGTATTCATCAAGATTTAGGACAGTCATTCCGCCAGCATCGCTGAAGCCTTGATCCAATCCAAGTTTTCGCCTTTGGGAACGCCGCCAGTAAAAGAAAGCTCCCCCGGCAAATACACCGGAAAAAATAGTTACCCCTCCTAAAATCCCAATCCAATAAAATGTTGCAACGATGAAGCGACCAGTTTGGATCACTTCGTTGACGACATAAGGATCAGGTGGTCGGCGATCCATTGGCAGGTCGCTAACTTTCTTTCCTTCCCAATAAACAATAACCGAGTATTTTATTTTCCCGATTAGCTCTTCTGCCGATTTTTGCTCCGTGACGTTGACCGCCTCAACGACATAATTCCCTACTCTTTTTAAAATCCGACGGTTCTTTTCGTCGGGAGATAAAGAATTGAAGTGTTGCTGAATTTTGGCGAATCCATCGGTAGCGAATTGTGGGGTTTGGTATTCGATCAGGATCAAGCTCATTTTACCACCGCCGTTTTCATAATCGGCGATTGCCGCATTTGTTCCACCCGTAAAATCAAGCAAATCTTTGAAGTCGGTAAATGGCTGAATTTGAGAAATTGCGGCAGGCCCGATTATGTATTTTTCGCTGCTGACGATTTTTCCCTGTTCCGGCAAATTGGTTGGTAGCTGTGGAATTTCTGATAATTCGTTATCTTCAACTCCCTTGAAAATCAATTCAGGGCTTAGCGTTTGCGCCAGTGCGTCATTCCATGGCGTTATTCGCAGCAGATAGCGTCCGTTTTGGAAAACTCCACTGTTGCCCTGATTACGTTCATAGGTCAGCAATCCGTAAGCGCCAGAAGCATATTTAGTTTCAAATGCTTCAAGAGAGATTTTTTCTTTACCGTTGATGTATTGCCGAGTTGAAAACGATTGCATTCCGTACTCCGCATAAACTTTTGCCTGCTGGTCGGTCGCCATCTGCTCCGCACTTAATTTTTTTACCGAATTAATAGCACGCCAATTTTCTCCAAATTTGTCAGGCAGAATATTAACGGTTTTGGTCGTCGCAATTGGAGTTTCTTTATTTGCTAAAGCTGAGACTGCGAAGAGTAAGAACACCAGAAAAATAGATTTTAGAGATAACAAGAGACAACCCTCCTCAATTGAAAAAAGTGATTGAGCAGCAAAATCCAGCCGCAACCTGAAGGTTACGCTACTGCGATTTAAGCTGCAACTATGGATTTTAGAGCCGATGGGTCGCCGCGCTGGTTTAATAATTAGAAATTAGGAATTCAAATTACTGCCAGCGATGCAATTGCTGAAGTACTAAATCCGCCTGTTTACGCGGATCAGGAATTTGACGCATTCTTATCTTACCAGCCTCCGCCGCGCTGTCAATTATGACATCTCCGATGCCGATCATGCGCTCGAACAGCTTTGCGCTTACCGTTACGTCCTGAACGTTTCTGAGCGGAATATTCCGCACCGTTTTTGACAGAATCCCGGAATCTATTTCAATTTTGCTCGGCGTCAGGGTGTAGACAATTCGATTGCGCTGGATGTGACGCACAATCGGAAAACAAAACGCCAGCGCCGCAAACACAAACACAAACTTAAGCGGAAAGGCGAGCAGGCCAATTATTGCAGTAGCTAAAATACAGCCAAAGGCAGCGATTGCGTAAGCTATTCCAACTGAATAAAAAGATGGTCGGATTTGAAAAATAACTTTTTCCTCGACTTGGGATGAGATTGCCAACGGAATATTTTTCTCAACCGCCAGCGGAATAGTGACCGAAGAAAAACTCTGACTGGCAATATTTGGCTGTTCTGAAATAATGCCCGTGCCACAGCCATTACAAAATTTGCTGTCTGGTGGCAAGGTTTTTCCGCAACGGTGACAAAACATAATCAGTTTTTCTTCATTTCTGCTTTTGCTGAATTAGTATTTCTGAAATTATATGACCGCGTGAAACTTTTAGCTCCAGCCCCAGCAGACGCGCAATGGTTGGTGCGATGTCAACTAGCTGAGCATATTCAATTTGTGTTTTTGGCTTAATTCCCTTCCCTCCTGCAATTAATGCTCCCCGCATTTCGTAACGAGATGGCAAATATCCAGATGCGCTACGATCAGCTTTATCAGTTAATTTTTCAAGCGGCTTTTTGCCAGTAGCTTTTTCGCTGAAAATAAATCCCGGTGCCGCTTCGATAAAAATTGCTGCGCGTGGATTGGCTCCGAGCTTAGACAAATCTTTGCGTGAAATTACGCGTGTAATAGGACTGCCTTCATTTTTATGAATTTCTTCAAAAATTTCGGCGAGCGATTTAATTGCCTGCTCGTTCTGTTCATCTTTTAAATAAATCGCCGCTGACCCTCCGAATGATTGCGCTACTGCAATCCAGGAATTTATTTCGCCGTTTTTGTTTGTTGTCAAAAATCCTTTTTTTGCGAGAACGAGGTTAGGACGAAATTCCTGCTCAACTTTCGCATAGCCGTGACCTGATACGATTAAAAAAGTAGTTTCGTTCGTGATTCCAGCGCGTTCGACTGAGCTAATTATTTGTTTGAGCAACGCATCAAATTTTTCAGGCGCGGAAATAAAATTATCAAAGTGAACCAATGTTAAATTCGGGCGATTTTTTTTGATTAGTTCGGCGGCTGAATTTATTTCCTGCGAATTAAAATCTACTTCGGCTTTTTCGGTAATGGGGGAATTAATCGTGGCAGTTTTCAATCCAGCCCGTTTTGCCGCCTGCCAGATAGAGTCGGTTTTTAGCTCACTCCCTGAAAATCGTTCTTCTGGCGAAGTTCCTCCGGCTTGTTCATCAAAATGATAATCAGAGGTTATGCCATGATCCGAGGGAAACATCCCCGTCACCATTGTTGCGTGGGCCGGAATATTTTGCGTCGGATAAATACTTTCGACATTCAAAGCAAAAGCTCCGCGCTCACGCAAAGCCTTCAAGGTTGGAATATTTATTGTTGGATTGTCCAAATCTTCAATCCGCAAACCGTCAATCGAAATTAAAATGACATGCGAAGTCATTGGCTGCGGTTTTTCTTTTGGTTTCTTTTCGCGCTTTGTTTGCGATTTAGAACGGTTTGTGATTGCGTGTAAGGAAGACCCGGTCGCTACAGCTCCCGGTACAGTACCGCGAGCCGTAGCGACCGGGTTTGCCTCTCCATACAAGGAATAACTAATCAGAAGTAGTAATAAGCAAACAAAATTGGCGAGCTTGTGATTCATTAATGTCTGGCAGTTTTACAATTGGATTGCTGCAATCATTTCACGGACAGCCTGATCCAATCCAACCAGAGCCGCCCGCGCAATGATGTTGTGACCGACGTTGAATTCCTCTATTTCGGAAATTCGTGCGATTGGCGCGATATTGCGATAGGTCAAGCCGTGTCCGGCGGCGACGCCTAAACCCGCCTGCGCTGCCGCCCGCGCAGCTTTTTTGATCCGCTCAACTTCCGCCGCAATTTCTTTTGTGTTTCTGACCGTTGCGCTGCCTGGCGCTTCACACAGGTGCGCATATTTCGCCGTGCAAAATTCCACCTGAAAAACTTTGAGCCGCGCCGCTGTCTTTATTTGTCTGAGGTCAGGATCAATAAACAGGCTGACGAAAATTCCAGCGGCTCGCAACGCGTCAACGGCTTTCTTTATCGCTTTTTGATTAGCAATTACGTCCAGTCCGCCTTCGGTTGTGATTTCCTGCGGACTTTCCGGCACGAGCGTTACGACATCAGGTTTCACGCGTGCAGCAATTTCGACCATTTCATCAGTCGCAGCCATTTCAACATTTAAGTGTGTGACGACGACTTGTTTCAGCGCAATTAAATCGTAATCCTGAATGTGGCGGCGATCACTGCGTAAATGAGTCGTGATGCCGTCGGCTCCGGCAAGCTCGCAAATCACTGCAGCGGAAACCGGATTTGGTTCATTCGTGCGCCGTGCCTGACGAATGGTTGCGATGTGGTCAATATTAACGTTCAGTCTTTTCATTTCGTGTAATTAGTGCGAACCAGCGGCCTGTGTCACTTTTTGTACATCATATTTTCCGGTCAGATAGTTCCAGCGAATGGCGAAAACTTCCAGCAGGACGCTGAGTGTCGAGGCAAACATCGTAACTTTTGATCCTTCGACATGACGCCATTCAACGGACATTTCTTTCCAGCGCCAGCCCTGCTTATTGGCAATAAAAAGCACTTCCGGGTCAAAGCCAAAACCTTCCACATGTTGCAGCGGAAAAATAGTTTGTGCTGCCTGCCGACGAAATGCTTTGAACCCGCATTGCGTATCTTTAATGTCTGTTCCGAACAGGATGCGGATTAATAAATTCCCTGCCCGACCGCGTAATTGCCGAAAAACAGACTGCTTTACTTTGACCACGGCATCACTTAAAGCGCGTGAGCCAAAAACTACATCATAATTATTGTCGAGAATTGGTTGAATAACTTTTGTAACCTGACTTAGTGGCGTTGCCAAATCCGCGTCAAAAAATAATTGCACTTCTCCGTTCGCGTGCAGCATGCCATTGCGCACGGCGTAACCTTTGCCGCGATTACCAGGGTTTTTCAGAATTAATAGTCTTGTTTTTTCGTTAGCTTGCGCGAGAAAACTGTTGGCTACTTCAACTGTACGATCACTCGAACCATCATCAACGACAATGATTTCGCTGGTGTAATCCTGCGCTGCTAAATACGCAAAGGTTTCGGTCAGAGTTTTACCTAACCGCTGCTCTTCGTTATAAGCCGGAATAACAATTGATAGTAAGGGCATAACTTTTTCCTTTGTCATGTTTCAGGTCAAAGAATATATCTTATTTTACACAGCCTGTGGAAATGGCTGCGGAAAAATCAACGGTTTGACGCTGGAATGAGAATGATGCTATAGACCTTGCTTCAGGTACTGAAATTAAGGAACGAAACTATGTCTTCATCATTAACCGCTGAAATTAAGCAACGCGTGACAGCACTTGTACGCGAACAGTTAGGCCTCGAATTGACCGATTTTTCCGCTGAAATTCCACCGAAAACTGAACTGGGTGATTTGGCTTTTCCAGTTGCATTTGAGTTAGCGAAACGCCTCAAAGCGCAAACAGGCGAGAAGAAAAATCCGCGTGAAATCGCCGCGAACTTAGCCGCCGGCTTAAGCAATATCCCCGGCGTCGCCAAAGTTGACATCGCCGGCGCAGGCTACCTGAACATCTTTTTTGACCGCGCCAAACTATTCAGCGAACTGGTTACAGCCGCGCCGACCACCGACCACCGACCACCAACCACCGACAAAATTATTGTCGAACATACATCCATCAATCCGAACAAAGCCGCACACATTGGTCACGTTCGTAATTCAGTTTTGGGCGACACGGTAGTCCGCATCCTGAAAGCTATTGGCGATACGGTCGAAACGCACAACTATATTGATAACACCGGCGTACAGGTTGCTGATGTCGTTGTTGGCTTCATTCACATCGAAAATAAATCGCTCGACGAAATCACAGCCATTGCGGAAAGGCCTGTCAATAAACGTGCTGACAGCTTTGATTATTATTGCTGGGATTTATATGCACGCGTCGGACAATGGTACGAAGAAGACAAAACGCGGCTGGAAATTCGCGCCAAAACTTTGCACGAGATTGAAGCTGGCGGAAATGCGACGGCTGAAATTGGCGAATATATTTCGGCGAAAATTGTAGATTGCCATTTGAATACAATGTCGCGCCTGGACATTAGCTATGACTTGTTAGCGCGGGAGAGCGAAATTCTACACCTTCATTTTTGGGCGCATGCGTTTGAAAAACTCAAAGCCAGCGGTGTGATTGTGTTCGAGACAGAAGGCCGCAGCAAAGGTTGCTGGGTGATGCGGGCTGAAGAAAATGAAGCGGAGACGGGGCGACAAGGCGACGGGGCGAGTGACTCCGAACATGATGCTGATAAAATTATTGTGCGCTCCAACGGCACGGTCACTTACACGGGCAAAGACATCGCCTATCATTTATGGAAGCTTGGAAAACTTGGACTGGATTTTCATTACCATAAATTACGCCAGGATCATCAGGAGCACGACGTTTGGATTACCAGCGGAGACGAAAATGAGGCAATTTCTGAGCGTCCAAATTTTGGGAATGGCACAGCGTTTTTGAATGTGATTGATGTCGGGCAATCGTACCCGCAAGCGAATGTCAGAAAAGCTGTTTTGTTGATCGCTTCTTCTGAAGAGGAAAAAGCTAAAGTTTCCCGAAGCGCACATCTGGCTTATGAAAAAGTTACGCTCAGTGCTGAGGCCGCGAAAGAACTGGGAGTTGATTCCGAAGGCGGCGCGGTTTCAATGTCCGGGCGCAAAGGCCTCGGAGTAAAAGCTGATGATTTAATTGATCGTCTGGAAGCCAGTGCTTTGAAAGAAGTGCAGGCACGTCATGCCGAGTTGTATGAAGCAGGGCAGCGAAAAATTGCGCATCAAATTGCGGTTGCTGCGTTGCGCTATTTTTTGCTGAAATTTACTCGTACATCAATCATTGCTTTTGATTTCAAGGAAGCTCTAAGCTTTGAGGGCGAAACCGGGCCATACATTCAATATTCTGCGGTTCGTGCCAATAATATTTTCCGCAAACTTGGGCGTTCACCAGAAGAACTAAGTAATGATTTTGCCCACGTCACAACTGAGCAGCTCAGTACTTTCTTTGCCGGTGAAAGTGGTAATAATTTATGGTCATTAGTTTACTTTGTGGCTCGACTTGACGACATACTGCAAATTGCTGCGACAGGGTTTGAGCCTACGCATCTTGCAAAATATGCGTTTCAGTTAGCGAAGCAATTCAACGTTTTTTACCACGATTTTCCTATCCTGAGAGAGCCTGATGAGACGCGAAAAATACTTTTACTGTTCGTGGCGGATTTAACGCGGCGGAGGCTGGAACAGGCATTATCATTGCTTGGAATTGAAACCCCGGAAAGAATGTAAGACTCTTTCCCTGCGCGTCTGAAAACAGCCCCAACTAAATTTACCTTCATTGATCTCTTTGCCGGGATTAGTAGTAAGGAAGTACTAAAACCCGTTATTTCAAATCTTTAAAGTCTACGATGTTATACGGCTATGACAGATGTTCTAACTAAAGAGCAAAGACATCGCAATATGTCTAATATCCGAAGTCGTAATACAAAACCGGAGTTAATAGTTCGGTCACTTGTCCATCGGCTGGGCTATCGTTTTCGCCTGCATCGGCGTGATCTGCCGGGTAAGCCTGATCTGGTTTTTGTTGCGCGGCGCAAGATTATTTTCATTCATGGATGTTTCTGGCACATGCATGATTGTAAATATGGGAATGTAGTACCAGCAACGAATACAGAGTTCTGGCAAACCAAACGGCACTCCAATGTTGATCGTGATGAACGCAATCTTGCAGCACTAAAAAAAGACGCATGGCAGATTTTGACGATCTGGGAATGCGAAACAAAACCCCCTGAGCTATTGATAAAGCGCATTATCAAATTTCTGGAGAGTAAAAATGAACATCAATAAATTTCTTTTCGCTGTCCTATCACTAACAATTTTACTGGCGTCCTGTAATCAACCAGCCTCAAATCCGCTGACTGCAACCAATACAAATATGAGTTCCAACGCCGAATTCACGCAACTTGTAGAGCAATATTTTGATGAAAGCTTTAAGCATAATCCTTCGTCGGCGACGTATGCCGGATTTCATCAGTACGACACGCAACTTGAAGATTACTCAAAGGCCGAAGTAGACAAGCAGGTTGCTTACTTAAAAAGTTTTGCCGAGAAGTTTGAAAAAATTGACGCGCAGAAATTAAGCGCAAATGAAGTCGCTGACCGTGAATTAGTAATCAGCAGCATTAAATCGGCTTTGCACGAATTTGAAAATATTCGCCAGTGGGAAAAGAATCCTGATCGTTATAGCAGTGGCATTACGCAAAGTGTGTTCACGATTATGAGCCGCAATTTTGCTGGTCAGGATGAGCGCTTGAAATCTATTGTTGCCCGCGAAAAACAAATGCCGAAAGTATTTGATGACGCCCGCGCCAACCTGAAAAATCCGCCTAAAATTTATACGCAGGTCGCACTCGAACAAATCCCCGGCATTATCAGCTTCTTCAAAACTGATGTGCCATCGGCCTTTAAGGAAGTCAAAGACGAAAAGTTACTGGCTGAATTCAAAGCAACAAATCAGGCCGTAATGGAGGCGCTCGACAAGTATGGCAAGTTTTTGAAAAATGACTTATTGCCAAAATCCAACGGTGATTTCAAAATTGGCGAAGATAATTACCGTAAGAAATTACTGTACGATGAAATGGTAGATTTACCGCTGGAGCGCCTGTTACAAATCGGCGAAGAAAATTTACGTGCGAATCAGGAAGCCTATAAACAAACGGCGGCAAAGCTTGATCCAAAGAAAACGGCAGCACAAATTCTGGCTGAACAGGCGATAGATTATCCCGCACCGGATAAATTGCTGGAAACGTTTCGCGGCACGTTAGGAGCTTTGGTCAAATTTATCGAAGACAAAAAGATCATCACGATTCCTTCGCCTGTGCTGCCCATCATCGAAGAAACGCCACCGTTTGCGCGTGCTGTAACCATGGCTTCAATGGATACGCCGGGACCTTACGAGGCCAAAGCAAAGGAAGCATATTTCAATGTGACGTTGCCTGAAAAAAATTGGAAGCCGGCGCAAGTTGCTGAACACATGGCAGGATTCAATTACGGTACAATCCTGGCGACGGCTATTCACGAAGCTTACCCCGGACATTACACCCAGTTTTTGTGGGTTCCGAAAGCTCCTTCAAAAGTTCGCAAATTAATCGGAGCAGCCTCGAACGCGGAAGGCTGGGCGCATTACACCGAACAGATGATGCTGGACGAAGGTTATGGCAATGGCGACCCGAAATTGCGCCTGGGGCAATTACAGGACGCGTTGCTCAGAAACGCGCGGTATATCGTCGGCATTAAAATGCACACCGGGCAAATGACTTATGAGCAGGCAATAGATTATTTCGTCAAGGAAGGTTATCAATCACGCGCCAACGGCGAACGCGAAGTCAAACGCGGCACGGCTGATCCGACCTATCTTTATTACACGCTCGGCAAATTGCAGATTTTCAAGCTGCGCGAAGATTATAAAAAAATGCGCGGTGATAAATTTACGCTCCAGGAATTCCACGACGAATTTATGAAGCAGGGATTTCCCCCGATCAAAATTATTCGACGCGCGATGTTAGGCAATGACAGCCCAGTGTTGTGAGAAGTTGCGGGATAGATTGATTGCAGAAGCCCGCACGAAGTAAGGGCAGTATCGTTCAATATTCCCTTACTTCGTGCGGGCTTCCGCATTATCCGTAAAGCGTTCGCAAGTGCTTTTTTCCAGGGCTTACGGTATCATCGGTAATCTTTCGCAAAAATTGAAATTGATCGTAACGCTATGTCTGAACCATTTGATCTGAAAACGACCGTCAACCTTCCCCAAACTGATTTTCCGCTGAAAGGCAGCCTCGCGCAAAATGAACCGCTTCGCTTGCAGAAGTGGGATGCGATGAACATTTACGAAATGTTGCGCGAAGCTCGTAAAGATAAACCTTTATTCGTCCTCCACGACGGGCCGCCTTAC
Source organism: Blastocatellia bacterium (assembly GCA_043719385.1). Classification (GTDB taxonomy): domain Bacteria; phylum Acidobacteriota; class Blastocatellia; order RBC074; family RBC074; genus JAFDVL01. The sequence continues at coordinate 12,328 of JAYSTY010000065.1, read as the reverse complement.
GCCAATGGCAATCTTCACGTCGGTCACGCGCTGAACAAAACGCTCAAAGATTTTGTCATCAAATCACGTTCGATGATGGGGCATTGGACGCCGTATATTCCAGGCTGGGATTGTCACGGTTTGCCGATTGAAAACGAAGTCGAGAAAAAGCTCAAAGGCGAAATGGCGGCGATGAGTACGCTGGATATTCGCAAGGCGGCGCGGGCGCACGCTGATTTTTTTGTCAAAGCGCAGTGCGAAGGATTTAAGCGGTTGGGAATTTTTGGCGAATGGGACAATCCTTACGTCACGATGGCGCCGATTTATCAGGCGAACATCGTTCGTGCGTTTGGCAAATTTGTCGAGCAGGGCGCGGTGTATAAAGGTTCACGTCCCGTGCATTGGTGCATCAGTTGTCAGACCGCGCTGGCAGAAGCCGAAGTCGAATACAAAGAACACAGCAGCTATTCGGTCTATGTGAAATTTCCGTTCACCGACGCAGCACAAGTTGATCCTGAACTGGCTGATAAAAAAGTTAGCATCGTAATCTGGACGACTACGCCGTGGACGCTGCCGGCCAATCTTGGCATCAGCCTCAATCCTGAATATGAATACAGCGCCGTTGCGGTTGGCGATGAAATTTTCATCGTCGCTTCGGGCTTGCTCGAACAGGTTGCGGCCAAAGTTGGCTGGGAAGATTACCAGATCATTGCCAATTACAACGGCACAAAATTTGATCGTCTGAAAGCGCAGCATCCGTTTGTAGATCGTGTTTCATTAATCATGCTCGGCGATCACGTCACGCTTGAGGCGGGTACGGGCGCAGTGCATACGGCTCCGGGACACGGCTACGAAGATTTTTTGATTGGTCGTGAATACGGGTTGGAAGTTTATAATCCGGTTGATTCACGCGGATTTTTCATGAAGGATGTAGAGCATTTTGCCGGACAGCGCGTGATGTCGCTCAGCAAAAATGATCCTGATGGAAACCGTGCTGTCATCGCTCATCTGGAATCAATTGGGGCATTACTCAAGTCGGAAAAATTCAATCATTCTTATCCGCATTGCTGGCGTTGTCATAATCCGGTGATTTTCCGTGCGACTCCGCAATGGTTCATTTCGATGGCGAAGTCGGGCCTGAACGAGCAGGCGATTGCGGCCTGCGATCAGGTGAAATGGTATCCGGCGTGGGGCAATGAACGGATGAAAAATATGTTCAGGGAGCGCCCCGATTGGAACATTTCGCGGCAGCGAGCGTGGGGCGTGCCGATCACGGTTTTTTATTGCGAAGATTGTGGTGAAGCTTTGCTGGATCAGAAATTAATTAACTACGTTGCTGATTTATTTGAAGCAGAATCGGCGGATGTCTGGTACGAAAAAGACGCCGAAGATTTGGTTCCGGCGGGTACGAAATGCGGCAAATGCGGCTCTGAAAAATTAACCAAAGAAACGGATATTCTGGATGTGTGGTTTGATTCAGGCGCGAGCAGTTTGGGCGTCCTGGAACCACGCGGCCTGCCGTATCCGGCTGACGTTTATCTTGAAGGCGGCGATCAGTTTCGCGGCTGGTTCAATTCATCATTGGTTGTTGGTTTGGCGGCGAAAGGAATGGCTCCTTATCGCACGGTGATTACTTACGGCTGGGCGGTGGATGAAGCGGGCAAAAAAATGTCGAAGTCGGCAGGCGATGCCGTGGCTCCTGAAAAATTCACGAAGCAATACGGAGCTGATGTTTTGCGGTTGTGGTGTGCGGCGCTGAATTATTACGAAGACATGCGGATCGGGCAGGAAATCATCAATCGCCTGTCTGATTCGTACCGCAAGATTCGCAATACAGCGCGTTATTGCCTGGGAAATCTGGCGGACTTTGATCCCGCGCAGGACAGAGTTGCGCTGGATGAAATGCTGGAAATAGATCGCTGGGCATTGGCGGAAATCAATGAAGTTGTCAAAAAAGCGCTGACGGCTTACTACGATTATGAATTCACTGATGTGTATCAGGCGATTTATCACAATGCCACAGTGACGCTATCTTCGCTGTATTTCGACATCATCAAAGATCGTCTGTACACGACTGCGCCAAAATTTTTGGAGCGGCGTTCGGCACAAACTGCACTCTATGAAATCGTCGTGCGCATCGCAAAATTAATTGCGCCGCTGCTGGTTTTCACGGCGGATGAAGTCTGGGAAAATATTCCCGGCACCAAAGCCGAAGCTGCATCTGTCCATCTGACATTATTTCCAACGTATAATGAAAGCCTGCGCGATGAAGCACTGCTGGCGCGGTATGAACGATTATTTCAAATCCGCGATGTGGTGATGAAGTCGCTCGAAGAAGCGCGAACTGCCAAATTAATTGGCGCAGCACTGGAAGCAAAAGTTACAATTTCTGCCGACGCAGAGACGCGAGCATTTTTGGAATCGTTTGGTTCAGATTTACGATTTTACTTTATTGTTTCCGGGACTGAGTTGAAAGATGGCACAGAGCTTTCTGTTGAAGTCGCCAAAGCCGATGGCGAAAAATGTGAGCGTTGCTGGAACTACACGACAGATGTTGGCGTTAATGAAAAGTATCTCGGAGCTTGTGGACGTTGTGCAGAAAATATTGAAGCGATGCTTTCTTAAAGATTGAACCAAAGTTTTTCAGCAAAGGGAATTAGTATGCCGGAAGAAATTACAAAGAAGCTTGATGATAATTGGGATGAACTTCCTTTTGAGACGTTTGTTCGGCGTCAGCTCATCTCAATCAGCAATCGTCTGACCACAATGGAAGCGAGTCAGTCTGAGCTTCGGACTGAAGTGGTCGAACGATTTGTCCAGGTTAGCCGTCACGTGCGAGAAGTAAAAGATACGTTGGATGAAACAAAAGGCGAGGTACAAAAGCTGGACGATAAAATGACGAAAATAACCCGTCAAATTAGAGACCTCGGTGACAAGGTTGACATTTTTGTGCAAGAACATTTGTACCTTAAACGCGACGTGCAGGATATGCAGGAGTCGTTAGAACAGAAACACTAAACCGATGAAAACCAGGCTACCTTACTTCATTCTAGTCCTTGTCGTCCTGATCGCCGATCAGACAAGCAAAGCGTGGGCGACAGCAAAATTACAATTCTTAGACACGATGGAAATCATTCCAGGTTTCTTTCGTTTCACTTATGCGCGCAATCGTGGCGTAGCGTTCAGCTTACTGGCCGACAGCAAGTTTGAAATGAAATGGATTCTGGCGGGAATTTCCACCCTGGCGGCGGTCGGCGTTGGCTATTACCTCGTTCGCACGGCGAATAATAAACGGCTGAGCTTTTCGCTGGCGTTATTGCTGGCTGGCATCGTGGGCAATTTGATTGATCGCGTGCGCCTGGGTGAGGTCGTAGATTTTATTGATTTTCACTGGTACGAAAAATACACCTGGCCGACATTTAATATTGCCGATGCGGCGATTTGTGTTGGCGCGGCATTGCTGGCGATAGAGATGATGCGCGAGGAAAAACTTTCTCACGTGCAAACAACCGAAAGCTAAATTTGACCTGTAACGCAAACTACGTTTGTGCCCCATTATGTTCCCTGAAATCTTTAAAATCCCCTGGATAAATTTCACTGTTAATACTTATGGCTTGCTGCTGGCAATCGCTTTTCTGGTCGGGCTGTATGTAATGGCGCGTCAGGCAACAAGTGATGGGCTGGACAAAAATCGCGTTTACGATTTAGGGCTGTGGGTCCTGGCTGCCTCACTGATTGGCTCAAAATTGTTGATGGTCGTGACAGAATGGGATGCTTATCAGGGCGATTGGAGACAACTGCTTTCACTTGATTTCCTGCGTTCAGGCGGAGTTTTTTATGGCGGATTTATTGGCGCGGTCATTGCTTCGGTGATTGTGATGCGGATTTATAAACTTCCGTGGTGGCGCACGGCAGATGCTTTTGCGCCGGGGATCGCCATTGGTCAGGCAATTGGCAGGCTCGGTTGTTTTAGCGCCGGCTGTTGCTGGGGCAAACCCACGACAGGGTTTTGCGGAGTTCATTTCACTGAGAAAGGTCACGAAATTACTGGTGTTCCGCTGAAAGTCGGCGATCTGGCTGACGCCTCACAACGCGAAATCTGGACCCAGAAATTAGGAAGCCTGGCCGCTCCTTTGCATTTACACCCCGTACAACTTTACGAAGTCGCGGCGACGCTGGTTATTTTTGTTTTGTTGTTAATGCTGGCAAAGCGCCGCAAATTTCACGGGCAAATTGTGCTGGTGTATGCCTTACTTTATGCGCTGGCTCGCTTCACGATTGAGTTTTGGCGTGATGATCCACGCGGCGGATTATTGGGCGTCTCGACGTCACAATTTATCGCCATCGTTATTTTTGTCGGAGCCGCAGTTGGATTGGTTTATCGAAATAAGTTCACTCCTGAACAGCCAGTAGTTGGCAAAATATAGTCCACCAAATTTTTCTGATCACCGACCACCGCTTTTATGCGTCTTGCCTATTTCACACCGCTTCCACCAGGTAAATCCGGTATTGCTGATTACAATGCCGAGTTATTGCCATACCTTGTACGTGGAGCGGACATTACCGTCTTTGTTGAGCATGAACGCGAATTACGCGCCAATCGTGAACGCACCGATTACCTCGTCCGTGATATAACGCACTTTGAGGGGATGCATGCCGAACATCCCTTTGATCTGTGCATTTATCATCAGGGGAATAATCCGTATCACGAATACATTTACGATCAGGCGTTGAAAACTCCGGGTTTGGTTGTGCTGCACGAGCATTGTTTGCATCACTTGTTAACGCTCAAAACGCTGGATCGTGACGATGAGCAAAGTTATCGGGAAGAAATGTTTCAGGCTTATGGACGTAATGGAGCGAGGCTGGCGGATGCGCGTGAACGTGGGATCAGCAGCGATTACCAGCAATTTGTCATGCCCATGAATTATCACCTGCTGGCCCGCAGCCTGGGCGTGATTGTTCATAATCAATACGCGGCAGATAATCTGGAAATCTCTGAAACGCTACCGCTCGCAAAAAGATTGCCTGGCGCCTTGCCCGCTCCGCCGCTGGTGCAAATTATTCCACATCATCTTTCGCCCAAAGTTTACGAACTGGATGATTGGGACAAAAACGATTGCCGCGCAATATTTCGGTTGCCAACTGAGAGCCTGATTTTTAGTGCATTTGGTTTTGTGACCGAAGCCAAGCGTTTACCCGTTGTGCTCAAAGCCTTCAAGCGTTTGCTTAAATTAGTGCCGAACGCAATTTTTGTAATTGTTGGCGAAGATCATTGGCAATGGAGCATTGCTCCGCTCATCGCTGAACTTGATCTGGAAAGTACTGTTCGTATCACCGGGTACACCAGTGAGCGTGAGTTTTTCCAATATCTCAAGGCCGTTGATGTCGTAGTTAATTTACGCTATCCGACCGCCGGAGAATCTTCCGGGACATTGATTCGTGCGATGGGCGCTGGCAAACCTGTGATTGTTTCAGATTTTGGGCAGCACGCAGATTTGCCGGATGAAATTTGCCTGAAAGTTCCGCTTGATGACGAAGAAGAAGTGCTGTATCAGCATTTTCGACGCCTCGCTTACCAACCGGTTTTTCGTGAACATTTAGGCCAGAGGGCAAAAAATTATATACGCCGCGAATGTGAAATCAGCCGTTGTGCGGCTGGTTATTTGAGCTTTGCTGAACGTGTGATTGAGGCGCAAACGATAAAAAATCTGACGGTGAATCAGGTCAAAGCAACTCCGAAAATTGCCTGTAATTTTGATGACGCCTTACATTATGCACTTGGATTTTTTTCCGGTGACGAAGAGTCGCAGGAGTACATTCGCCATCATCGTCATCGCCTGCTTGATACGTTGCAATTGATTCCGCGTGGTGATGGTTCACAGCGGCTGCTTGAACTGAGCAGTTATTTGATGATGCCTCCGCTGCTGCAACATTATGGCAAATATGCCGAGATCGAAGTCACCGGTTACTGGCAGGATGGTCCCGACAAAAAACATCGCACGTTACGAAACCCGGAAACGAATGACGAAATAAATATTTCAATGCAGCGGCTCAATGTCGAGCGTGACGAATTTCCCTATCCCGATGAATATTTTGATGTCGCGTTATGTTGTGAATTAATTGAGCATTTATCCGAAGACCCGATGCACATGATGATCGAATTAAATCGCGTGCTGAAATGGGGCGGACTGGTGATTGTGACGACACCAAATATTTCGAGTGCCATCAGTGTGCAGGAAATTTTGAAAGGTCGCAGCCCGTACATTTACGGAAATTACAACCGCGAAAATATCAATTACGGTTTGAGTGATCGCCACAACCGCGAATACACGCCGGAGGATGTGCGCATCGTTTTTGAGGCCGGAGGATTTGAGGTGGTTGAGCTATTCACGAAAGATACATGGAATGCGCCGGGGCCGGAGATTTTGCAAATCTTCGCAAACCTGAAGGCTCCGCTAAATTTGCGCGGCGATAATATTTTTGCTGTGGGCAGGAAAATTACCGCTCACGTCGAACGTTATCCGAGGAAGCTTTACGACTAAGATAACAAGAGAATCAGTTGATAAGACGTGGCAGCAAAGCAAAGAGATCATTATGAGTTCAGGCAGTAAAGCAGGTTCTATTGGAACACCGCGAACCGAACTCGAAATAGATGCGGCTCTCGTCAAAGCTTTATTAGCAGGGCAACATCCTGATTTAGCGCAGCTTCCGATTCAGCGCATGGAAGCCGGGTGGGATAATGCGATGTTTCGACTTGGCAACAATTTGTCTGTTCGGCTTCCGTGTCGGAAGGCAGCCGCAGACTTAATTAAAAATGAGCAAACCTGGCTTCCGTTATTAGCAGATCAGCTTACCTTACCTATTCCAACTCCATATCGAATTGGTCAGGCTGCACACGGCTATCCCTGGCAATGGAGTGTTTTACCCTGGCTGAAAGGAGTAGCTGCCGATCAACAGGAGCCTGATGAAAATCAGGCCAACCCGCTGGCAAAATTTTTACGTTCATTGCACACAGCAGCGCCGCCGAATGCGCCGGTCAATGAGTTTCGAGGTTTCCTGCCGCATCGCGCCGCAGCAGTAGAGGAGCGAATGAAACGGCTTGAAAGTAAAACAAATCTGATTACTCCAGCGATCAAACATCTTTGGAATCAGGCGTTGAATGCTCCTGACGATGTTCCGGCGAAATGGCTGCATGGTGATCTGCACGCACGGAATGTGCTGGTCGAAAATGGAGCGCTTACAGGCATCATTGATTGGGGGGATATTACATCCGGTGATATTGCCACCGACCTGGCTTCAATCTGGATGCTCTTCTCTAAACCTGAAGCTCGTCAACAAGCCCTGACAGAATACAATATGTCTGAAGCGACCCTGCAACGCGCCAGAGGCTGGGCGATATTTTTTGGTGTTATGCTCCTGGATACAGGATTGATTGATAACCACAGACATGCCGTAATGGGAGAGCGAACCTTACAACGTGTTTTGGTATTCTGAGATTTAATAGTGATTCTTGTCCGTAATATTTCCAAACTCTATCGCATTTACGACAGTCCCGCAGGACGATTGAAAGAAATCCTGCTCCAGGGACGGCGCAAGTATCACCGCGACTTCTGGGCTTTGCGCGATGTAAGTCTGGAAATTCCTGCTGGCGAAACACTCGGAGTCATCGGACGCAACGGAGCAGGTAAAACGACTTTGCTGCAAATTGTCGCCGGAGTTTTGCAACCTACAGAAGGCGAGGTGCGAGTCGAAGGGCGCGTGACCGCATTATTGGAACTCGGCAGCGGCTTCAATCCTGAATACACCGGACGCGAAAATATTTTGCTGAGTGGGCAGATTCTCGGTTTCAGCGAAGCCGAAATGTTACGGCGGCTGGATGTCATCGTAAATTTTGCTGAGTTGGATGGCTTCGTAGATCAGCCCGTCAAAACTTATTCGACCGGTATGGTTATGCGGCTGGCCTTTGCTGCTGCGATTCACGTTGACCCGGATGTCCTGATTGTTGACGAAGCTCTTTCCGTTGGTGATGCCTACTTCCAGCGCAAATCACTTGATCGTATTGAATACTTTCGTCAATCTGGCAAAACTGTACTTTTCGTCTCGCACGATCCGCGCCTGATTCAGCGTTTTTGTACGCGGGCGCTGTGGATTGAAGGTGGAAAGGTTGCGCTGAGTGGTGATGCACGAGAAGTTGTCACGGCGTATGAAGCATTTTGCCAGAAATTGGAAAATGAGCGATTGATTGAGGTCTCGAACGAGCGTGAGTCTCAGCGCGATGATTTAATCAAGCAGGAAACGCAGGCTATTGTCAAAGATTTGAAATTCGTGGGGTCTCGCTGGGGAACCGGAAAAATTAGCTTTACCGGAATTGAATTGCTTGATGCAGAAGGAACTCCAAAATGGATTTTCAAAATGGGCGAGGCGATGACAATTAAGCTGAAAGTGTTAGCAGATGCTGATTACGACGAGGCAGTCTTTGCCGTAGATTTTCATCGCTTTGATGGATTTTTTATCGCTACCGTTAATAACTTTGATACCCATCCAGCCAACATCAAAATTCAACGTGGCGAGAACACCTTCGAGCTTCATCTGCCAAAAATAGATATTCCCCAGAACAGCTATTTTATTTCTCTTAAGGCTTACACAAACCCCGATCCTCCTTACTGGCCTAGCCCCACCGACCTTCATAACCAAATGTATCAGGTGACAATTGTGGCTGATCAGGCAAGACACGGTCTGGTGCATTTTGAAGCAAACTGGCGAAGTAATACCTTACGTTAAAACCAAATCTGGCAAAATTTAATTAAAGTCGCTTAAACCCAGTCAGATTGCTTGACACCTAGCCACAATCGGGCATAAATACAAGCTACCGGCATAGCAAACTCTACGCGTTCTGGTTTAGGCCAGATACACATTTACAAACTTGATTTTCAATCTCCGAAAGGAAGGTGTTTATGACCCTCACGAGAATATTCTCGGCAATGGTGATGACTGTGCTGTTTGTGGTTGCACTAACAGTTTCAGCCAAAGCCGATACAATCACATTTACGGCAACTCTTTCAGGTGCGAAAGAAACCACCCCTAATTCATCAACAGGCACCGGCACAGCAACAGTGACCCTTAATGATGTAACAGGACAAGGCACTATCACACTTAACTTTAGTGGCTTGTCAGCGCCCGTTACCGGCAGCCACATTCATTGTTGCGCGGCACAGGGAGCAAATGCCGCCGTTATCGTGCCATTTGACGCTTTTCTGACGCTTAGTGCGGATAAGATGTCTGGTTCCATCACCAGTTACTCTTTCACCTTAACTGCTGCTCAGATTGATGCGATGAAAGCCGGGCTGACATACGTCAATGTTCATACAGCGCAATTTGGGGGTGGCGAAATTCGTGGGCAGCTCACAGCCGTCCCGGAACCTGGCACGCTGTTACTGTTGGGAACCGGATTGCTCTCAGTTGCAGGAGCTTTGAAAAGACGCCGAAGTAAATAACGGCTCCTGGTAAAAAACATAAATTTTTGGAAAGGGGTTGGTTGCTACCCTTTTTCTTTTTTCTTACCAGCCTGGTTAACGGTTTACTTAAAAAATAAATTATCTCTGGCAGGGTTCCAGCCTCAAACCCTGCTCTCTTAAAAAGATTTTATAAAACAAATAGCCCGTGATGAATCACCATCTGTAATTCATCACGGGCTAAATTTTATGGCCGATTGGTTACAGCACGACTTCGATTAATTCTCCGATCCAATCCTCATCTTATAAAATGAGCGCCAGACGAAGACGACCGAAATTATAAAGAACACAGCCGCCAGCGCATGCGTGACGCCTGCGCCTTGCGTTTCAGTTAATTTCAGCCCCAACCCTACCGCCAGCAATCCGAACAACGTCGTGAATTTAATGACCGGATTCATTGCTACTGACGACGTGTCTTTGAATGGATCACCAACTGTATCACCTACAATTGTCGCGTCATGCAATGGAGTCTCTTTTGCCTTCAATTCGACTTCGACAATTTTCTTGGCGTTGTCCCAGGCTCCTCCGGCGTTGGCCATGAAGATCGCCTGATACAATCCAAAAATCGCAATCGAAATCAAATAGCCGATGAAGAAATACGGATCAACCAACGCAAATGCCAGCGCTGAGAAAAACACTGTCAGGAAGATATTGAACATTCCTTTCTGCGCGTAGACCGTACAAATCTCGACTACTTTTTTACTGTCTTCGACTGAGGCTTTTTCAACGCCATCAAGTTTAATATTGGCTTTAATGAATTGGACGGCTCGATATGCACCCGTTGTTACCGCCTGCATTGAAGCGCCCGTGAACCAATAAATAATGGCTCCGCCGGTAACTAATCCAAGCAGGAACAGCGGATTGAGCAGCGAGATACTTTCAAAGAAAACAGCCTCAGAAGGAGCCTGTCCACGCAGCAATTGAATGATTGAAAAAATCATCGTGGTCGAACCGACGACGGCTGTTCCAATCAGTACAGGCTTGGCGGTGGCTTTGAAAGTGTTTCCCGCGCCGTCATTTTCCTCAAGCAAATGTTTGGCTCGCTCGAAGTTGGCGGTCATTCCGAAATCTTTTTTGAGTTCCTCTTTGATATTCGGAATGGCTTCGATCAATGACAATTCATAGACGGATTGCGCATTGTCCGTGACCGGGCCGTAAGAATCTACGGCGATGGTCACAGGCCCCATGCCGAGAAATCCGAACGCTACCAGACCGAACGCGAAGACAGCGGGAGCCGCCATCAGTGAAATTAATCCAAGGGTACTGACGGCGTAAGCAATTGACATCAAAATCACAATGGCAATTCCCAGCCAATAGGCTGAGAAATTTCCTGCGACTAAGCCCGACAAAATGTTGAGCGAAGCGCCGCCTTCTTTGGATGAAGTCACAACCTCTTTGACGTGCGCTGATTCTGTTGAAGTGAACCATTTGACCATTTCAGGAATGATCGCGCCCGCCGCAGTTCCGCACGAAATGATCGTCGAAAGCTTCCACCATAATGTTCCGTCTCCGCTTGCGCCGAGCGTCGGAATCATGAAGTAAGAAACAATGTACGTCAGAATTATTGAAACAATTGAAGTGATGATGACCAGGCTGGTCAGCGGCTTCTCAAAATTCATGTTATCTGATTTGCCGTATTTTGCTTTCGCCATTGCATCATTCAGGAAGTACGAACCTGCCGAAGCGATCACCATCATGATGCGCATCACGAAAATCCAAACCAGTAATTGCACCTGAACGGTTTCGTAGCCAGCGCCTGCGGTCTTTGCATTGACGGCGAGGAGGATAAACGAAATCAAAGCGACTCCGGTCACGCCGTAGGTTTCAAATCCGTCGGCTGATGGGCCAACAGAATCTCCGGCGTTGTCCCCCGTGCAATCCGCGATAACTCCGGGATTACGAGCATCGTCTTCTTTAATTTTGAAAACGATCTTCATCAGGTCAGAACCGATGTCGGCAATCTTGGTGAAAATTCCACCTGCGATTCGCAGCGCCGCCGCTCCAAGTGATTCACCAATAGCGAATCCGATGAAGCAGGGGCCGGCATAATCGCCAGGGATAAATAGCAAAATGAAAAGCATCAACAGCAATTCAACGGAAATCAACAGCATGCCGATGCTCATTCCGGCTTTCAGCGGGATCGCATAAATTGGAAACGGCTTGCCTTCGATAGAAGCAAAAGCTGTCCGCGAATTTGCAAAGGTATTCACGCGAATTCCGAACCACGCGACGCCGTAGCTGCCTGCGATTCCGACTAAACTGAACAGCAAAATGATGGCAACTACGCCGGGAGTTTTGCCTTCGAGCAGTCCGAAATAAAGCACGATGATGACAGCGATGAAGGCTTCGAGGATCAGGATAAATTTACCCTGCGTAATCAAATACGTTTTGCAGGTTTCATAAATCAGCTCAGAAATTTCAAGCATTGATTTATGGACGGGCATATTTTTCAGTTGCTGATAAATCATCAATCCGAACGCCATGCCGAGTGCGCTGACAACTAATCCTCCCAGCAATAACTTGTGACCGTTAATGCCGCCAAGAAAATTGACTTTGGAAAGATCAGGCAAAATCAAATCCGCTTCGCTATGGCCTTTGGAAGCCTGCGCCAACGCTGAAAGTGAGTTTAAGATGATGATGGAAAGGGTGAACAGGAAGGTGATAGTTAAATGTTTTGTCCGGTGCAGTAAATCTGCGCCGCCTTTTAAATTAAGGATCATATTTAGAGACCTCTAGTTGATGGTAAAATTTCAGTCAAGCGGGTGAATCGGCATTATAGACGAAGCAAGGCTGAATGCAATAAGGCGATAAATTTTACTTATCGTGTGAAGTTG
>JAYSTY010000064.1:0-25501 GCA_043719385.1 Blastocatellia bacterium | reverse complement strand
CCGGATATTTCAATCCGCATCAGCAATATCGCAAATATGCGAACCCGGAAATCGCCCAACTCAATCTGATGGAAAGCGAGTTGAAACAACAGCCACGCAATCAGAATCAACGGGACAAAATATTCGTCAATCATTTTGCCCCGCCTGAAACGCCAAACCCCAAAGCCGGCCTGGCAGAAATTGCCGGCAAAAAAGAAGCGGTCCGGCTTCGGTTGTTTGGCAGCCAGCAAACCTGGGATAAATACAAAACAGATTTTGTGCCGCTCCTGCAAAAGGCTATTGCCAGTGAACTGTTTATAGACGAAAAAGAAGTGACAACTTTTTTCAAAGACCTGGAATTACAGAGCGATCCTTTCGTTGATGCCAATGGTGCGCTGATGCTCAAGGTCAAAGCTTATGGCAAAGATTATCAGCTTGGCCTGACGCGAAATAATATTTTGAGTCAGGAATCTGAGCCGACGCTGGCGTACAAATTGATGCTGGCGAAGATCAATTATGAATTGAAAGCAAGAGAAAAAAATCGTGAATCATTTGATGATTTTGTGGCTGACTGGGCTTTATTGATGGAGCTTTCAACGCGTCTTCCCAACCAGCTTGCGGCCACCAGGCCAGCCCTGCATACACGCCCACGCTTTTTAGAACACCCGGAAAAGAAGACCTTCGGACAAAAGCTCAAAAAGGCGTTTGTGATAATTACGCATTAAAAATTGCGCCGCCTGTCAGCCCGTAAAAAGCAAAATGCACAAAAGAGCGAAAACTCTCCTGTGCATTTTTTTCGTTACGATAATTTTTGCTACTCAGCGAAAACCACGCGCCCGGCGGTTACTTCCGCAACCGGATCATTCGTGCGTTGCTTCACCGGATCAGGCCCGCCCAGTTCATTCATCAAGTTCTTGAGAAACTCATCCTGCACACTGCGCAAATGGGTGACGTTGCGACCTTCTGCCATATCGTAGATTACGAACAAAACCGCCCCTTTAGACTTGGTGTAGGCGATGCCCGCCAAATTTGCTGCGCCGTTGTCGGTTTCATGCAACGTGCCGGTTTTGGCAATGACACTGCCCGCAAATCCCGGCTCGGTGAAACGACCTCCCACTGTGCTGGAATCAATGCCTGCAATCGGCATCAGGTCTTCTGGTTTGTAGCCCTTAGTCCTGAGCCAGCCGATCATCCCACGCAATATTTTTGCGGTTCCCCAGGCAGTCAGGCGATTGGCTTCCAAACCTGAAGTGCGCGAGATATAGACTTCGTTTTCTTTTAATCCAATCCGCTCGATCAGAAAATTTCTGACAGCTTCTGCGCCACCGATAAATTCACCGACGGCATCGGCCATCGAGTTTACGCTGTGCGCGTTTTGCTCCTGCAAAATATTCATCAGCGTACTGGATTCAAGCGCAAACAATTTCCGGCCTGGAAGCTGCTCCGGCGAATAATTTTCGTAAGTCGTAGCACCGCGAAAAGTGAGTCCTAGGTTGCGCCGTAAGACGCCGGCGGAAACATCGGTTTGCGAGTTTTCGTTGCAGGTAAAACGACCGGAAACAATTAAATTTCCCGTCACCCGATGAATGCCAAGTTTGCGGAGCGTTGCGCCGGCGGTGTTGGCATCGGTAATCGAAAAGGCGGGATCGCCCCCGCTCACAACGATCAAATCGCCCGCTAATTCTCCCTTATTGATTTCACCGCTAACTCTGAACCCGGTTTTAAAACGATAGTCTGCGCCTAATTTATCCAGCGCCGCAATCGAAGTCACAACCTTCATCACGGAAGCCGGATTAAACAACGCATTTTCATTGAAAGCCGTGATGATTTCACGATTATCAAGCGTCTCAAGATAAACTCCGTGCATCCCCAGGTCACGCCCTTCGGATTGCAAACGTTGCTTAAATTGTGTGAGTGATTTAAGTTCTGTGGGTTGCGCTCCACTGGGATAAATAGCTTTGACTTTGGCCCACAAATCAGACGTTAGATCAACAGATTTGCTGAAGACGCCGTGACCTTCTACACTTAATCCAGTCGGCCAAAGCATCGGCAAAAGGCCAATACTTAGAGCGCATATAATCGGTATCAGTTTCTTCCGGTACATGAGATTATTTGTGATGATTGAGGGGGACTGGTTTGACAGGACTCCGTTTTAGCAGAAATATTTTCAAAAGCTTATGTTGGGTTGGGGCGGAAGTAGTCGTTCGGCCTGTGGGTTAACCTTACCAGAGCGGGTGCGAGGTGGTAAAGCAAACGCACTTTAACCGTTTTCAATATTCAAAGCAAGCTTCTTTTCTAATTTGCAGCTTACCTTTCAGAACAGCTATGTCATTAAATAACTTACGCCGTTTTTCAATCGTTACTTTATGCTTACTCGGCTTATTTTCCACAGCTTTTGCACAGGCAGGACGAGCCGTTCCGAAACCTGCAACGGCAAGTATGCCGGCCCCCGAAAATGATTTGGGGTTCAAAATCGGGACTGATCGCAAATTAGCTAAGTGGGAAAAGTTTGTCGCTTACTTTGAACATCTGGATGCTGCCAGCGACCGGATGACCGTTGAAACTCTCGGCAAGACTACGCTGGGACGACCCTTCATCGTAGTTACAATCAGCGCCTCCGAAAATTTGAAGCGCCTGGATGACCTCAAACAAATCCAGCAAAAACTTGCTGACCCGCGCCTCATCACACAAGACCCCAAAATCGCCCAGGATTTAATTCAGCGCGGCAAAACTGTCGTCGTTATCACTTGCAGCATTCATTCCACCGAAGTCGGCGGAACATTTTCAGCTACTGAACTGGCCTATCGTTTGGCTTCTGACAATTCCCCGGAAATCCGACAGATTTTAGAAAATACGATTATCCTGCTCGTACCTTCGCTCAATCCTGATGGCACAGACATCGTTGCCGACTGGTATCAGAAAACACTCAATACGCCAGCCGAAGGCACGTCTCCGCCGGAGCTTTATCACCATTACACCGGACACGACAACAACCGCGACTGGTACGCGTTCACTCAGATTGAGACGCAGCTTACCGTAGATAAAATTCTCAACGTCTGGCATCCGAACATTGTCCATGATGTCCATCAGCAGGGCGCTTCCGGCTCGCGGCTGTTCGTGCCGCCCTATGTCGAACCCTGGGAGCCGAATATTGATCCGGCAATTATTGCGGGAGTCAACGCGCTGGGTTCTTCAATGGCATGGGAACTGACCGCCGCCGGCAAAAGCGGGATTTCGATCAACAGCAGTTACGATGCCTGGACGCCGTCACGCGCTTATGCCCATTATCATGGAGCCTTGCGGATTTTGTCGGAAACGGCCAGCGCCAGATTAGCGACGCCGATTGATCTGCCCTTTGAAAAATTAGGCTCCGGCATCGGTTATCACGCCAAAATTCAGACGTGGAATTTCCCGCAACCCTGGCGCGGTGGCAAGTGGGGCATTGGCAATATTGTCGCTTATCAAACCTCCGCCGCGCTCTCTCTGCTCAACCATGCGGCGCGTTATCGTGAGCGCTATTTACAGAGCTTTTATGGCATCAATAATCGCGCCGTCTCACCTAAATCTGATGTCTACGCTTTGCTCCTGACGGAACCTGAATTGCCCAAATCATTGGCCGCAGACGAGGCGAAACTCAACAAATCCGAAAAAGAAAGTACCCCGGATAATCAGGCGAAAACCGAAGAACAACATTCCGCCCAGGATAATTTGATGAAGAAAATTCTGGATTCGCCCTCGTCTTCCGAAGAGGTGAATTACTACTATCAAATCGAAGGCCTGGATCGCGTACTGGGTATTCTCAAACGGGGCGGAATCGAAGTGCTGAATGCGCGGAAAGAATTCACTGCCGACGGTAAAACCTATCCCAAAGGCACACACATCATTTCGATGCAGCAGCCTTATTCGAGCTTTGCGAAAACAATGCTCGAACGCCAGCAGTATCCCGACCTGCGCGAATATCCTGACGGCCCGCCGAAACGCCCTTACGATGTCGTAGCCCACACTTTGCCCTTGTTAATGAACGCCAACGCCGTCGCCATCAAACAACCATTTGAAGTTGATGCTCGCCGTGAACCATACGCCATGGTTTTACAATCACGCGTTCGCGCAAATTCTGGTGTCCGGGTTGGACTGTATCAAAATTATTTCCCCGCCATGGACGAAGGCTGGACGCGCTGGATGTTCGATCAATACAAGTTCCCCTACGCACGTTTGAAACAGGAAGAAATTCGCACCGGATTTTTGAAATCAAAATTCGATGCAATTATTTTGCCTGACCAGTCAGCGCGAGCCATTGCCGACGGCATTCCCGCCAAATCATCCGGCGATGACGACGAAACAAGCGGAACCTATCCCAAAGAATTCACTGGCGGTTTGGGCGAAGCAGGCGTCAAAGCGTTGCGTGAATTTGTCGAAGCGGGCGGGACAATCATCACCTTTAATAAGGCGTCAGAATTTGCGATTGAGTATTTGCATGTGCCGGTGAAAAATGTCCTGAAAGGAATCAAGGCCAAAGATTTTTACTGCCCCGGCTCCATCCTGCGCACCCAGCTTGACGCGTCCAGCAACTTAACTTTCGGGACGGAAAAAGAATCAATCGCATGGTTTGAAAATAGCCCGGCGTTTGAGATTCTGGATGCCACCAGCGTCAAAGCCATTGCGCGTTATCCTGACAATACGAATCCAATGCTGAGCGGCTGGATTCTCGGCGACCAGTTAATTCGCGGCAAAGCAGCCATGGTCGAAGCTAAGATTGGCAAAGGCCGCGTGATCATGTTCGGCTTCCGCCCCCAATATCGCGGGCAGAGCCTGGCGACGTATCCATTGATTTTTAATTCAATTTTGACGAGTAAGGCTGAGTAGAAGAAGAGGGGTCACAATGATTACTGATGACAATGAATTAGCAGGCACACAAAATCGTCTCGCTTCATTTTATCGTATCGTTGCACAAATTTGTGCGAATGCCAGTAGCCCTCAAGAATATCACCTCTACTCAAATAGCTACCTGGCAGAAATTGAACAGATGAATAGAGAAATAATTGAGTATTTAAAACAGCACCCGCTTGAACTAAAGCCCGCCGAAGCTGCCTAACATTATTATCCAGTTTCCGATCATTATTTCTCCAACCCCGCTGTCACCCAACCAAAATGTTGTTTCGCGTGGTCTCCGTTGATGGCGATGATGCTGCCGATAGTGCCGTCGCCCCACGGTGCGCCGGGGATTTTTTCTTCTAATTGGGCATCACTTACTTCAGCCAATAATGACAGCGTAGTAGAACGGATTTGTTGTCCGAGGGCTACGATTTCGTTGAAGGTTTTGGCGTGATGCTGGTTCACCCAATCGTCATTCAGCGCGTGGACTTTCGCCATAATTTCTTCGCGTGACGGCGTCGTGCCATCAGGATTTTTCATAATGCTGATTGGATTCGGATCACCAGCAAGATATTTTTTGATGATCGTGTTGAAGGCGGCTTCGATGCCTGCGAGATGCGCCAGATGATCTTTCGCGCTCCACGAAAATTCTGGATTATGGCGGCTGATGGTAATGCCTCGTGTCAGGTCTTTGGGCGAATACGCAGCCCACGTTTCCAGCGTCCAGGCGCGGTCTTGGTTGAGTTTGATTTCAATTTCAGCACGGTTCATTTAAGTTCCTTTTCTTAACAATAAATCTTTCATGGTTGCATTCGCAGGCAAGCGAAAAAGTTGGATCAACATATACACCGCCATCGCAATATTTCCCAGACTCATAATCAGCACAAACCACAAAATTCGCGCCCACCAGTTTGTTTCTTTGTACGCGACCCAAACATAGAAAGTGATAAAGCCGCAATACGCATCCCACAATGTAGCGATGACCCACGGCTCATTCAAAATCCGTCCGGCATTGAAAACATTTTCGTACAGGCTGGCTTTGATCGTGACGATCAGCATCCCGATCAAAATAGTGGTGAAAAGTAGTTTTAGAAACGTGATGGATTTCATATTAATTACCCACCCGCTACCGCAGGTGGTACTGACCTGATGGATTTCATGCTTTCGGAAACCAGGGCAAAAACGCATTTGTACGACGAATGTATTCAACGTATTGCGGCTTCGTTTTCGTTAACGTTTTTTCCAGCAACGCCACGCCGGAAATTTTCATCAGCAACGTAGTCATTACTAACGGACTAACAATTGTCCACCATCCATTTGGTACAGACAGAGCAATTAAAAATATTCCCCACCATAACAGCGCATCGCCAAAATAATTCGGATGCCGCGTGTACTTCCACAAACCGCGATCCATGACTTTGCCCTGATTACTCGGATTGTCTTTGAAGGTTGCTAATTGCCAATCGCCCACTGCTTCAAACGTCAGCCCAATCGCCCAAAAGATTGCACCGACAAAGTCAAAAGCCGTGAAGTGATTTGGCTCAAGCGATGATTGCGCCGCCTGAATCGGCAATGAAACCAGCCAGATCAGTAAGCCTTGAAAAATAAAGACGACGAATAAACTGATGAGCGGAAAATTTTTGCCGATGCGTTGGCGGAGTGATTGATAACGATAATCTTCACCTTTGCCGTGATTGCGCCAATACAAATAAATCGAAAGCCGCAAGCCCCAAATCGTGACGAGAGTTGTGATGAGTGTTTTACGCGGCTCAAATCCAACTGTATTGAAATAACAAATCCAGGCAACGACAACAAAGCCGAGTCCCCAGAAAATGTCTACGATGCTGGCATTTTTTAGGGCGAGGCTGAGCAGCCAGAGCAAAAATACCAACGCAATGAGAACTGAGAAAGATAATAGTAGTGGCATATTTATTTAGTTTTCGAGAGCGATTTAATTTTTGCCACCGAATATTTGATGAGCGATTGCAAAACCTTCTGGTCTACATCAGCAAGTTTTTTGATGTACAAACAACCTTTGCCAGATTTGTATTTGCCAAGTGTGGGTAAAAGTTTTTCAGAATTTTCATCGCGCCCGCACAAATACAATACAATCGCATCTTTGCGTGAAGCAAAGCCGACGAGACACGTATCGCCCTCGTGTCCACTGGCATATTTGTAATGATATTCGCCGCAGCCGACAATGCTTGGTCCCCACATTTTTGGTTCGGTTTTCGTAGCTTTTTTCATGAATTCCAAAACCGTAAAGCAATCGGTGCGACGGGTGTCATCGGCGATGGAATTCAGAAAATCTTCGACGTTGACTTCAGTCTTTTTTGTTTTTAGCTCAGCCATAGTTACCTCCTGTTGGTTGATAGAAATTTATTCAGACTCGCTTGCCTGCCATTGTGCGGCTGGCTTGGCGAGCCAGACCCACGCAATGAAATCTACGCGTGGCGGCTCCGCTCCCAACTCGCGCAGGCGTGCATTGATTTGACCGCGATGATAGGCGCTGTGCGCCGTCACCTGAAAAAATGTTTCGCCTAACGTTGGCGCTTCTGGTTTTTTCCCGATGCGGGCAGCTACAAAATCCGCCCACGGGAGCACTACGGCTTGATCCAAAACAGTTTCGGAAATTCCGGTGAGATATTGCGAAGCTCCACGGTAATATTCCTGCGCCCAGGCCGTCAGTTCTGCGCCGCGCAAATCGCTGCCAAATTTGAACCACTCCATCATTACACGCTGTGTCTCATTGCTATCTTCAGGTTTTACCAGCTCGCCTTTCCATACCGCTAAAAAAGAGCGTTGTACCAAATGTGTATGATGCAATCGTGCCCTGATTGTTTCATCGCTTTGGGTAATATCTGACGCCATCACCGTTTGCCAAACTAGCGCGTCAGCCCATTCCATGTGTCGAAACTGATCCTTGATAGTTGTTACGAGATTCATCTGCTTTGCTCCTTTTTATTATTTTTTCACAGGATATTTCGTGGCAAGTTTGCGAACCGTATTGACGCCACGAAACGTAGCTTTTGTTTTGGCAATTTTCTCGAAACCCTTTTTAGCAAAAGGTGAATCCGTTTGTTTCATCCGACAGAGCCAATATACTTCGCGGTGATGCACGTGTAAATTATCCATGTCGTTTCTGTAAGCGAGCAAATTTTTTGTGGCTTCTTCACTGAGTGGCTCCGCCAAAAATCCTACATTCAACGCGGTCGCTGTCTGCATCGCAGCTTCAGAAAAAGGCTGGTACTCGGCAACGGCTTTGACTTCGGCAACAGTGCGAATAAATGTAGCGACTTCGTAGCCCAGTGCTTTGTGGAGATGCTCAGCAATCTTGTTTTCAAGCGTTTTGAGATTTTGTGCCTTCGATTCAAAAATCACATTGCCGCTGGCAATAAACGTCTCGACCTTCGTTAATCCTAATTCAACAAAGAGCGCGGACAACGCATCCATCCTGACGTTGTGACCGCCGACGTTGATGGCTCGCAGGAAGGCAATAAATTTTGGCATAACTAAAATTAGATTGATAAGCTGCTTAAAATGCTGTCAAAGGTTTACCGATAATTTTTCTGTTTTGCGGTTGCGTAAATAACCGCCGATCATTGCTGCCGGAGCCATCACCAGCAATGCTGATAATTGTGACCAAATCGCACCTTTGCCCGGTCTTGCGAGCAATGAAATGAATGCTCCTGTCCCAATCACGAGGGACAGAATGGCAGCCTGTCGAAATTCATGACGCCGTGCAATGGTAGCTGCTACATAACCACCGAGCGCCGCAAAGAAAGCGCCATAAATAATGCTGGTCAGCATAAAACCTGGCGGCGCAACATCGTGCGAATCGCGCCCGCTGAGTGAAAAAAGTAGAACAGCCGACACTGCAAAAATGAAATATCCAGCGACCACTCCCAGAATGCTACGAATCATTGTTTTCCTTCTTCGGGTTGTAATTTATTTTTTATTCATTTGGTCGAGGCTCAAAAGATTTCCATCCGGGTCTTTGAACCACGCAACTTTGTCACCATTGGGAAAAGTGCAAATCCCCAATTCATCGAACGGGATGCCAGGGAAACGCTCGAACACAACACCGTTTTTGGTCAGGTCTGTAATCGTTGCGCTGATATCATCCACCTGCCAGCCCAAAGCTGTGTACGGAATTGGCGCTACGTCTTTCACTTTCTGGATGCGCAACATTGTGCCGTTCGCATCGAATACCAACGCATACGGCTCGTCACTGACAAAAGTTAAGCCCAAAGTTTTTTCGTAAAACTCTCTGGCTTTTGCTGCATCGCTGGTAGCGACGAAGGCTCTGAGATTAGCTGTAGTCAACATAGATTTTTCCTTTCGCGTTGTCATGAATCAGACTCTGAAAATTTCCAGCTCCCACTTCTTCGGCAGTGCCGCTGATTTCATTCGTAATCGTCGTTGTAAAAACCAGCCGATTGCCAAACGGATCGTTGATAGACATTTCACGGCTGCCCCAGGGTTGATGCTCTAATCCAGGTCGCGCATTTTTATATTGTTTGGCGATGAGTTCCTGTTGATAGGCAACTACATTTTCAGTCTCAATGCGGATCGCTGCGCCAGGACAGCAATCGCCAAAATGCTCTGACAAATGAATCACACAATCGTCTTTGGAAATGCCCATGTAAAGTGGCAAATCATCTGCAAAGCGATGCTCGAAATTTACTTTGAAGCCGAGAAAGTCTATGTAAAATTCCCTCGCTTTGGCTTCATCGAAGATGCGTAAAATTGGAGTGATTTTTCCTAGGCTCATAATCGTTAATCCTTTCTCGTGGCAGAAGCCGCCGCGCGAGCAAGGGCGTCTTCTGCGAAAGTGTGCCCTTGTTAACACGCGGGCTTCTGCCTCCTATTGTTTTTCACCTAAACAATAGCAAAGCCCATCAGGAGCGACGACGAAAAATACTTTCCACTTTGTGTCGCCATATTGATCAATGCGATAGTCAGCGGACTCCTTTGCGAAGCCATTTGCTTTCAATTCGGCAAACGCGGCTTCGACATTATCCACTGCAAAGAAGCATCCGTCCTGGGTTGGATCTCCGCCATTTTCGGCGAGTCCAATTTGAATTTCGTCACGACCGAGGATTGCGGATTGATGCGGCGAATCGCTGCGCGAAACAACTTGAAATCCCATCACAGTTTCGTAAAACGGAATTGCCGTTTCGACATTCGCCACAGGCAAATTCAGCGCATCTTTTTGATAAGGCCAGGTATTTTTGAAGATTGCTTTCATAGTAGGTTTCGTTGCTACAGGCGTTAAGAGTTCAAGCTTCAGCTTGGTTTGTTTTGAAAAGAAACAACCTAAAGGTTGAACTCTTAACGCTTGTTTTCAAAATGGTTATTAGACTGTTCCGATTAAATTCGCTTCCATTCCGTGTCTATCTGGACGAATAAAAAAATTACCGTAACAAAGCTTCCTGAGAATCGAATCAGGTCGCAGATACCAGCTTGCCCACGTGAGGGGAGAATCTCCATTCATATCTTTGGCATCTTTTTTCGCACCTGCGTCGAGCAAAATTTGAATCGTTTCTTCTGTCCCAAAAGCAGCAGCGCGATGCAATGGAGTCTCACCTTTTGTGCGGCAATCGCGCATAAATCCGCCAGTTTCGACTGATGGTTTTGTCCCGCAATTCGGATCAGCACCACTGGCGAGTAAAACTTTCAGAACCAAGTCTTGCGCGGTACGATTCGTGGTACACAAAGCGGCGTGCAAAGGTGTTTCTCCTGTGTCAGGCAAAGGGAAATTTACATCTGCACCGTGTTCGATGAGAAATTGACAGAGCCGCCAATGCCCATGAAAAGCTGCACCGTTGAGGTCAAAATTTTCTCCGAGCGAAGCCAGCGATTCGCCGTTCGCCAGCAAAAATTTTATCGCGCTGACATCACCGTAATACGCGCACCACTGGATGAGTGACACGCCGTTGGGGTCTGTAGCGTTCGCTGCATTGCCTGCTGCCACATACTCAAAAACTAAATCGGTACGACCGTTGATAATTCGATCAAGCATTTTTTATCCTTCCATAAATTCGTTGCGATCATTCCAGTAACGTGAAGTTATCCTGCACTGATGGCGGCAAGTGAAACCAGTCCATGCAATACGATCCCACTTGCTACTCCGATCCAGAATCTTCCTCGACTTACAATTTTATGAATTTGCCAAAGTGTCATTATTCCTAACGGTATCCATAACAATAATCCTGTCACTAATCCCGGCGAATATGTGGCGCTAAAAATTGTGCCTGCTACGTGTAAAGTGCCGTTCAGTAACACCACAGTCGCAAGAGGAATTACGATCACACTTATCGTTTTCCAAACCGCCATCAGGCAAGCAATTGTCATTACAATCCAGGCAATTGCGTTGAGTTGTAAAAATGCCTGCTCAGTCAAATGGATGCCGGAAAGCCTTGAAGCCCAGTTATAAAATCGTTCGCCGCAGTAATTCTCCTCGGCGATATGCAACAGATAAGTGAGAGGGAACAGCAGTGGCCACAGACGCGGGAGCGCAGCATTTTTTATCATTGGCATAGCTTATTCACCTTTTGGTGATTCCCTTTGTGCTGCTCGCTGAATCAATTCTTCCTGCGACATTTCTTTTTTGTGCGTAGCGATCCACCATTGATTTTCCGCCATGTCTTCGATAGCAGCGACGCGGTCTCCGTAAAATTGATTCGCTGGTTCCTGAATAGATTTTCCACCGGCGAGAATTGCGCTTTGATACACAGCGTCGGTATCGCTGACGTATAAATAGAGCATCGCCGGCATCAATTTGCGTCCTGTCAAATCTTTGGGAGCATCAGCGATTAAGACCATTGAATCGCCAATTTTGATCTGCGCGTTAATAATTCTGCCGTCTGGCATGGTGTGCGTTTCAATTTCTTGAGCCGCAAATGCCAGTTTCAAAAATTCAATCAACGCCGCAGCATTCCGCACACTAAGGTACGGCGTAATCGTGTGATAGCCGATGGGAATTCCTGGGGCATTCATGATTTTTTCCTTTCGAGTTACTTGACGTTATAAGCCAGCTTCACAATTCCTGATTTATAAATTCGATGATAAGTAAGCTCCAGTTTGGTTCGATTGTAAGAAGAGGGAAATAACGGAACACCTGCGCCCAATAAAACCGGCATCACCGCGACCTCTACCGTATCAACAAGTTTGGCTTCGAGCAGGCTTTGAAAAAGCAAACCACCGCCATATAACCAAATATCTTTTCCCGGTTTGGTGAGCAGTTCCGTCACTACATTTTTAAGATTTTCATGCACGATGGTGACGTCAGGATATTGCGTTGGTTGTAAGGTACGCGAAAAGACAAAGGTTTCTTTCTTCGGCATCATCGTATGAAATAAGTCAAATGTGCGGCGACCAACAAAGACGGTATCGAACTGCGCGTAGAGCGCTGCAAAATCTACTTCTGGATCCATTGGAATCCAATCGTATTCGCCGTTCGGCCCGGCAATAAACCCATCCAGACTAACGGCAACTTCGTAGCGGACTTTTCTCATAGCATTCCTTTCATAAAAATACTCACATTAGCTTCGCAAAGGGATGAGTGTCCGCACATGTTCATTGCGAAAAAATAATCCACCCCACGCGATCACGCCAGCAATAATCGTCAGAAAATAGGCATCGCCGATTCTCAGGTGTGTCGCCGTTGCGCCGCCTAAATATCCTGTTACTAAAATCGCTCCCAGCATCGTCGTGCGTGGAATCAGAAAGAGAATCGTGCACAGAATTTCTACAATTCCAATGCCAGGCAAGGTGCTTTCAGGGTAGCCAAATAGTTTGAATCCATCAATCACAGGCGCAGCTTTCGTCAGCTTCATGAAGGCGCTGAAGAACAATAATAATGCGGGTAAAATGCTCAATACCCACCCCGCCCAGAACATTTTTTTGGAGGTGAATCCTGATTGGATCGTCAAGGGAAGCAGTGATTGCAGCGTCGTGTCGCGCAAATAAATTCCGCCCCACAGCAATACTCCGATAGCGACGGGAAACAAAATCGGAAACCACCCTGCGCCAACCCGTACATGCGTGGTGACTGCGCCGCCGAGGTAGCCTGTCAGGATAATTGCGCCGAGGATAGAGGTGTTTGGAATCAGATAAAGAATCGTAGCAATGACAACCACAATTCCAAGTCCAACGATGACGCTTTCGGGATAGCCGAGCTTGACGGTTGCTTCTACAACGGGCACGGTTTTGAATAATTTCATCACGCCATCCATGAGCAGGAACAGCGCAGACAGGGCAGTAAAAATATATCCAGCCCAGCGGCGGTTTTTCGAGTCGGGAGCAACCAGGGTATTTGTTTGCATGGTTTTCCTTTTGGTAGTAGTTATCGGAGCGGCTTGTTTTGCCCCAGCCACTCAAGCGCCTTACTAATTCGGCTAAGTCGTGTTTCTGCTCGTTTCGCCTCAGTAATCCACTTCACATATTCTTTTTGATTTGTATACGAGAGCTGCTTAAAAAATACTTCGGCTTCAGGGTTTTGTATAAAAGCTTCCTGTAAATCTTGCGGTACTTCGACGATTCTTGGTTCAAGGTCTTCTTCGACAGTGACAGCTACTTCGTCGCCAATGTTTTTGCCGATTTTTTCTCGAATGCTTTTCAGCACGGGCAACATGTGACAATCACTGCCCATTCGTACCAGCGTTCCTTTGTACGGTTCTCCCTCAATCGAAGCCTTAATTTTGACGCGCTTCCTGCCGTACATTTCCTCGACATCGAAAGGAATGTTGACAAAAGCTCCACCGCCGCCTGCGGCTTCGATGACGGCTGTGAATGATTGCTTTTGATTGGTAGGTTTCATTTTTTCTTCCGCCGCGCCGCCACCCGCTTCAACAACTGTTCTTCGTTTTCTTCGATCCGTGCCTTAACTAATTTTTTCACCAATGCAACAGACAACGGCTTGTCTGGCGTAAAACGAATGGTTCCCGGACTGGTATCGTAATTCTTCAATTCTTCCTTGAAAGCTTTCACCGTTGCGCCGCTTAATGGATAGATGGCGCAATGTTTAGTTGCCGCAGCAAAGCCAATCAGCCGTTGCCCATTCAGACGGAACGCGGGGATGTGGTAGTAAAAATATTCTTCAGCGGCGGGCGCTACAGATCGAATGGTCTGGCGAAGTTTTTCCAGCGCCGTGCGTTTGTCATCGGAGAGTTCTGCGAGGTATTCATCAATGGTTTCGGGTTTAGCCATGATTTATATTCCTTTGAATTGTTCGGTACAGTACGACGCCGCTCTGGTTGAATAGATGTTAGGCCGTAGAATGCCGCAGGGAGCGTTTCATTGACCGGCAGGTGGTTGCCACAATTCGACCTTGTTTCCCTCAGGATCAATGACGTGGGCAAACTTGCCATACTCAGCGTCATCGGTGATCTTGTCGAGGACGTTGCAGCCTTCCGCTTTGAGCGCCGTGACCAGAGCGTGAAGGTCTTCAACGCGGTAGTTGACCATGAACGAGGCTTCGCTTGGAGCAAACTGCTTGCTTTCCTCTGGAGCAATCAACCAGGCGGTCGTTCCGCCTGTGGGCTTGCCATCCGCGTCAGCCCGGTCGAACGCGGCACCGCCCCACGCCTGAACATCAATGCCGAGATGACGCTTGTACCAAGCCTGTAGTGCAGGTGCATCCTTTGCCTTGAAAAAGATGCCACCAATGCCAGTGACTCGTTTCATGTGAACCTCCGATTCTTGCTGTGCATTGCCAAGGACTATTGTGTTATCCATATTTCTCCTATGTTTTGATACTGCTGGGTTCTTGTAGTTCGCTAGGCCGCAATCGTTCATTCCTGTTCAACTGCGGCCTTAATATCGTTTAGGTCTTGCAGGGCGGCCTTTTTGATCACGCCCTTGAAAAAAAGCCGCATTGGGATCGATATTAGTTTTGCAACGATACCTTGCGGCTTGGACTCATGAGACTCAGTCAACATAATGCCGCCACTGCCCTCTGAAATACTTTTGGTGGTTAAGAACACAAATCCACCATCTTCTGCTTTGGTTTTGTAGAACTCGTTCACAGCAGCATCAGTGATCCATTTTTCCACGGTAGCTGGCTTGCCGAAGAGCATTCTGGTCTCGGCCCACTTTAGTCCTACGATCCCGTTTGCCGGTTTTTCGAGAACCTCAATGTTTTCGATTCCGCTGATGGTTTCCGAGGCGTTCTCGATGTTGGTGATCGCCGCCCAAATCGCCGCCTTGGATCCGTTAATGGTTACGTGTGCTTCAACGATCATGGTGTTCCTCCCAGGGTTCGAGTGATGGTCTATAGCCCAATGGCATTAAGTTAACAATTACTCTTTGGGTTTCAATAAGTTACACCTCTGAAACACAAAGAGGACTAACGACTAAATGAAAGTAAAGCACCGGTTTTCTTAGGAAATTGACAGCTTTCCGCTGATATAAGGTCAGTGCTGTCCTCTCATTTACGGTCGTATCTTACTGCCCCGTAAGAAGTTACCCTTAACTTAATGCCCTTGCCCCTTGCCCCCATTCCATGCAACTGCGCGAGTTCTGCTTCTGTAATGCTTGAGAACTGGTCAAGCCTTGTAAATCCGGCAGCCCCGAGCGCACGAAGCGCAGGCTTTCTTTTACTGTCGCTACCAATTTATCTGCCGCAGTTCGTTTGCGCGGATTGGATGTTAATGGACAGATGCTATTCGAGTTTTTGTCTTTGTGAATCAATGTCTACTCCGCATTGTATAGCGTAGATTCAAGAGCCTCAAAATTAATAGGGCGCTGATCAGGTACACCATCCAATAACCCTGCTATATCCTCACGACCAACTTCTCGCAAACATACGGCGAGGTGTTCCATGTAGCTTGGGTCTCCAATATTTTTGATTGTGATGTACAAGTAATCCTTTGTTCCTGGGCTTCGAAACCTAACAAGAAAATTTGCCAAACCTTCCAAGCAAAGATGCTTTGTTGGGGGGTGCCATAAAAGCGCAAACGTCTCAGCTAGGAAGCATGACCAGGATCGAGGAGCAGGACGGTAGAAGTCACTATCTTTAGTAAGCTCAGCCGCTTTCATAAATCGTCGAACGATACCCAGTAACTTCTCATAATTAACTTTATCAATCATTGCTATCGCGTTGCGAGGCATATTCATCAAGATATGTGCTTTGTGGTCGTGGGCATCTCCTAGACGATCTAGCATACGTTCCAATGCTGTCCAGCGTTCAAAAACATTATCCGAATTGCACGTATAAAGAAACTCAAGCGCGTTTTCCAGTTCGCGGCCTATATCTACTTGGTAAGTAAAGTGAAACGTTGGTGTAATTCCTTTATTTTCTTGCGGTTCTCTACCTGTAAAAAGTTGGAAAGAGGAAAGACCATCAAATGCTTCAAGAACCTCTGAAATTGATTGGTAGCGATCACGCGGATGTTGCTGAACCATCATTTGGATGATAGGCCTGAGTAGTTCTGGAACACTATTGAGATTTTCTTGATTTGGTGTTGTATGTCCGGTGCGCGCTTCGAGAAAAGTTATACCAAGAGAATAAATATCGGACTGGAGGGTTTTAATCACTTCTGGCGCTCTATAGACATTTGCTCCAACTACATTTCCAGTTGCTATAGTGCCTGCGATTGTAGCTAAGCCGAAATCAGCGATCTTGAGAACAGTATGCTGCTTAGGGGGTAGGTATTCAAAGACAAGAATATTTGTAGGCTTAAGGTCATGGTGAATTATAGACGGTTCCAAATCATGTAGTGCTTTTACACCTATGCAAATTTGCCGAAAGTAATCAACCACATCCAAATTATTAGTAGAAAGGAGGTATCCTTGCATTTGACCAAAATGACCTTGATTGGCGTATTCTGATTCATGCCAGTAATAGCCGTCGGTTTCACCTGCATCAAGCAGGTTCACTATATTTATGTGGTCAATATGTTGAAGTATTTTAATTTCGGTTTTGAATCTTTCTTGCGATTCTGAATCAAATGCATCAAGAATTTTTACGGCTGTAATTGCTTCGGCGCGGGCGCATTTATACACACGTCCGTAATCTCCTTGAGCAATGAACTCAACGTTATCGTATTTTTCCTGTAAGAACTTTGGGGGCGTATCCATAGGCTTACGTTAACTTTCATTATTCGCTGCTTCTCTGATAAGTCACAAAAAATTGTTGCGTCCCTGCTTCGGTCTTGAATGTTTTCGGTCTCTCTTTGCCGGACAGGTCGTAGCAAATTTTCAAGGTGTTTTCTGTCAATTCGTAAATTGCCAGATATGTTTTACCTTCATTTGGGCCTTGCTTGCCCATAATATCTATCGCAGTCATCTTTTCGATTTGGAGTATCTTGTATTCGCCATGATCATTCTGAAATTCATATTTCCCAGCCTGCAAAATCAATTTGGCTCCTTTGAGTGCCGCGAAGTTTTTCCCGCCTAATTCGGCTTGCGATATGACCCAAGTTCCTTCAATAGCCTTTGGATTATCTTCAAGGCTATGGCTGTTAACAGACAGGAAACCTGACCAAATGAAAGCTATTATCAGTAACGCTCTAATGCTCATAAGCTACCTCTTTTCCAATCAATGTTGTTTTGTTCCTGGGCGGTGAGAATGAGCTTGATGGAGTCCAGCCATTGCGCTGGAAATTTCTTTCCACCAAGCCCAAAGGACAATGCTTACATTGGAAGCCAGTTTCCCGCCAGCATTACTTTTTCCCTTTTGGGTCGTGCTGGCTGAATTGGGTATAAGCGACGCGGAATAATTCCGCCAAAGCCGCTGCGCTTTCCGCCGATAAATTTTTATCGGCGCGCAAATGGACTTCGACAATGTCGGGCGTAGCTTCCTGCGGAAAATAAATCACCGGTTGATTCGCTCCGCTTTTCGTCTGTCCGCCCATGATGCGCTCGACGGGCATCTTTAACCATTTCGCCATCCGCGCAATGTTATCAGCGTCCGGCTGGCAGGTTCCATTTTCAATGCGTGACAGCGTCGAAGCGGAAACGCCTGTCGCCTCCGCCACGGCGCGCAAGCCCATTTTACGGCGCTCGCGTTCACGGCGCACCGCTCTTCCCAATTCGGCAACATTAACTAAATTATCTTCTGAAGTCGCCATAAATAATCCTCACTTTCTGCGTTAGCTATATTTAACGCAGCCGTAATCTAGCATGAAATTTTCTGACACGCAACAAGTGTTTCATACTTGCAACAATCAAAAACCCGTGATACACTGTTTCACAGATGAGACAAGAGAAGTCGGCAAGAGCGCATGGCAGTTTGTTTCATCGGCTGAGAAAATATTTTTTGGAGGAATTAAAACAATGAACGAAACACTCATGAACACAACGAACGACGCCACTATTAATAATGTACTGCTGGGTTCTCAGTGGGCAGAGGAAGCCAGCGAAAACGCGCTTATCAAAAATAACGTAATTCCTTTTACCTTTACGCAGACCTTACGCACCTTGCGTGAACCGCTTGATTCACGGCTCATCAAACAGCGTGAAGGCTGGACGGATTATTCCGGCAATAAGCACATGGTTGATTATGTCGAATGGCACACGGTCGCCGACATCCTTGATCGTGCGGCTCCGACCTGGGCGCATACGGTCAAGAAAATTACGCAAATTGGCGAATTCATCGTCATCACAGCGGCGATCACGATTGACGGCATCACGCGCGAAGGCGTCGGCACAGGCAATGCCAATACGGAAACCGGCATCAAAAAAGCCGAACACGACGCGCTGAAAAGAGCCGCAATTAAATTTGGTATCGCACGTGATTTATATATACGTGATGCCGAAGTCGTTGAAGCTCCTGTCGCAACCAGGCCGCAACCAAGACCGTTCCCGACCAACCCCTTGGCAAAGTCAGTGTCAGAATTGGCGACGCCCAAGCAAATCGTCATGATTCGCGCCGTCTGCCGTGATCTGGCCATTGATGTAGATATGGAGTTGCAGGAAACAATGAGATTGGATTGCAAGGTTGAAGAGCTTTCGCGCCGTGCTGCTTCATCATTCATTGATCATTTGAAGCAATTACAAGAGACCAATGAAATTCCGATTGTGCGGCGAGCAAGTTAAGCAAAACGCAACCCCATCGCTACCGCTCCGGGTACAGTACCGCGAGCCGTAGCGAGCCGGGTTTCATCCGGGAAGAGGCTTTATGACTTTGACAGATCTGCAAAACAATTTATGCGGCGACTGGGCCGGAACCAATCTTTTACGACTTAGCTGGTTGACACCGACTGATTATGTCTCGCCCACGGATTTAAAAGTGGCGACAGCGGCGAACGGAAAATTTCTGACGCTGGCCTATACCTGGAGTCATGAAAATATTTCGCAGGAAGGATTGATCCTGCTGGGCTATGACAACAATCAGGCAGTGGCAACTGCGGCGTGGGTTGATTCATGGCATCAGAGCAGCAAAGTCATGTTGTGTCAGGGAACGATTGATCAACAGGGAGCGATTGATTTGCGCGGGTGGTATGAAGCGCCGCCTGATCCTGACTGGGGCTGGCGGATCGTGATCAAGGCCACAACTCGCAAGGATTTGCAGATCACCATGTATAACTGCTCGCCCGCAGGTGAAGAAGAATTAGCGGTGCAGGCAGAATACAAACAGGTACTCACATAATTTCTGAGCGAAATTTAGTACGAAAACTTAGGAGGAAATTTATGACCAGCAAAGTACAACCAATTCCGGCGGGTTACCACACAGTAACTCCGTATTTGATTATCAATGGGGCAGCCGAAGCGTTGGCATTTTATCAGCAGGCGTTTGGCGCAACGGAATTATTTCGGATGCCGACTCCTGATGGAAAGATTGGGCATGCGGAAATCAAAATCGGTGATTCACCTATTATGCTGGCGGATGAGTCTCTGGAAATGGGTTCTCGCAGTCCGCAATCTTACGGCGGTTCTCCGGTCACCATCATGCTTTATGTCGAAGATGTGGACACCGTGGTTGGTCGAGCAGTGTTTGCCGGCGCGACGCTGCAACGTCCGGTGAAAGATCAGTTTTATGGTGATCGCTCAGGCTCAGTCAAAGACCCGTTTGGGCACGAATGGCACATTGCCACGCATACCGAAGATGTGTCGCCCGAAGAGATGAATCGGCGTATGGAAGCAGCGATGCAGAGCGCAGCCGCCTAACTTCAGGTGCAGATTTTTAGCCGCGAACTTTTGCTTTCGTGTCAGGTGTATTCTCAAAGAGGCGTCATAAAAAAGCCCTGCACGCAAGTTTGAGTTCGCAATGAGCAACGATTAAGAGGTAACAAATCATGCTACAACAAACTTTATCAACTACGGCATTACCGCCGTTCAATGAGAAATTTCTTGAAGGTGTTTTTGATGCTTTTGAGGTAGACGAAGCCAGAGAGGCGCGAGCAAAAGCGCCCAGCAAAAAAGATCGCGTCCTTGATCTTTATCATCAGGGAATCAAGGACGTGGCAGCCATTGGTCGGCAAATCAAAACGCATCCATCTTACGTCGCCCAGGTCTTGCGCCAGGCGGGACTGCTCACGGGATATTTCGATCTTTACACTTCAACCGAGGCCGAGCAAAACGTTTATTCACGTTTTTTCCGTCACGTGTTGTCATTCAAAAGCGTCGAGGCTGCAAAAAAATCCATTGATCGGATTGACAGTCTTTACAAGTATTTTGAAGAAATCGGTGACCGCGCCGGACAGCATCAGGCAATGGTGTTAGCCTTAACCGGAAAAAATCGCGCGCGCTGGAGTGGCAAACATCAGGAAGCAAAAATATTCAGCGACTGGCTTGCTACGCACTGAGATTTGAAAGATGCAAATCGCCTGCAAAAAATTTGGCTGCCAGAAAGCCGTCGAGGTTTGTTATTGGACGTGTAAGTATCGTCGCAATTGCAAGGATTGGGCGGGGGCTTTGGCAGGTCAGCCCGGACTGACAGCTATTACTGAAAGATTGGAAGCGGCAGCAGCAAAAAGTGGACGCCTGTTTGAAGCGCGTACTTTGCTTAAACCAGGACGCCCCAAACGCGCTGCTGCTGCGCCTGTACTAACTGCGTCTTCAGCCAAAATTGAGACAACTGTTGCCCCGCAACTTTTGCGGAAGAAAAATAATAACAAGCCGCATAAGGCTGCACCCAAAACTGAAAGTAAACCGATGGCTAAATTACCCACTGAAGAAGAAAAAACAACGGCGGAGACAACTACGCAAAAGCCTCCCGTTGGAAAATCCGGCGAGAGCAAAACTCCGTCTAAAGTTACGCGTCCGAAAACTCCGAGCGATGGTACGGTTTATCTGTTGCTGAGCAAAAATGGCAAGTATAAAGAATTGCGCGAATCAGATTTGATTAAGGAAGCTGCGACTATTTTGAAAGACTCTTCTTTGCGTTTGGTGAAGGGGCAATATTTGGTTCCCTACATCACCTTCAAATCGCCGGATGAATAATGTTTATGCGGGCATCGTCTGTTTGTATGCAACCACTGGAAAAGCATCTCAGCCATACGTCACGCGACCGCGACGATCAGCACACGATGCCCGCGCCAATTTTCTTCCACGGTCTTACAGCGATTTTCGCGCAGGTTTGAATAGTAGTTACCAGCCTGAAATCTGCCGCCTGGGAGTTGATCCTTGACGCTGTTTTTCAAGTAATCAGCGGCAGCTTTCAGCGATTGGCGCACTCTCTATTCCTCGGCTTGAAAATCGCTGTAAGGGCTTAGTGTCACGCCTTCAATCAAGGGCTCAAGGCCTGTTTACAATAGCTCAGGCATTTCTTCATCTCCGCAATTGTATCCGCGCCTTTATATTCGTACTCAATATTGGCCGGGATTTTCCACTTATTTTTCCTAAGCAATTCCAGCACTGGTTTGATCGGAGTATCGCCTTCGCCAAACACAACATTTTCGCCCTGGTTTTTTTTGCGATCCTTGATGTGCAAAGTCACGATGCGATCATGATGCCTGCTTAAATAATCCACTGCATCAAAATTCGCCGCCGTGAAATGTCCAATATCAAGGTTCGCACAAATATATTCCGATGTGCCGCTCATCGCGTTCGCAAAATCATCCGGCGTAGCGAATTCGTTCGGCTTGATGTTCGAGTGATTGTGCATCCCGACGCGAATTTTGTATTTTTTGGCAAACGGATCAACGCGCTTTGTCGTCGTGACATTCGACGAGGCCGTAATAATTTTGACGCCTAAAGCCTGTGCCATTTTGAAACCACGTTCGATTTCCTCATCCGTAAAATCTTCGCGGAAACTGTAATTGTAAGCGTAAAGCTGCACGCCTGCCGCCTCAAATTTCTTGCGGATATTTTTGAATTCATCCAGCGAAACGCTCAACCGCCATTTGCGCAAATCATCAGGTTTCAGCCCTTTCGGTTCGGCGTGCCCTGACCACATTTCACAACTGTTGATCCCGACTTCAACATAACTTTTGATGGCATCGTCAAGTCCGCGATCACGAAAGCTATAGCTTTGCGCACCGATTTGGACACCCGCAAATTTTGAGTTTGGTCTGACAGCAGCAAACAAATTTTCAAGCGGTAAAACTGTTGCGGCGACACTGCCAAGCATTAATTTATTCCATTCTCTACGATTCAAATTGAACATTGGGTTGCTCCTTTGGATTGTGGGTAAAAGACAAAAATATTGCAGGAAAAACAGTAGCGCAAACTTTCCAGTTTGCGTTTACCGTAAGAAATACGCCCAAAGAAAAGTATAAGTTCTCTTGTAAGATGACAGCATAGCAAAAACACAAACTGGAAAGTTTGTGCTACTCCTTCTATGCAATTGAAAGAGCCGAAAAATAAAAATCGGGAGCCACGCCAGAATTAACGGCGCAGCCCCCGCAAAGTAATCCACGGCTATACTCCCCCAAGCTAGCTGCGGATTATCCCTCGGAAATTGGCGCGGTTAATTTGATAGCCCGGAAACACTGCACTGAGATTATTCGCTCCTAAATGCCGTGTCGCAACTTCGCCAAATACATCTCGAAAATCGGTGGTCAGCGCGAGGTCGCGTCCTTCGTAAAGCTGACTATTTTTGAGTCCCGGCCATTTGCCCAGCACTTTGCCCCCGTTGACGTTGCCGCCCACCAGAAACATACAACTGGCGTGACCATGATCTGTACCGCGATTGCCGTTTTCTTTCGCAGTCCGTCCAAATTCAGTCATCGTCAAAATCACTACATCATCGCGGCGCTCTTTCAAATCGGTGTGCAGGGCGGCAATCCCAGTTGAAAATTCCAGCAAACGATTGGCGAGTTGCCCTTGTCCTGCGCCTTCGTTGGCATGCGTATCCCAACCGCCAATATCCGTGAAGGCGACTTCCAGGCCGATGTCAGATTTGATGAGTTGCGCGATTTGTTTCAGACTATCGCCAAATTTGCCGCGTGGATAAAGCGCATCCGGCGCGGGTTGATATTGCGAGGGATTGACGCGCTTGAGCATCTTCACTGCGTCAAAAGTTTCACGCCCGGTGCCGCGCAAAGCTTCATTGACGCTTTGTTCATACATCGCTTCAAAGCCGCCCTGGACAGCCGTCGAAGCCTGACCACCGCCGGCTCGAACATTGAATTCGCTAATATTATTCATTGCCAGACTTGGCGCGCGACCTTGCAGGGTGCGGGGCAAATTTGCTCCCATCGCCACAGCCCGAAAGGGCGAAGCCGCTTTGTCGGGACTGGCTTGTAAATAACGATTCAGCCAACCGTCCGTAGTGCTTTTCACACCCGGTGTTCCTGCTTCCATATAATCCTGCGCATCAAAATGTGAACGCGTCGTATCCGGCGAACCAACGGCGTGAACGATTGCCAGTTGCCCGGCATCGTAAATTGGTTTGAAGGAAGCAAGTGCGGGATTCAACGCAAAGAATCCGTCCAGATCAAGCGCCGCCGGATTGTTCGGCTGTTTGTCGTTATTGGGACGCGGCACGGCGATGCCTGGGCGCAGGTTGTAATAATCCTGTTCGCCGTAAGGAATCACCGCGTTGAGGCTGTCCATTGCGCCGCGCTGAAAAATTACAATCAGAGTTTTGCGGCGTCCGGTCGTTTTTGTCTGTGCCAGGGTGCGAGCCAGAAATGACGGAGAGGCAGTTGCCACGCCGAAACTGGCTAAGGCAACACCGCTACTTTTGAGAAAAAATCTTCTGTCCATAATTACTACTCCCAGGTTCAGTTACTGTCTTTGAAATTCTGGTGAACCGATAATCAGGCCTGCTATTTTGGCTACATCAGCGCCGCTATTACCGGCGATATTTGGATCACTCAACGTCTTATCCAAAGTCGCTCGTGTGTTTGGCGAGATGTTGCCGTGCAAAATATTCTTAATGAAGTAATCCGCGACTTCGCCGGGTTTTGCCGATTTAAGTTCAGGTGCAAAGCTTGTGCGCGTTCCGTTAATCCGATTGCTGCTGAGTGCCAGCGCAAAATTCATGCGTTCAAGTAAAGACCCGGTGTTGACCCAGTTTTCGGCTTTGTCGGCGTAACCGGTCGGTGGTTGAGCGAGGTACAATCCTTCGCCCATTTGCTGAATCCAGCGGTGAAATGGTTGCGTACCATTGGTCTCCGCACCCAACGCACGAACCGCGCTGACGGTCATTTCAAACGGAGTTTTGATTTTCGCGCGATAACTTTCAGCCGACCAGAATTCCGGTGCTTTGAAGAGTGTCAGATAAACTTCGCGCAGGTCGCCATCAGTTTTCAAGAAAGTCTTAGCCAGGTTGTCAATTAACGATTGCGGTGGTTCATCCGCAACAAATTTTCGTGCCAGTTTCGTCGCAATAAATTTTGCCGTCGCTGGATGATGCGCCAGCAACTTAATAACCTGTTCTCCATCTTTCATGCCACCGCCGCTGGAAATTTTATTGCCCAGCACAACTTTCTCGCCATCATCATGCATAAATGGAGCGAAGTAAAATCCTCCCCCAGTACGCGGCTGGCGGAGCGTCCAACCTGTCAGGCAACGCGCAACTTCCTGCACATCTTTTTGCGTATAACCACCGTCAACGCCCAGGGTATGAAGCTCCATAATTTCACGGGCGTAATTTTCATTGATGCCACGAGTGCGTTTTGGCTGCGGCTTTGGCGGCTGTATTTTATCAGTTTGCCGCATCTCGGCCTCGCGCTGATTTTCCTGCCGGCGCATTTCACGATTGATATTATTCTTACCGCCCAAGCCGAAGCCCGGCCCAAACTGAGCATTGGGATTGCGGTTCTGGCGCATCTGTCGCAATTGATTTGCGTCAGGCATTTTGGCATTTGGTGACGCACTGAGCCAATTATCCAGATAGAAAAGCATTGCCGGGCTTTTCGCTGTCGCCAGCAGCAAATCTTCGAATTTGCCGAAGACATTCGGGCGGATTACATCACGCTCGTAAGATGTCAGCAGGATACGATCCACACCTTTGTTGGCAAAAACATTAAAATGATTGAACCAGAAATCAGTCATTACTTCCTGCAATTGACGCTCACTGTACACCGCACGCAAAACCTTGGACTGTTGCAATTCAAGGATCGGTATTTGACGTGGCTTGTAACCTAAATCAGCCAGAGCTTTCGCATACTCACGCCGTTTTTCCGGGTCCGCCAAAATATCGCCAGCCTGTGCTTTGGGCTTATCACCAGCGTTCATTTCAGCATTCATCTCAGGTTTATCTGGCGCAGTTCCAGCGGCTGCCTGCTCGTTTTTCTTTTGCATTTCAAAGCGC
>JAYSTY010000063.1:0-4171 GCA_043719385.1 Blastocatellia bacterium | reverse complement strand
GTTTTTTTGCTTTTCCTTGTTCTCAAAGTGAGTTGGATGTTTTGATTGACATACTTCTTATTCCAAATAACCTTATTGAGGCTTTATGTCGGTCTTGGGGCAGCGTTTTATACGTCTCAGACAAACCTAGCATAACAGCTTTGCCTTTAGCTAATCCCTGTATTGTTGATTTACCAACAGATGCTGTCACGTACATTGCACAAGAACCGCATATATCTGTGGAGCTTCTCTACGATGACATGCCATCAGGCTTACTTTTCAAATACTACACTTCTTTTCTGGGTTCGCCGCTACTCTACCAAATAAAAAATGTCTCTTTTGAACAACGCGAGCTGAGCTTAGAGTATAAGTGGGAGGATGGTAAATGGAAGAAAACGAACCTTAGGCTTGAGCCAGGAGAAACCTATGAATGCCGGCCTACATTAGTTCTTGGTACTGAATATGTTAATCTTGAAGTGGCGCTCCCCGTCTCTTTAGATGTTCGTGTTTGCGATAAAAGTAAGAGGAAAGCTGTGTTATATCAAAAGAGTTTTCGTGTTTATTTGTCGCAATGGAATAAGATGTATTGGATGGCGCCTCGAACTATTTTACTCGATGATCGTAATGATCTTTCCGAACTTATCACGGCCTTTGTTACCCCGAGTTCCCCAGCTATTAAAGGTGCATATCAAAAGATCAAAATTGTTAATAAAGAACTGAATTGGGACGATTACGACGATCAAGGAAGCATTTTAGCTAAGATCAAATCTATTTATAATTTCTTGAAGGACAAAAAGATTCGGTATGACGACTTAAATTTGCCGATTGGAAGCCAAATATTCGGAACGCAGGTTGTACGGCTGCCAGACCAAACTTTATCTGACGGTTGTGGAAACTGTATTGATATGACAGTGTTGTTTGCTAGTTTGCTTGAGCGGGCACAGATTGATCCAATTATTGTTGTTACTCACAATCATGCTTTTATCGGTTGGGCAGAATCTCTAAATGAAGAGTCCAAAGAAAATTTCTTAGAAGCTGTTGGTATCATACATGGGACTTCTGGGTTTCCTAAAACTTTTGATGAGGCCGTTAGCGACGCTTTCAACCAATATAAATCTATAGAAGAGAAAGAGACACTTAAGAACAGGTGGGTTGTTGGAAGTGAATATGCCCGAAAAATATCAGTATCCGACCATAGATGTGGAAATAATCCAATTGTACCACTTGAACCTCGCAATTTGATCGCTTGATCCATAGTTAAGGCTGACTTGAAAGCCAATTTTCGCTGACCTGAATTAGTCTATAACCGAAACAAATACGAAAATTTCACGAACAACTGTTTCCCGTCATTAATAAATTGATTCGGATAGCGGGCGATCTGTGACCCGGTTGGCGTGGGAACTAAATTCAGATTCTGTAAATTGCTGTTGTAGCCCACATAAAAGGCCGTTCCCGCATTTGGCTGCCACGTCATCAAGACATCAGCATTGAAATTTTTGGTAGTCTTCAAGCTACTGAACAACGGATTCGCTAAGACTGCGTTGTATTGAAAAATTGTGCGTAACGAAAGCTCTCGATTGAATTGCCAATTGAATTTGGAGCGAATGATGTGATTATTGAAAATGCTCGCTCCGGTTTGGCGGTTGATGGCGCGTGAAGAAATATAGGTGTTATCAATCCGCAATTTATTCAGCGGACGCATTGTCAGCGTCAAATTAAAACTGTCGCGGTCAGTTAAAAACGGAGCCTGCCCCGCAGCCGGATTAAAATTAATGCCAGGAAAACGAAAATAATCTGCCTGAATACTGAACTGTCTGAAGTAACTCGAATTAAAACCAATGCCTTTAAATGGCGAGGAAAAATCCAGATCACGATTTCCGCCCCAGTCCTGCGCCCGCAAACGTTCACGATTATTTCCGACCGTCATATTTGCCCGTGTTCGACCTGTGAATTCAAAAAACAGACTGTTCATCGCCGTCCAATCCAGGCGTGTACCTTTGTGATCTTCGTTGTAATTCTGCCGTGTACGCACGCCCCATGCCGTTAGCAACTTATTTTCCGGGCGAAATTGATACGCTGCGGTTTGGCTGAGACCGCGAATATCACGGCGGCGAATGAAGCCACTTTGCGCTTGAAAACCCGCGCTATAATCTGACGCTTCGGCTTCGTAATTAAATTTGCGACCTTCACGCGAAACAATAAAATCAAGCGCCGGGCCGGATTCGCATGTACCGTTCAGGTTTTTTGTCGCGCTCGTCACGGCTTGAAATCGTGCAATCCAGTTGGAGCCAAATTTCAAGCGACCATCAATTCCGCCTGCGCGATTTGAGCTTCCGGCAAATTCGCGGTCGGTATAAATCACGCCGATATTTGAATTCTTAAAAATGTCGCGGCGCACACGAACGATAGCGAAATGTGCGCGTGCTCCCGTCAACGGATCATTATCCGCGACTCTGCGCCCAGGCGCTTGATCGTCAATAAACATGGTGCCGATAGAGTACTTCCCGACTTTGCCTGTGAGCTTCACGCCGAATTGCGGATCGGCAATCCGGCGCGTGAAAACTAAATTGATTGGTGTTTGAAAGTAATCAGAATTTTCCAGAAAGAAGGGACGACGTTCGGGAAAAAACACCTCGAAGCGTTGATTAACTGTGACCTGCGGTTCATCAGATTCGACCTGTGCAAAATCAGGATTCGCCGTGACATCAAGCGTCAGGTTGTCTTTCAAAACAATCTTCGCATCAATTCCACCCGCGTATTCATTGCCTTTATCGAAACGTGGGCGATTGCTGTCACGCGCATCCAGCGCACGAAACGAACGCGCCGAAGTGTACGGAATCAGTTGCACGTTACGCCCCGGCGAAATTCCTGCGAGTCCGGTAATCGTTGCCGCCTGCGTCAAACGCCCCTGAATACGGCTCGAAACGCGCGGCCAGTACCCCCATTCGTTGCTCGCGTGAGGAATTGTTCGCAACAAAGTAAGACCCCACGTTTGTAAATCACGCGGAGAAAAGCGCAAACTCTTGAACGGAATTTCCATCAGCACAACGTAGCCGTTGCCCGTCAATTTTCCGTGCGAACGCCACAACGTATCAAATGTAAAATCCGGTCCCAGATTTGAATCTTCGTTCCAAATCGCATCAGACTGAACGCCGAACGGATTGCAGAGAAAAACATATCCGCGTCGCTGGTCGTGATAGGTGTCGAGCGTTAACTCGACCCAATCGTCATCAAACGCATTTTCGCGCCTGGCCATCCGCGCCCTGATTTTTTCCGGCTCAGTATCGAAGGCGACCCAGACCACATATAAATTCTTGTCGTCGTAACAAAGATAGACTTCGGTTTTTTGCGTTGCGGGTTCACCGTCTTTTGGTCGTTGCTGAATAAAATTTTCAGCTTTGGCGAGCTTGCCAACGAACTCTCCGCCGGGTTTCATTTCGAGGAAATCTTCAAGCGTGGGAGGCTGACTGACTTTGGGAATTTTAAGTTGCGGTTTTGCTTCGCTCTGCTGAATGGTGGATTCACGTGGTTGCGCGAAAACAATACTGAAAAAAAACAGTGCAATAAAAATAGCAGAATAACGCCTGATCAAAATACTTCTCCACCCTGCTGAAAGGTCATGATGTTGCCAAAATAATAATTACGCTTCCGATTTGAACAATGCCAGCGCTGCTCGTAAACGAGCGACTTCTGCCTCGGCTTCCACCGCACGCGATTCGGCTTCCAGCGCGCGGGACTCGGCTTGTTCATGCGCCAGAGGATTGAAAAACCGCAAAGTCTCGCCTATATCAACAATCTCCAAGCCTAAAACAGCGCTGCTGACGCGCCCTGCCAAAACTTCGATTTCTTCGTACTCGGTGGCTTCCAGGCGGTAAGCCCTGAGTGCTGGCTCAAGGTAATCATACTCAGGATCAAAAATGTAATATTCCGCTCCTCCCAGACGCGCATAGAGCCGCCATTTCTTCTGTAAGTCGTCGCCCCACGTTCCGCGGGAAGAAATCTCAAAAACCACATCAGGTGCTTTTCCCTCTTCCCAAAGTTTATAAACACGCCGTTCGTGATTAGCAATTCCCCGGACGACAAACACATCGGGCGCAACACTTTTTTTATTATTGCCCTGTTCGTAATAAAGCAGCAAATTACCTGAGACATAAACGTCTGGCTCCGCGCGATAATACGCCTGCAATTCGGC
>JAYSTY010000062.1:0-25645 GCA_043719385.1 Blastocatellia bacterium | reverse complement strand
CTGCTGATAATCGCTGAGGATATGGAAGGCGATGCCCTCTCGACACTGGTTATTAACAAATTGCGCGGCACACTTAAAATCGCCGCCGTGAAAGCGCCGGGCTTCGGTGATCGTCGCAAAGATATGTTGGAAGACCTTGCGATTTTGACCGGCGGTCAGGTCATCAGCGAAGACATTGGGATAAAACTTCAGAAGGTTGATCTGGAACATTTGGGACGCGCCAAAAAAATCATTATTGATAAAGACAAAACCATCATTATTGAAGGCAAAGGCGGGCCCGACGAAATTGCAGGTCGTGTGAAAACCTTACGCCTGCAGGCGGAAACCACGACGGGTGAATATGACCGCGATAAATTGCAGGAGCGCTTAGCTAAATTAATCGGCGGCGTCGCCGTCATTAAAGTTGGCGCAGCAACCGAAATGGAGATGAAGGAAAAGAAAGCCCGCGTCGAAGATGCGATGAACGCGACACGCGCCGCTGTCGAAGAGGGAATTGTACCAGGTGGTGGAGTGGCTTATTTACGCGCCGCCAAAGCACTGGATAAATTTAAAATCTTCCCTAACGGCGAAGGCGATGCCGAGGAACAAATCGGCGTCAACATCGTCCGGCGTGCATTGGAAGAACCGCTGCGACAAATCGCGCAGAATGCCGGGGCAGAAGGCGCAATCATCGTGGCAAAACTTCGTACTGAAAAAAATGAACTGGTCGGCTTCAATGCCGTCACCGAAAAGATCGAAGACCTGGTAGCGGCAGGCGTCATTGATCCCGCCAAAGTCACCCGCACAGCCTTGCAGAATGCGGCTTCGATTGCCGGATTATTACTGACGACCGAGGTGATGATTGCGGACTACCCGGCAGACGATCCATCTGCCAGCGGCGCAGGCTATTAGTTGCTATGGAGTGTTGTGTCGAGCCGCAGCACTCCATATTTTACGGATTCATCGCACCATGATTTTATGTGAATTATGCAAGCTACAGGCAACCGACAAGAGTTGTTCCTTAGCGCTTAAGATACCGGAAAAGATGAGATGCCCGGATTTTACGCCGGGGATTGAGCGTTTTTGTGCCACGCCGGAAGATTACCCAAGAAAAGATCAGGCGTATCAGATGGCGCTGTTTTTCGGATTGAAGGGGAAAGAACTCAAGCGCGTACAAGCGATGTAGGCTGCCATTCTGAAATCGCTATTTAGCGTTTACGGAAACATTTCAAAATAAATTATCCTCCCAGCTATTACTCCGTCGTTAATATTAGGTAAAACTGATATTATTTACCGTCGGAGCACACTTCAATGATCGAATATAAACACGGCGACCTCCTTCAAGCTGATGCTCAGGCACTTGTTAATGCAGTTAACTGTGTAGGTGTGATGGGGCGTGGAATAGCGCTGCAATTCCGTAAAGCTTATCCTGGAAATTTCAAGATTTACAAAGCTGTGTGCGAGAGAAATGATCTGCAACCAGGCAAGATGTTAATCTCAGTCTTAACGCAAAAAAAGAACCCTCAGATCATTATCAATTTCCCTACCAAACGACACTGGAAAGAAAAAAGCAGAATTGAAGATATAGAGTCTGGCCTGATTGCTTTAGTCGAAGAAATACGTCAGCGAAATATTCGCTCAATTGCAATCCCTCCGCTTGGGTGCGGACTTGGCGGGTTGGATTGGAGTGTTGTAAAACCGATGATTGAGATTGCCTTCGCAGCGTTACCAGGTGTTAACGTACAAATTTTCGAATCCTAATTTTTCACTGGAAAGGTATTAATTCTTCCGAAAAAAATTGATTATTTAGAACCTGTATGAAAACGACCTTTCTTCTCTTCATTCTTTGTTCATCGGCATTCGCCCAAAAAACATTTGAACTCAAAAACGCTTCGCAATACTTCGACATCAAAATTACGGTCGCTAACTGTGATAAAGATTCCTGTCGTGGCAAGGCTTCTTTTGCGTTTTACAAAAAAGGTGGAACGGCTCCGTATCAGATGATTGAGTTGCCGGAGACGTATGTTGAGCTGGATGAAAAAGGGAAGCCGGAAGTGAATCAGACGCTGCTGTATGACAAGCAAAGCGTAGTGAATATTGGCGATTTTAATTTTGATGGGATGGAAGATGTAGCGCTTTGTGAAGGCACACAAGGTTCATACGGAATGCCGTCATATCAGGTGTATTTGTCTTCGCGCTCGGCAGGAAAATTTGTCTACGATAAAAAGTTTAGCGCCCTGGGCAAACATCTGGGAATGTTTGACGTGGACAAGCAAAAAAAGCTCCTGCGCACGTTTGATAAAAGCGGTTGTTGCTGGCACATCACTGAAGAATTTTCGGTCGTGAATAATGCACCGAAAAAAGTTTCAGAAGTAGTCGAAGATGCAACCATCAACGATCAGGCAAAGGTCAAAATCATCACCAAAAAATTGGTGAATGGAAAATGGCAAACGAAAGTGAAGTTGGTGGCGCGGAAAGAAGAGCTGAAAAAATAATTCCTACTCTGTCTTCAATAATTTTTCACGCCCGTCTTTATTCTTCACTCTGACGAGAGTTCCTTTATCGCCTTCGGCTAACATTTGAATGCCGCTCCATTCACCGCGTTTGGC
Source organism: Blastocatellia bacterium (assembly GCA_043719385.1). GTDB lineage: Bacteria > Acidobacteriota > Blastocatellia > RBC074 > RBC074 > JAFDVL01. The sequence continues at coordinate 23,057 of JAYSTY010000062.1, read as the reverse complement.
GTCGCCGAAAAGTCCCATTCCTGAGCCGTCTACCGAGGTATTAATTTTCACGCCGGGATGTCCGTTCGGATCAATCAGGCGCAGCAACGTAGACTCTGCATACTTCGTTCCATCGGGCATTGTCGTCGGCGCAGTCACAAGAATCTGCGCCCGAATTTTCCCCTGCTCGTCTACGATTTCAAGCGCACGACCGCGCAGGACTGGCGCGACTCCTTCGGCGGTTGCTTGATACGTTTGCGCCAAATTAAAGACCAGAAGTACGAGATTGATTACTGTTAGCAAAATCGCAATACGTTGAATTTTCATAATAATTCTCCCTTCGATTATTCACCCGTTGGTGGCATGTCCTGAATAAATTTACGACTACGAAAACGCCATCTGCCTTCACGCTTAATCAGCATGTCTTCGTAGCGTCCAGTGAAAATAATTTGTGCGCCTTTCGCTCCTGTGCGCGTCAGTTGCAAATACGAACGTGACGTAGCTTCGTCGCCGTTGATCTCAGAAAAAATATTGACGGTAAAGTGACGCAGGCCGGGGATTTTACTGCGATGATTTGCCTCATAAGAATTCGCAAATTCGCGGATGGATGCAATGCCTGTGCGGTATTGCCCGATGCCATCCATTACGGCATCTTCGCTCCAGCAAGCCAGCCAGGTTTCATAATCGCCGCGGTCAATGGAATGGTTGTAGCGTGCGATCAATTCTTCAATCGCTAATTTGTCTTCAATGGTGGTGTTCATAAATTTTTTGCCAGTGAGGGAAATAACAACGTTCATTAACTCGCAAAAATAATTGCTGGTCAATCAGCAGCCGTAGTTTATTGAACTCAGGTAGTTTATTGCTCAGCCTTAGCGTCTGACCGAATTGGCGTGATAACCTCTGGAAATTATGGACTACATTAACCTTGGAAATACCGGAATAAAAGTTACGCGTCTCTGCCTTGGCATGATGACTTACGGCGCGAAGTCGTGGCGCAAATGGGTGCTTGAAGAAGAAGAGAGTCGCCCGTTCATCAAACGCGCATTGGAACTCGGCTTTAATTTTTTTGACACGGCGGATATGTATTCGCTTGGCGTCAGCGAAGAAATTCTTGGGCGTGCGCTGAAGGAATTTAACGTCCCGCGTGATCGTGTCGTGCTTGCCACCAAAGTTTTTAACCCGATGGGCAATGATCCAAATCAGGGTGGGCTTTCACGCAAGCATATTTTTCATTCGATTGATGACAGCCTGCGCCGCTTGCAAACGGATTATGTTGACCTCTACCAAATTCACCGCTTCGATAACGCGACGCCGCTGGAAGAGACGCTGCTTGCGCTGCACGATTTGGTGAAGGCGGGAAAAGTCCTGTACCTCGGCGCTTCGAGCATGCCCGCGTGGAAATTTGCCAAAATGCTTTACACGGCGGATAAGCTGGGACTGACGCGGTTCGTGACGATGCAAAATCACTACAATTTAATTTACCGCGAAGAGGAACGCGAAATGATGCCGCTGTGCCGCGCTGAAAATATTGGCTTGATTCCTTACAGTCCATTGGCACGCGGCTTCGTCGCAGGCAATCGTAGCAAAGCAGATTTTGGCGCCACGATCAGAGCGAAGACCGACGATTTATCACAGAAGTTTTATTACCAGCCATCAGACTTTGCCGTCGTCGAACGCATCACTGAAATTGCGCAAAATCGTGGTGTGTCAAATGCACAAATAGCTTTGGCGTGGGTGCTGGCGCAACCGGGTATTACCGCTCCGATTGTCGGCGCCAGCAAGATGCAGCATTTGGAAGATGCGGTCAGCGCTTTGGAATTGAAGCTGTCGGAGGAAGAATTGAAATCGTTGAGCGAAGTTTACGAACCGCATCCCGCGCAAAAGCTGTAGCGGAAACCTGCGGCGAAAACGAAAAGGCCATCATTAAAATTGACTCCATCAAAAAAAACAGTACAATCGCAACGTTAACAAATCTTCCTCATCTCCGGCACTTTACTTCTCCAAAGATTTGTTACGATCCGACATTTCACTTTTATCATTGATCGCTGACAGGAAAATAATGTTTCCGGCTGTCTTTAATTAAGGCAAAGGCTGGAAATCGTTTTTCTTTCGCTCTATAGCATTCTTAGCACAAAGCGGTGAATTCAACTCCCCTCCGATTCTGGAGCGTTCCAGATGAGGTGAATTTGTCGGCTTGTGCCTTTTACGTTCTAACTCACAACCACATTTGTTTCTATAAGGAGAAACCACACATGAAAACCTCACTCATCAGCAAATTCGTCTTGTCGCTGACGGCCCTCATCGGGATCGCGTCAATGGCTTTTGCGCAACCAAACGCCACCAACACCACGGTTGGCAATGCCAGCACCAACACCAACATCATCGAAGTCAGCGATCAGAAACCCGGCTCCGTGCTGGTGTTTCCATTTTACAAACACGATGCCCAGAACAAAGTTGACACGCGTCTGACGATCACCAACCTCGGCAAAAACGGCATCAACGTCCACTTCTTGTTTATGGACGGGGCGACCTGTCAGGAATTTGACCAGTATGTCTGCTTCACGCCCAATGCCAGCATTGAGTGGAAAGCTTCGCAGTTTGATCCCCAGAACAAAGGCTATGTGATTGCGTTTGTGGTGGACAACATGGGGCGGCTGATTTCCTACAACTCGCTGATCGGCAATGCGTTTGTCAATGACGGCGAATACGTGGACAACTACGGCGCAGAATCCTTTGCTTCACCACGACCAGCCGGTGCCTTCACCGATGGTCCTGTTGGTACTGCCTCAGCAATTACGTTTGATGGTGTGAGATACGATATGGTTCCGACCGCCTTTGCGGTGGACATCCAAAGCCCGTTAGATGCCGTCAATCAAAAAGTTGTCCTTGCGGGTCTGATCGGTGATGCTTCTGGCCTCATCTCGACTGGTGGCTTGACCGGCACCCGTCAGGTAGGCACAGGGCTGGCCTACAACGGCCACGAAGCGCTGCGCAGCTTCTCGCCTTACTTTGGCGGTGGTTGCTTCTCCGAGAAAATCATTGACGCCACGAATCCCAAAGTCAGCGGCCAGTTGAGCAGCCTGATTCCAAAGGGTGAGGTCGGAACGATCCGCTTCAACGTCACGGCAGCAGTTGGACTGTTAATGACCTCGAACAAAAACACGTTCAGCGGTATTCGCACCCTGCACAAAACACAGGTCGGTCGCTCAGCCATTATTGTTCCGCAATTTATGCCTGATTGCCAGTTCTACAATGGTCCAAGTCCTAATGATGTCTAAGGCAAATTAGGAATTAACGTGATCTGCAAAGTAAGCAGTGAAAAAGGACTGAGGTCAAACTCAGTCCTTTTTTTGTAGAGCAGGTTCTCAACCTGCCCTACAGTTGGCTGGAAAACTTACCTTACGCTGTCCTAATTACATGAAAAACTAAGTTGGAAGAAGGTTCAATAAACTTTAGTTTGTTGCAGCTTCGCAACAGAGACACAGTGACCGCGAGGCGCAACAAACTGAAGTTTGTTGGACACTGGAAAACCTGGTTTTTCGTGTCCTAACTTGCACGTGACATTTGTAATCACTCCTTATCAAACGTATCCTCAGACCCGATAAGGAGCGCCCAATGTCTGAACCCAACGCCGAAAATAAATTTATTGACCCGATTTGCGGAATGACCGTTGATCCGGCGAAAGCCGCAGGCCAGCATCAGCACGCAGGAAAAAATTATTATTTTTGCAGCCGGGGTTGCCTGGCAAAATTTAGCGCCGCGCCTGAAACCTTCCTGAATAAAACGCCACAATTACAGCACATGCCGCCACCGATGACGCAGCTTGTCGGGATCACAAAATCGCTGCCAAAATCTGTGTCGCCCCAAACTCCGGCGTCAACTCAGATTGAATATACCTGTCCGATGCACCCGGAAGTGCGGCAGTTCGGGCCAGGTGTCTGTCCGAAATGCGGGATGGCGCTGGAACCGCTGACCTTCGCTTTGGAGGAAGAAGAAAATCCTGAATTGACGGATATGACGCGGCGGTTTTGGCTCAGCCTGGTGTTGACGTTGCCGGTATTTTTGCTGGCGATGGCGGAGATGATTCCGGGGCAGCCTGTGCAAAATCTTATCGGGCATCGCGTGGTGACGCTGTTGCAATTTGCGTTGGCGACGCCCGTAGTTTTGTGGGGCGGCTGGCCTTTTTTTCAGCGCGGCTGGGCGTCGGTCGTCAATCGCAGTCCGAATATGTTTACGCTGATTGCGCTGGGTACGGGCGCAGCATTTTTTTATAGCGTCTGCGCGGTTTTACTGCCCGACATTTTTCCGGCGGCAATGCGCGGTCACGGTGGCGCGGTGGCGGTTTATTTTGAAGCGGCGGCGGTGATTGTGACGCTGGTGCTGCTGGGACAAATTCTCGAACTGCGTGCCCGCAATCAGACGAGCAGCGCGATCAGAATGCTGCTCGGTCTGGCCCCGAAGACGGCGCGAATTATCCGCGCCAATGGAGCGGAAGAAGATGTCCCACTTGAGCAGGTTCAGCCGGGCGATCAGTTACGTGTGCGTCCCGGCGAGAAAATTCCGGTGGATGGTGTAGTCGTTTCCGGCAGCAGCGCGATTGATGAAGCAATGGTGACGGGCGAACCAATTCCGGTCACGAAAAATGCAGGCAATCAGGTGACGGGCGGGACAGTGAATGGCACAGGCAGTTTGGTGATGCGGGCTGAGCGCGTCGGCAGCGATACGCTGCTGGCACAAATTGTGCGGATGGTTGGGGAAGCGCAACGCAGCCGCGCCCCTATTCAACGGCTCGCTGATGTGGTCTCCGCGTGGTTCGTGCCGCTGGTCATCATCATCGCAATTATTACATTTATTGTCTGGGCAATTTTCGGCCCGGAGCCGCGCCTGGTTTATGCGCTCGTCAATGCGGTGGCAGTGTTGATTATCGCTTGTCCGTGTGCGCTCGGACTGGCGACGCCGATGAGCATTATGGTAGGGACAGGGCGCGGCGCGATGGCAGGCGTGCTAATCAAAAATGCCGAAGCCCTGGAAACGCTCGAAAAAATTGACACGCTCGTGGTGGATAAAACCGGGACGCTCACGGAAGGGAAGCCGCGCCTGATGACAATTCTCACCACGCCAGATTTTACCGAAGAGCAACTGTTGCGGCTGGCAGCAAGTTTGGAAAAAGGCAGTGAGCATCCGCTGGCGTCATCAATTGTTTCGGCTGCGCATGAACGAAAGCTGGAATTATTTGACGCGACAGGTTTTCAATCCATCACTGGCAAAGGTGTAATCGGTCAGGTAGACAATCAAAGTCTCGCGCTTGGCAATCAAAAATTTCTGAAAGAATTGAATATAACGGCTGGTTCGTGGTTTGAAACCGAGGCGGAAAAGCTGCGTGGTGAAGGCCAGACAGTGATGTTGATTGCTGTCAACGACAAGCTGGCCGGATTGCTCAGCGTTGCCGATCCCATTAAAGAATCTGCGCGTGACGCAATTCAGCAGTTACGGGCGGCAGGCATTCGCATCGTGATGCTGACGGGTGATAATCAAACGACAGCCAATGCTGTTGGGCGTCAGCTTGGCATTGATACAATTTTTGCCGAAGTGTTACCCGACCAGAAAAGTGCAGTAATCAAGCAATTGCAGGCCGATGGCAAAATCGTTGCGATGGCTGGTGACGGCATCAATGACGCGCCCGCGCTCGCTCAGGCCCAGGTGGGAATTGCGATGGGGACGGGAACTGATGTGGCGATTGAAAGCGCTGGCATCACGCTTATTAAAGGTGATTTGCGGGGGATCGTACGTGCGCATAAACTCAGTCAGGCGACGATGCGAAATATTCGCCAGAATCTTTTTTTCGCGTTCGTTTATAACCTGCTGGGTGTGCCACTGGCGGCAGGCGCACTGTATCCGTTTTTTGGCTTGTTGCTAAGTCCGATGATTGCGAGCGGGGCGATGACTTTTAGTTCTGTCTCGGTTATCAGTAATGCCTTACGCTTGCGAAAGCTGAAGCTGTAGAAGTGTTATGAACCTTCTATTGCTGGTCGCCACTCCTCCCCGGCCTTTTCATCCAGCCCAAAAATAATCGGATGATTGTCTTTATTGAGACGGTACGATTTTCCAAGCCTGTCCCACCAGGAAAAGACGCTGGCATAATTGCTGTCAGTCTCAATCTTTACCCGCGAATGATGGACGCGATGAAGTGCTGGCGAAACAATGATTGTGCGTAACCATTGATCCAATCTGGCCGGAAAATAAACATTGCTGTGATGAAAAAGAATCACTGGCAGCAATAGCATTTCGTAAGCCAGCCACTGCCAGAGCGCAATCCCCAGCGCCAGCATGACAAGCAAGCGCAGGCTGGTTGAAATTAAAAGTTCGCCTAAATGAAAGCGGACGGCGGTGGTTGCGTCCATTTCTGCATCACTGTGATGGAGGCGATGAAACCGCCAGAGAAAAGCAATACGATGATTGGCGCGATGCCAGACATACATCCATGCATCTAACATCAAAATCGCTAAAACCGTTGAATTTACTGGTGATAAATTGAGGAGTGGCAACAATCCTGAACCAGAATTTTCATTCCAGCTTGCCAGTCGTGCGGCAAACGGAGCCGTCAGCAAAGCTAAAACTCCGGCATTAAATAATCCCAGCGCGAGGTTCTTAATGGCGTGGCGCGACCGGTGCGTTCGCCCGCCCGCCGCCGGAATCACGCTTTCGAGAGACGACAGCAGGAACAGCACAAAGATAGTTATCAGTGGACGGAGATAATCAGGACTAAACATCAGAAAACCTTTCGTCCCTCAAACTAGGCTTCGTGTCGGTATAATTCAAATACAATTTTTCTGACGAATAGCATAAGATATTTATTATGGCTGAAGAATTTAATCTCTACCCGTTACACGTCTTTCGTTTGTTGGCGCGAAGCGGCAATGTGACCCGCACCGCGCAGGAATTGTTTGTCAGTCAGCCCGCTGTTTCGGCGCACCTTAAATTATTAGAGCAGCGCTATGGCGAGCCACTGTTTGAACGAACGGCACGCGGAATGATACTGACCACCATGGGCTTAGTCGTGCTGGAACAGGCGAATAAACTTTTTGCGCTTTACGAGGAAATCCCCCATCGCCTTAATGAGGCGCGTGGAATTGTGCAGGGGGAAATCACCCTCGCTGCTTCCAGCACACCGGGAGCTTATTGTGTGCCGGAACTCCTAAAACGATTTCAGGCACAATACCCGGAAGCTCGCCCTACGCTGATGGTAGGAGCGAGTGGCGAGGTCTTGGAATGGTTACGAGAATACCGCGTTCCGCTCGGCGTCGTGGGCGAACTGGCGATGGATGAAGGGTTGCACCGTTTGGAAATTGGGGCCGATGAATTGCGGCTGGTCACTGCCGGGGATGATGCGCTGTTTCGCACCAGAGAAATCAAAGCGAAACACGTGTGTGACCGGGTACTTTTTTTGCGGGAACGAGGTTCCAGTACGCGCGCTAAGGCGGAAACCTTGCTCGCAGATTTGATCCCTTCATTTCGCCGCGTAGTTGAGCTGCGCAACACGGATGCCATTAAGCAGGCAGTGGCGTCAGGTTTGGGCGTGGCGGTACTTTCCTCGTGGGCGACACGATTGGAAGAAAGCGCCGGATTGTTGCGTCCGGTTCGTGACACGCGCTTGCGACATCAGCGGCGTTTTTACCTGGTGCGCAGACAGGATCGAAGCCTGAGCGGGAGCGCCGCAGCACTTTGGGAAAGCCTTACGGCAAAACAGACTAAGGCGCAGACTTACATCAGGCCTTAGGGTATTGGTATTAGCTAAGCTCGTCTTCCTTGCCTTAAGGATGGACGTGGCTTACATTCCCCCGCAGTAATGAGCGATGCAGACCTTAACCGAAAAAATTAAAAAAGAACCGGAAACTGCTGAAGCCGTAGTGCGTGCCTGTCGCATCCTGCGCGCTTTTCAACATCACGAAGTCTTGTCATTAGGGCAGGTCGTCGAACGCGTAGAATTGAGCAAGACCACATGTTTTCGTTTACTACAAAGTCTGGTCAAAGGGGGAATGATTGAGCGTGTCAGCAAAGGCGCTTACCGCAGCAGTGTGCAATTTGTTACTACCTCAACGTTTACGATTGGCTTTGCCGCGCAATCAACTGATTCAGAATTTTCGCAGGATGTCAGCCAAAGTCTCCATCGTGTTGCCGAGCGCGAACAAATCCGCCTGATCGCCGTCAATAATAATTACAGTCCGAAAACGGCGCTGCGCAATGCGGATTTGCTGATCAAAGAAGGTGTTAATTTAGTCCTTGAGTTTCAAGCCTACGAACACGTTGCGCCAATTATTTCTTCAAAATTTGTCGAAGCGAATATCCCTGTCATCGCCATCGAAATCCCGCATCCCGGCGCGACTTATTTTGGCGCGGACAGCTATCAGGCCGGCGTCATCGGCGGACGTGCGTTAGGGCGCTGGGCAAAAGAAAATTGGGAAGGCAAAGTTGAAGAAGTATTATTGCTGGAATTGCCGCTCGCCGGATCATTGCCGCAGTTGCGCATCACGGGAGCTTTGGCGGGACTGAACCAGACGTTGCCAGGTGTGGCGATGATTACTACGCACCTGGAAGTCAAAGGTGATTTTGAGCATAGCCTGGATGTGGTTCGTCGCCACTTGCGTAGGATTGGAGCGAGGCGAACACTGGTGGCAACGGTCAATGATCCCAGCGCGCTGGGTGCATTGCGGGCGTTTGAAGAATCCGGGCGCGTCAATGAATGTGCTGTGATTGGGCAGAATGCCACTCGTGCTGCTCGTGACGAACTACGTCGTCCGGGAACACGATTAATCGGGAGTGTCGGATATTTCCCGGAACGCTACGGCGAAGAATTAATTCCATTAGCGCTCGCCATTCTGCAAAAGAAGCCGACCCCGTCAGCAGTCTTCGTCAAACATCAATTGATTACGCCAAAGAATGTTGGCTTGATTTACCCACCAGAGACTGATCTTTCAGTAAAGGCCAGAAAAAGAAATACCTGACAATTGCAAGTAGGAACACTTATCCCTTCAGAGAATCAGGCAGGGAGAGCAGGTTACTATCCTGAATGTTCTGTATAGCGGAATTAGATTTTAGCATTCCTTGAGGTTGATCTTAGTAAAGTCTTTTCTTTGATATAGTTATTGTTCTGTATAGTGGAATTTAACGCGAGAGGTAAAATTCTTATTGCTAATTTTATTGAAAAAGACCAAAACTTGCACCTGTCGTTTTTTGTTCTTATTCTTTCTGAACGTCTAGTCATCTTTTGCTGGGTGAATATTACTCGTAATAGCGGGTTAATTAACAAATAGAAAAATACATATAGCTGGCTGGGTTGATGCCTTTTTCAAAGTTGGAAGAGGCTTGGGTGTTGGTGTGTCTAAAAGCAGCTACCCGCTATTTTACGAGTCGTGTCCGTGCTGATGCTGTTCTGGTCAGCCAGAAATTTAGTGCGTGTGTTCATCTCTCCTCTCGTCTGATGAAGCCGTAATTTTTTCACACAGGAAGTCGTTTGCAATCTGTCAACGACTCTATTCTGAAGGAGTTTAATCTTATGAGAAAAGCATTTTTTCTATTTGCTCTCCTCGCTTTGCTTTTGGGCGTGACAAGTTCACTCAAAGCGCAAACGGCGACGGGGCAAATTACCGGCACAGTGAAAGACGCCAGCGGCGCAGTATTAGCCAAAGCAAAAGTCACTGTCGCCAATCAATCCAATGGTTTTACGCGTGAAGCGACGACCAATGACGAAGGAAATTATTCATTTCCTTTGCTCCCGGTTGGCCCTTATACGGTGACGGTGGCACAGCCTGGTTTCAGCACCTCTAAACAATCCAACATCCAACTGACGGTAGATAAAATTGCCCGTGTAGATTTCGATTTAAAAGTTGGTGATGTCAGCGCGACAGTAGATGTTCAGGCAGCGGCTGTGACGCTTGATACTGAGACCGCTTCAATGGGGCAAACGATCACTCAGAAGCAGGTCACGCAATTGCCTCTCAACGGACGCAACTTCCTGTCGCTCTTGTTTCTGAACGGCGGTACGGTTGAGACCAGTGGCGAGCAAGGCGGAATGCGTCAGGGCGCCGGCAACGCGATCAGCATTAATGGTGCGCGCCCAACCTCTAACAACTACCTGATTGACGGCACATCGAACACTGACACGGCGCTCGGAACTCCGGCGGCCATTTTGTCCATTGATGCCATTCAGGAATTCAAGGAGCAAACGGGAACCTATTCAGCGGAATATGGCTTCAGCGCTAATCAAGTCAACATCGTCAGCAAGACGGGGACAAACTCTCTGCATGGTGCGGCCTTTTGGTTTGGACGCAACGATGCGTTCGATGCAAACACTTACTTCAATAATGCCAGAAGCACTCCGACGAATCCCATTAGAAAACCCAAGCTGCGGCAACACCAATATGGGTTCGTCGCAGGCGGCCCGGTGTGGATTCCGAAGGTGTACGACGGACGCAACAAGTCGTTCTGGCTGGTGAACTATGAAAAGTTCAAGCAAATCAGAGGCATCGCGGACCTGCTGATTGTCCCGACGCCCGATCAATTGGCGGGGCGGTTCACGTCGCAAATCATTGATCCGCTGAATGGTCAGCCCTTTGCCAACAACACGATTCCCACGAACCGTTTCTCGCGGCTGGCGCGACTTGCCACCGCGAAGTTTTTCCCCGCGCCCAATTTCACCGGTACGGGAGGCAATTATATCCGTCAGCGGAATTTGCCCTTGGATCAAAAACAATACACCCTGCGTGGCGATCAGCAACTGGGTCGCTTCGGTACAGTGTTCGGTCGTTACACGCAATCTGATTACACGAACACTGCCATCGGAAACACGACCGAACTCGGCGACGTGTTCTTCGTGCAAAAGACCAAGAACTGGCAGGTTTCACATACGATTCCTTTCAGTTCAAATTTCGTCAATCAATTCCGCTTCGGCTATGTTGAGGCACTCGCCGTCCAACACGGTGCGACCGCGCCGCAATCCGACATTGATCCGTTGCAGTTAACGGGCGTCTTTACCGGTTTGCCGGACGATCAACGTTCCTATCCGGCAGTCGGGTTTGGCGGCGTCGCCGGCGCGGGGCTTTCCGGTGGCGGCAGTGCTGTCAACGATTATCAATCCAGCAATCAGCCGATGATTGACATCAGCAACACCACGACCTGGATTCGTGGTCGTCACACGCTGAACTTCGGAGCGAACATTCGCCAATGGTCACTGCAACGCGATCTGGCCAATGACTTTCTGGGGCAGTTCACCTTCAGCGGCTTTTTCACAGGCAACACGACCCGCGATCACGCGATTGCGGACTTTTTATTAGGCTATTTCTCCGGCGCGAGTGTCTTCCAACCAGCAGGCTTCAGCGTCGCAGGCAAAACGGGGAATCCGCGTGAATTCAACTTCTTGTATGTTGCTCCTTATATTCAGGATGACTGGAAGGTCAATTCTCGCTTTACACTAAATCTCGGTCTGCGTTGGGACTTCCGCTCGGTTCCGACCGAAACGAATGACCGTATGGGATGGCGCGATCTGTCCAATCCACGCGGCGGGCTGCTCGTAGCGGATCAGACGCTGGTGGCCAAAGGGATTGTGGGCGATCAAAGCTATTACAAATTTGCCGGTCGTCGGAATCCCGCCGATTCCTCGAAGAAGGTCTTTGCGCCACGCCTGGGCTTTGCCTGGCGTCCGTTCGCTGATGATAAGACGGTGGTGCGTGGCGGCTACGGCATCTTCTTTGATTCTGCTGAAGGGCGTGAAATTGACGGAGCGGCTGACATCTTCCCGTACGTGAGTCGTGGGAACTATATCCAAAGTATCGGGCAGTCCAACTTGCTGACCACGAATCAACTGTTTCCCAATTTTGCCAACATTGGTGTCGCGACACCTGCCGCTAACGGCTTTCTCGCGGTGAGCATGTCGCCGTTACCCAAAAACCCGTATGTCCAGCAATGGTCACTCGGCGTACAACGTTCGCTCACTACCAACACCACGCTTGAACTCAATTACATCGGTTCCAAAGGGACACACTTGCTAATGCGGCGTCAAATTGCCCAGGCACGGAAGCCTTCCAATCCTGCCCTCTGCGCCGCCACTCCAACCGTCGGTGATTGCCCGGTACTGGCGCGGAGGCCTTTCGTCAATTTCGGTACCTACATTGATAGTGATTGGTCAGGCAACTCCAGCTACAATGCGTTCAATGCCAAAATTGAACATCGCAGCAACTCGCTGCTCTTCACTATGGTCTATACCTTTGCGAAGAGTATTGATAGCAAATCCGCTGCTGCCGGGATTGGGAACGATGTCGCCGGTTGGCAAGGATTCTTAGACAATAGCGACATTCGTCGTGACAGAGGGCGTTCAGAATTCGATGTGGATCACCGTCTGGTGAGCAGCTTCGTTTATGAATTGCCCGTTGGGCGTGGCAAGAAATTCCTTGGGGATATGCCCAAAGCGGCTGATCTGTTGATTGGCGGCTGGCAGGTGAACGGTATCGCAACGTTCCAACGTGGCTTCCCGATGTCTATCACGGCAGCGGATGTCGGAGGATTGAATGATACCTTCGGCACTAACCGGGCTAATTTGGTTGGAACAGCTAAATTGAATAAAACCATTGACCAATGGTTTGATACGTCGGTATTCAAGCAGCCTGCCGCAGGCTTCCTTGGCACATCGGGTCGTGGCATTTTGCGCGCACCTGGTATTCACAACTGGGACACGGGATTGTTCAAGAACTTCGCCATTACGGAGAAATTGAGCTTCCAATTCCGCTTTGAGTCCTTCAATGCCTTCAACCACACCCAATGGGGCGTTCCGGTTCGTAACGTGGCGGATTCGCGGGTCGGTCAAATTTTAAGTACCCGCGCCGCTCGTATCAACCAACTTGGTGCGAAGTTGGTTTGGTGATAAATCAGATGAATACTTGAGCAAAAATACCCGTCAGGTCACAATGATCTGGCGGGTATTTTTCTCAGACGCTGCCTGGAAACTTTTGTCAGCCGCAGAGCGGCAGAAAGATGGTAGCCAGACGTAATACGTCTGGTACACGACATGTTAAGTTCACGCGCCCTGAAGGGGCGCACAGAATCCCTGCGTCCCTTCAGGACGCGGATCATGGATGGCTCGTAACCAGAGGCGGCGCCCGTTTGCAACGGTCTTGCCACTGGCTACCATCTGCCTGCGCCTTCAGCGCAAGAAACGTGGAGTTTTCAAACAGCTTCTCAAGGAGAACAAATGTTGGTCAGAGGGTTCATTTTTTTACTGTTTGTTTCCGTGTGTGTGTTCGCTCAATCAGCCAGCGACGCGCAATTACAGCGTTATGCCCAAGCCGGAGAAAAAGCATTGGCGGCGGGGCGTTATGACGAGGCCGCGCAGGCTTACGAAAAAATCCGTGAGATGGCTCCGACAATGGCTGAGGCTCACGCCCGACTCGGACTGATTTATTTTCAATCCGGCAAGTTTGAGCAGGCTGTACCCGCATTGCGTCAGGCGATCAAATTAAAACCGACGTTGCCGAATATTGATGTGTTACTGGCGATGTCATTGTCTGAATTAGGGCAATATCAGGAAGCCGTTCCGATCCTGCAAAAAGGTTTCAAGCGCACGACTGATCCTGCCTTAAAGCGTTCGAGCGGATTGCAATTGCAACGCGCCTACACAGGGCTGCAACAAGATGATAAAGCCGTAGAAATTGCTTTGGAATTAACGCGCCTGTATCCCAAAGACCCGGAAATTCTTTATCATGCGAGCCGCTTGTTTGCGAATTACGCTTATCTTTCGGCGGTGAAAATCTCACAGGTTGCGCCGGATTCGCTCTGGCTGCATTTGGCGGCGGGTGAGGCACACGAAAGTCAGGGGCAGTTGGAATCTGCGCTCGGCGCGTATCAGGCGGTTCTGAAAATAAATCCCAATCATCCCGGCATCCATTTTCGACTTGGACGTGTACAGTTAATGCGTGCTGCACAGGATGCGAATGCTGAAGCAGTGGCGCTCAAAGAATTCACGCAGGAGTTACAACTTGATCCGACGAATGCGAATGCGGCGTATGAAGCAGGCGAGCTTCATCGCAAAGCTTCGCGCTTTGAGCAAGCGAAAGAATTATTTGCGCTCGCCGTCAAATATTATCCTGATTTTGAAGATGCGTTAGTTGGCTTAGGACGCACAGAGCTTGCGCTGCATCACGCGGAGCCGGCAATTCCACCATTACGCAAAGCAATTGCCTTAAATGCCAACAACGACGTCGCGTGGTTTCAACTGGCGCAAGCCTATAAAACTTTAGGAAATGCCGCAGAACAGCAAAAAGCCTTTGCGGAATACCAGCGCTCACGTAATCTGAAAACGCAGACGCTGACGGCGCCAAATTTTTCACGACCAGAAGTAACGAAACAAAAAGTTGAGCAATAAAACCTGAGAGTGCAGACTAAAAAACAATGAAAAAGAATCTGACTAATAAGCGGCAGATAAGTTTCGTATTTACAATTTTGCTGAGCATTTTTGCGAATGCACAAGCGCAGGAGCATTGGATTGCAACGTGGGGAACCGCGCAGCAATTATTACAAACTGGCCCGACCGCGCCACGTCCTCCACAAAATCCGCCGCCGCCAGTGAATCTCGCTATTCCGCAGAGTTGGCAAACCGTCAACAATCAAACTGTCCGCATGATCGTGCGTGCCAGTGTTGGCGGGCGTAGCGTGCGCATTCGCCTGGTCAATGCGTTTGGCGGAAGCCCATTGCAAATCGGAGCCGCGCATATTGCGTTGCGTAACAAAGATGCGGCTATTATTTCTGCTTCAGATCGTGCGCTGACGTTTAATGGTCGTGCTTCCGTGACGATTCCATCCGGTGCAGTGATATGGAGTGATCCGGTTGAATTCAAAGTTGCCCCTCTCGCTGAACTTGCCGTGAGTTTATTTTTGCTAAAAGAAAGCGCGACGAGTACGCATTTGTTTGGTGAGCATACTGCTTATTTATCGAAGGAAGGCGATTTTTCCGGTAGCGCAGAAATTGCTGATGCGGCGACTTCGCTTTCGTATTACTGGCTCGCAGGCGTAGACGTACTCGCACCCGCGAATGCTGCGACGATTATTGCGTTCGGTGATTCGATTACGGATGGTCATGGCTCCATGCCGAACACCGATCACACGTGGCCTGGCTATTTTGCGAAGCGCTTGCAAAGCGACAAACGTACCGCAAATTTAGGTATCGTGAACGTTGGGATTTCTGGCAACCAGGTTTTGCGAAATGGCGGAGGAATGCTGGGCGGCTTAAGCGCACTAACGCGACTGGAACGCGACGTGCTGATGCAGCCCGGCGTAAAATTTGTAATGCTGATGGAAGGCATCAACGATATTTCTTCGCGTACGCGAACGGATGAAGCGGATGCAAAAATCGTCGCTGAAGATTTGATTGCAGGCTACAAACAAATCATTGAACAGGCGCATGCACGCGGCTTGAAAATTATTGGTTGCACGCTGACTCCGTTTGATGGCTCCAGGGCTTTCACGGAAAAAGGTGAAGCCGCACGCATCATTGTTAATCAATGGATTCGCACGAGTGGCGCGTTTGATGCTGTCGTAGATTTTGATGCCGCAACGCGTGACACCAATAATCCAAAACGCATGAGAGAAGCCTTCCACGCCGGAGATTGGTTGCATCCTGGCGATGCCGGATATGAAGCGATGGCGAACGCAATTGATCTAGCAATCTTTGCGCCGAAAGCTGCGGTGAAAAAACGTTGACCCCTTGTAATCATCGTAGCGCAATCCAGCCATGGTTGCGACAGGCTTTGCGCTTCGCAAAGCCTAATCTATTTCATTTTTGCAGCACTCGGAATTGTGCTTCACTCCATTCTGAGCTATTACATTTCGTCCCGTTGGGACTTGCGCAGAAGACAAAAAATATTCAACGTACTATGATTGAGTTTAGGGTAGCTTCTAAATGGGTTGAGATGGTTGATACAGTAGCGCTAGCGACGTGATACCAGATCGCTACCGCCGCTGTACTGTACAGATTTACAACGACAAACCTTACAAATCATCAATAAAATTGAGGAAAAATGAGCAAGCAGGAAAATTTTAAATTCGTAACGTATCTTTGGAAAGATGAAGAAGCTGACAAATTATCCGGCGCGGATCGTTTGGTGTATCGCTCCAATCGGCTTGGCGATGATTTGACGCTGACGAATACGGGCGGTGGCAACACTTCATCGAAGCTGATGGAAAAAGACCCGCTTACAGGCGCAGGCGTTGAAGTGCTGTGGATCAAAGGCTCCGGCGGCGATTTACGCACGGCGAAGCGCGATGGTTTTGCTTCGCTCTATCTCGATAAAGTGCGTGCGATGAAACCGTTGTATACCAATCATCCGCACAAAGGCGCGAAGACCGAAATCGAAGACGCGATGGTTCCGCTGTACAATCATTGCGTCTATGATCTGAATCCGCGCGCATGTTCGATTGACACGCCGCTGCACACGTTCGTACCGTTCAAACACGTAGACCATTTGCACCCGAATTCGGTGATTGCGATTGCGGCATCTGTGAATCAGGAACGGCTCACAAAAGAAGTTTTTGGCGACGAAGTTTTATACATTCCATGGCAGCGACCGGGCTTTGATATTGGATTGATGATTGAATCAATGATTGCCGATAATCCAAAAGCGAAGGGAATTGTTCTGGGTCATCACGGCATGTCTTCGTGGGCGAATAACGACAAGACTTGTTACGAGACTGCACTGGAAATTATTGACACGGCGGCGCAATACATCGAATCAAAAGACAAAGGTGAAAAAACTTTTGGTGGACAAAAACATCAATCGTTGCCGGAAGCCGAACGCCAGAAAATTCTCGTAGATTTATTGCCCTGGCTGCGCGGTAAAGTTTCGTCGAATAAACGCATGGTGGGAACGGTGCAGGATGATGCGAAGATGTTGCGCTTTGTGAACAGCATAGATGCGCCGCGCCTGGCCGAACTTGGCACATCGTGTCCTGATCACTTCTTGCGCACGAAAATTAAACCGTTATTTGTGAATTGGAATCCGGCGAGCGACGACATTGAAGCTCTGAAAACATTGATCGAAACGGGCATCGTGCAATATCGCCAGGATTACGCCGCTTATTATGACCGCTGCAAACATTCCGATTCGCCTGCGATGCGTGACGCGAATCCGACCGTAGTTTTGATTCCCGGTATCGGCATGATCGCGTTTGGAAAAAACAAAAGTGAATCGCGGGTGGCTGCCGAATTTTACAACTGTGCGATTGAAGTGATGCGCGGCGCAGAAGCCATTGACCAATACGAAGCGATGGATCAACAGGAAGCGTTCGACATCGAATACTGGTTGCTGGAAGAAGCCAAGCTGCGACGAATGCCCGCCGAAAAAGAATTAGATCGTCAGGTCATCGTCGTGATTGGCGCGGGCGCAGGCATTGGCAAAGCTACGGCGCATCGTTTGGTCAAAGAAGGTGCGCACATTGTTTGTGTAGATTTGGATGAAAATTCTGCGAAGGAAACCGCGCAGGAAATCATCAAACAATCCGGCGAAGGCATCGGCGTCGCGGGTACGGGAATTAGTAATTGCGGCCCTGCGATTGGACTGGCATGCAACATCACAAATCGTGAAAGTGTGCAAAAAATGTTCGCTGATGTGATGCTGGCTTACGGCGGAATTGATGCCGTAGTCGTGACCGCTGGCATCTTCGTTCCACCTGATAAAACCGGCTACATTCCAGATCAGTTGTGGGATAAAACTTTTGCGATCAACGTCACTGGCGCATACATCGTTGCGGATGAAGCGAACAAAATTTTCAAGCGGCAAGGCTTGCCCGCCAACGTTGTGCTGACCACTAGCGCCAACGCTGTCGTAGCGAAGAAAGGCAGCCTGGCTTATGACACAAGCAAGGCTGCGGCCAATCATTTGGTGCGCGAATTGGCGATTGAAATGTCGCCGCTCGTGCGCGTGAATGCGGTCGCGCCCGCTACGGTTGTTAAGGGAAGTACAATGTTCCCGCGTGATCGTGTCATCGCTTCGCTGGCAAAATACGCGATTGAATTCAGCGAGGACGAAGACACCGAGGATTTGCGTGGCAAGCTGGCGAATTTTTATGCCAAGCGGACGCTTACGCAAGTTGCTATCGAACCTGACGATCAAGCCGAAGCAATTTTCTTGCTGGTAACAAAACGATTAGGTAAGACTACTGGGCATGTTATTCCGGTAGATGGCGGATTGCAGGATGGATTTTTACGATAAACAATGGCTCATCCACGAAGCCACACGAAGAAATATCAAGCATGATTTTCTTCTTCGTGTTCCTTCGTGTGGCTTCGTGGATGAAAAAAGTGAAATTATGACTGTACCTTTTGAAATTTCTGACGACTTCATTGCCGAACAAAACAATCAAGCCAAAACCTGGCTCAATGAAGACTACGATCATCTTGGCAAGCGATTGCAACGGCGCAGTCTCAATATCGAAGACCTGACCGCACGCGCCCAATCCTTTCAGGTCGCCGTCCCTTCGTGGGGCGTCGGCACGGGCGGCACGCGGTTTGCCCGTTTCCCCGGCATCGGCGAACCGCGTGGCATTTATGAAAAGCTGGCGGATTGCGCGACGATTAATCAATTGGTACGCGCTACATCAGCGGTTTCACTGCATATTCCGTGGGATAAACCAGATAACGTGGCAACGCTTAAAGCCTTTGCGAATGAGCGCGGATTGAGCTTTGACGCGATGAATTCCAATACATTTCAGGATCAGGCCGAGCAAAAATTATCGTACAAATTCGGCAGCCTCACACATCCTGATGCAGCGGTTCGTGCGCAAGCCGTCGAGCATAATATTGAGTGTATTGAGATTGGCAAAGCGCTGGGTTCCAAAGCGCACACAGTGTGGATTGGCGATGGTGGAAATTTTCCGGGGCAACAAAATTTTAGAAAAACGCTGGAACGCTATCTCGAAAGCATGCGCGAAATTTACGCCGCGTTGCCCGACGATTGGCGCGTGTTTATGGAACACAAAATGTATGAACCCGCGTTTTACTCAACCGTGATTAATGATTGGGGCACAAATTATTATTGTGCTACGCAACTGGGGCCAAAAGCGCAATGCTTAGTTGACCTCGGTCATCACGCGCCAAATGTGAACATTGAAATGATCGTGGCGCGGTTGATTCAGGCAGGTAAACTCGGCGGCTTCCATTTCAACGACAGCAAATATGGCGATGATGATTTGGACGCAGGCTC
This sequence comes from Blastocatellia bacterium, assembly GCA_043719385.1. Lineage (GTDB taxonomy): Bacteria > Acidobacteriota > Blastocatellia > RBC074 > RBC074 > JAFDVL01. Next base: position 3,837 of record JAYSTY010000062.1, on the reverse strand, counting down.
GATCAAACCATTCCAATTATTTTTAATTTTCAATGAACTTGTCGAAGCCCAAACCGATGGCACTCCTGATTTCAATCCGGCGTATATGTTGGATCAATCGCATAACGTCACCGACCCGATTGAATCCCTGATGATGAGCGCCGTCGAATTGCAACGCGCCTATATTCAAGCGCATTTGGTAGACCGCGACCGTTTACGGGAAGCGCAGGAAAAAGGTGATGCAATGGTTGCACTGCAAACGCTGAAGCAGGCATTCACGATGGACGTGGCGCCGATTATTGCTACCGCTCGGATGAGGGCAGGTGGTGCGATTGACCCGCTGGCAACCTATCGCGCCAGCAGCTATCGTCAACGCAAAGCCGAAGAGCGTCCGGCAGCAATCGGCATTTCGGCAGGAATTATTTAGAAAATTATCATTTCCTAATCCCTGGGAAAAAGGTTTTCATTACGCAGTTTATTGCGGTATACTTCCTTTTACTGACGCATAAAAATGCGTGTATCTGTATCACAGATACACAAATGATCTGATTGCCAAGTATGTAGCAATCACTACCTCTTTAATCCGCTTTGTTGGGAAATTGAATAATTACTAAACGACCTTTTGAAATAGGGGGCGTATCGCTAGCCCTTTTGATCACTCAGGTAACCAGCAACCAAAACTCTCAAGGAGATAACAATGTTCTATCCTAAGCATTCCCGATTTTTGGGGAAAATCATGAATCCCTTAATCCTTCTATCGCTAATAACGTTCGGAACAGCTTCTGCCTTCGCGCAAGCTGTTAGCGGGACGATTCTCGGTACGGTTACAGATCAGAGCGGTGCGGCAGTCGCAGGCGCAAAAATTACGCTGGTACAAAAGGCGACAGGCGCGACACGGACGCTGACCAGTGATGCGACCGGCGAATATATTGCGCCGTCATTGCCGATTGGCGCCTACACAATCACCGTCGAAATGACAGGTTTCAGCAAACTATCATTGAGTGATGTCCAGCTTGGCGTTGACCAGAAGGCGCGCATTGATTTAGGGCTGAAAGTCGGACAAGCGACCGACACCGTCAACATCGAAGGCGCCGTGCCTTTAGTGCAAACAGAAAGTTCTGATCTCAGCGGCACCATCAGTGAAAGCCAGATCAAAAATCTTCCCTTGAATGGCCGTGATTTCGTGCAACTGACGCGTACCCTGCCCGGTGTGTTGCGCGGAATTCCCGGCGCAAATATTGACGGCGCAGGCAGTTTGGCGTGGCGCGCTTCCGCTTCGTTTTCAGCGAATGGAATGCGAACCCGCGATAATAATTTTTTGCTCGACGGTGTGGACAACAACGAAACATGGTTGAACTCCGTAGTCATTTTCCCCAGCATTGATGCGCTGGAAGAATTCAAAGTGCAAACCAGCACCTACTCAGCAGAGTTCGGACGTTCGAGCGGCGGCGTTGTCAACATTCAAATTAAATCCGGACAGAACGCGTTTCACGCCAGCGCCTTTGAATTTCTGCGTAACGATCACTTAGATGCGAACGATTTTTTCAATAATAAAAACGGACGCAAGAAACCACCGTTCAAGCAAAATCAATTCGGCGCTACGGCGGGTGGACGTATTTTCCGCGATAAAACATTTTTCTTTGGTGATTATCAAGGTGGCCGAATTCGTGACGGCAAAACGTATCTTTCGACCGTACCAACCGTGAAAATGCGGGCGGGAGATTTCTCGGAATTATCGCGTGTGATTTATGATCCGATAGCGAAAACTGCGTATGCTGGGAACATCATTCCAGTTTCACAGGTTGATCCGACCGCAAGAAAAATCATTGATCAACTTTACCCCCTGCCGAATGTTGCCGGAACCAAAGCCGCGAACGGGCAGGTCATCAACAACTATCTGAACAATCCTGTTCTGAAACGTGAAGATGATCAGTTTGATGTCAAAATTAACCATTATTTTTCTCAAAATAATAACGCGTTTGTTCGTTATAGTTTTGAGCGTACCAATCGTTTTCTTCCTGCTACGTTGCCACATGGTGACGCCGGAACCACCTTTGGTGCAGGTAATGGTTTGATCCGTGGGCAGAGTCTCGCGCTGAACGATACATGGACGATCAATCCTAACTGGTTGAATGAATTTCGTTTTGGAGCCAGCCGTATCGGCTTCAAAGTTACGTCCATTGATTACGGAACAAATCTTGCTAATACCGTTGGCATTCCTGGCGTCAATATCACCGATACAGCGACTGCGCTGTCACAGATTGCCTTTGGCCCTGGCGATATTCGTAACCTCGGCGCAAATGGCAATCAACCGTTGTTGACCTTTCTTGATACCTATCAGTTCTTCGATAACGTGACGCATACACGCGGAGCGCACACGATTAAAATGGGCGCGAACCTGACACGTCGTCGTCGTAATATTTTCAACGTAGACAACATCGTAGGTAATTTCACGTTCCAACCTGCGCTGACTTCAAATTGTGCCGGTATTGCTTCCGGTTGTACGCTTGATACAACTACTGGATTTTCATTCGCCAGTTTTGTCCTCGGCTATCCAACCAGTGTCACGCGTGGTTTGATGCAGGGAACAATCGGCGAACGTCGCCCTGAGTACGGTGGATATGTGCAGGACGATTGGCGCGTGAACAGCAAATTGACGGTCAATCTTGGCTTGCGTTATGACCTCTTCGTGCCATACGTCGAGCAGTACAATCGGCAATCGAATTTTGATGTTACCACGGGCAGATTCGTAGTCGCCTCTGACAGCGCAACGATCAATGGCATCAAAGTTGGTCGTTATTTACAAACCATTCCGAAAAAAGATTTCGCACCGCGTATCGGCTTTGCCTATGACCTGTTTGGTAAAGGCAAAACAGTTGTCCGTGGTGGCTACGGAATTTTCTGGAACAATCCGTTGACGGGAACTTCGTCATCGAAAGCGATTAATCCGCCGTTCCTGTTATCGAACGCGCTCACCACGACGTTGTTGCCAACGATCAAGCTGAGCGCAGGGATTCCTGCGCCACCCCCGCTTAATCCGAGTGCGATCCCCTCAGGAGCCACACGTTCCATTTTTGATCCTAATTTCAAAGATGGTTATGCCCAGCAGTGGAACCTGGTTCTCTCAGAACAGTTCGGTAAAAACTACGCGTTGGAAGTTTCTTACGTCGGTTCAAAAGGGACGCATCTGGTAGTCAAGCAGGATATCAATCAGGCGCGTCCAGTGGTTGGCGTGTCTGATTCCAATATCAATCGTCCTTTCATTGCACTGGCTCCAGGACTACGCGCGCTCTCACAGGTGCAAAGCCGGGGCTATTCAAATCATCACGCGTTATTGATGAAGTTTTCAAACCGTTTCTCGAATGGCTTGCAGTTCGTCAATTCCTATACCTATGGCAAGACGATTGATATTGTTTCCGATACCGAAGGCGCAACGCAAAACGCATATAATTTTAATCGTGATCGTGCTGCGTCTGATTTCGACGTCAAGCATACGTTTACTTCAAGTGGGACGTATGAATTGCCCATTGGCAAAGGCAAGATGCTGAACACGGGTGACAACGTCATTGTGAACAAGGTACTTGGGGGCTGGCAGTTCAGCGGAATATTCTTGCTTCGCTCAGGCTTACCCTTCACCGTCAATCAATCACAGGGCGTCCAATCTACCGGAACAGGCAATCGCCCGAACCGTATTGGGTCAGGCGTGCTGAGCAATCCTACGATTGATAAATGGTTTGATCTGAGTGCGTTTCAAGTAGTGGCTGACAGTACGGGAACCTACGGAAATTCCGGGCGTAATATTTTACGTGCGCCGGGGCAAGTGAACGTAGATTTCTCGTTGGTCAAAGTCACGAAATT
>JAYSTY010000061.1:0-50349 GCA_043719385.1 Blastocatellia bacterium | reverse complement strand
GCACGGCGCAGCGCGTGATTATACCCGCGAGCAGCAATGGTTGCGCACGAACGCATCACAATATCGTGGGCAAACGCTGGCGCTCTGTGGTGATGAATTGCTGGCTGCGGGGGCTGACCCAAAGACCGTTTGTGATGAAGCAAAAGCTACTGGCAAAAAATTCCTGCTCCATCGCGTTCCAGTCGAAGGAGAAAACTGGGGCGGAGGGCTTTGGTGATAGGACACGGGCTTTCCTTATCTCGGACTTTATGACGAATAACCTTTCTACCAGCGATAGATTGTTCGTAGTCCCGCCTTCCGGTGGAAAGACGTAATTATTAAGGTACGGCTCCTCCTCCTGTACCGGGTGTGCTACCGCTCACCTTACTCTTACGCTACAATACTTTTGCCTGCTATATTTCTGTGAATTCAATTGTAAGAGGTAACAATCAATGAGCGCTATCCGCCAAATATACGAAAACTTGCCTGCCATTATCAATGTGCCGCAGATACTACAAAATCGCAAAGCTGAGATCATTATTTTTCCGCTGGATGAGGAGCAAGCTTTCCTTGAAACCAATGGGAGTGATGCGACATTGCCTGATGCTGAAATACTGAAATTTGCCGGCAGTCTTCCCGATTTTCCAGAGCGTGAGCCGCAAGGTGAATATGAAGTGCGGGAAGAGTTAAGCTGAACTGTCTGGTTTTCATCAATGGTTGCCGGGAATTTTGTAGCAGGTTTGGCGTTTCTCAATTGCCACTAGCTTCAGCTAGTGGAACCAGAAGCAGGGAGAGGAGAGGCTTTAGCCAAAATTCTGAAAAGCTCCCTTCAAATTTGCTTTAGCTAAAGCTGCTCGGAAAAGGTTTCTTTTGCAAATTCGGCTGAAGCCTGTGAGATTCATATCTCTTCCCCACTAGCTGAAGCTAGTGGCAATTGATTACTCTCAGTAAGAGCGCCTATTCAACTTCTTCCAATTTCTTTTGACGAATAACGTTGCCCCTTATGAAAACACTGCTCCGTGAACTCACCTTTCCGCTCATCGCTGTCATCGCAGCCTTTATCATTGGCGGTATTATCATCATTGCCATTCGTGACAATCCGTTTGAAGTCTATGGAATTTTATTCAATAGCGCGTTTGGGTTTTATGACGCGATGGGCAATTTTACGTTTGATAATTGGGGCTACACGCTGTTTTATGCGACGCCGCTGATCTTTACGGGCTTGTCCGTAGCCCTGGCTTTGCGGTGCGGCTTGCTTAACATTGGCGCGGAAGGTCAGCTTTATATGGGCGCGTTTGCGGCGGCGTGGGTGGGCTTAACATTTACCAGTTTGCCTTCGATAATTTTGGTTCCGCTGGCGATTCTTGCCGCGATGATTGCGGGGGGAATTTGGGGTGCAGTGCCGGGAATTCTGAAAGCTCGCTTTGGTTCGCACGAAGTCATCAACACGATCATGCTGAATTTTATTGCGGTCGGTTTGCTGAGTTATCTGGTGCAATATCATTTCAAAGAGCCGAGTGATGCGATTATGGAAACGCACGAAATTGTTCCGGCGGGACGCTTTGCGCGTTTTTACACGTTGCTGCATCCGCTCGGCATTAATTTTCCCTATCGCATCCCGCTGAATGCTTCCTTTCTGCTGGCGATTTTGCTTTGTTTTCTGGTGTGGATATTTTTGTGGAAAACAAAATGGGGGTTTGAAATTCGTGCGGCTGGGGCGAATCCTGACGCGGCTGAATACGGTGGCATCAGCGTGAAAAAACAAATCGTGCTGACAATGGCTTTGTCCGGCGCGCTCGCGGGACTGGTGGGAGTGAACGAAGTGCTGGGTTATCGCTATCGTTACTATCACGACTTCAGCGCGAATTATGGTTTCACGGGAATTGCGGTGGCACTGCTTGGGCGCACGCATCCATTTGGCGTTTTGCTGGCCGCGATTTTGTTTGGCGCTTTGGTGCGGGGCGGTTTGTTTGTAGACATTTTTACAGAAAATGTCTCGAAGGATTTAGTCGTCGTTTTACAGGGCATCATTATCCTTCTGGTAGCGATGGAATATCTCTTTCGCGGAAAATTGAAGCACCTCATTCCACAATTCGCTGGCAAGTAAGTTATAGTGCTGACGGTGAAAATAAGTAACCAGCGAGCAGTCCCGCAACGTCTTTAATTCGGTACTCATAATAATTGAAAAAAGCCCGAAGAACCTGCGACTGTCACAATTTCGGGCGCTTAACATCGGGAGTGAGAATGTCTGATAACCTTCGGGAAGAAGATTTACTGAATCGTTTAGTGGATGCGCGGAAACAAATTCTGAGCGAAATTCGCAAAACCGTTATTGGTCAGGATGAAGCCGTCGAACAAGTGCTGATGTCGTTGTTTGTCGGCGGGCATTCGATTTTGACGGGCGTGCCGGGACTGGCGAAAACCTTGCTCGTGCGCACGATTGCGAACGTGCTTGATTTATCTTTCAAGCGGATCCAATTTACGCCTGACCTGATGCCGGCGGACATCACCGGAACAGAAATTATTGAAGAAGATCGCAGCACCGGTCATCGGGCGATGCAATTCATTAAAGGGCCTGTTTTCGGCAACATGGTGCTGGCGGATGAAATTAACCGGACGCCGCCGAAAACGCAGGCGGCGCTGCTCGAAGCCATGCAGGAAGGTAACGTCACTGTCCAGGGAACGACGTACCAACTGCCCAAACCGTTTTACGTTCTCGCCACGCAAAACCCTATCGAAATGGAAGGCACATATCCGCTGCCCGAAGCTCAGCTTGATCGTTTCATGTTCAATATTCGAGTGGGTTATTTATCCGAAGATGACGAAGTGAAAGTTGTCCAGGCCACGACGATGCCGCAAGATCAAACGTTCGAACGGATTATGTCGGCGGATGAAATCATCGCGTTTCAAAAACTTGTGCGGCAGATTCCTGCCTCCGAAGCTGTCGTCCGCTATGCCGTACAGCTTGCCAACACCAGCCGCCCGGTCAATGGTCATGTCCCGGACTTCGTGAAGAAATATATTACGTGGGGAGCCTCGTTACGCGCTTCACAATTTTTAGTGTTAGCAGGTAAGGCGCGCGCGATTATGAATGGTCGTTATAATGTCAGTTGCGAAGATATTCGGGCGGCTGCAAATCCGGTTTTGCGCCATCGTATCCTGCTGAATTTTCAGGCGGAGTCGGAAAAACTGGACACCGATCAAATCATCAAACGTTTGGTCGAGCATGTGCCGGAGCCGAAGTCGGGGTTGAAGTAACTGTCGCCATTCCGATGAGCCGCTTCACGTTACCGCCGAGAAGCATCGCTTCCTGATTGGCAGGCAAGCCGAGGACGCGAATCTTGTGTAACTCGACCGCCGGATGCAGCCACGGGCCGTCCGAGCCGAAAATTAACTTGCTGGCCCCGGCGCGGCGCACTGCTTGCACGATGTAATCAAAGCGCCGCACGCCTGCTGTATCCGCGTACACATTCGGAAAGCGCACCAGTTGATCTACCACTTGTTGCTGTGCCCGCCAGTCATCCATAAAGCTGCCAAGATGGGGAACAATGAAATTCACATCGGGAAATTGTGACGCCAGAAGCTCTACGATATAAGCCCGCCCGACAACATCAACCAGCATAGGAATTCGTAACTGACGCACCGCGTCGCAGACTTCGCGGGTTGGCAGCGCGTCGTAGCCATGCACTTTCAAGCCACGCATGCCGTATTCCCTGACAGCGCGAGCGACGATCTCAAAAACTCGACCGCGATCCCTGCTTGCGTGAACCGAAGCAAAGCCAATCAAGCGCTCAGAATGCTTCGCAACAATGCGGGCGAGTTGCGCGTTGGCTTCGGCGTAATTGCTGTGTCCCGCCGGAATCACAATCGTTTTGTGAATCCCTGCTGTTTTCGCACGGCGCAAATAAGCTCCCAGCGGTGCGTCAGTGCTCCACGGCGCGTTCAGGATGTCGCCGCGCCCGGCATGACAATGAGCGTCTATAATCATATTGCCAAAACTCCTTGTTGGGATTGCGGTCGCGGGACATTTTGCATTTGCTCTAAAAAATGTTTGCAGGTTGTAATAGCGCGATAAAAATTGGGCAAATAGAATTTTTCATTCGGCCCGTGCAGGCGATCATCAGGCAGCGCAAACCCCATCAAGACAGTTGGAATACCTAATTCAGACTTCAGCAAATTCACAATCGGAATTGTGCCACCAGAGCGCAAATAAACCGGAGACTTTCCAAAACCATGCCGATATGCAGTGGCAGCGGCCTGCATCGCCGGGTGCTGGCGATTAATTAGCGCAGGGCTGGCGCTGAGATAACGGCGAAGATTAATTTTGACGGCAGGCGGTACAAGACGTGCAAAATGCCGCCGTACAATTTGTTCAATTTCGCCAGGCTCCTGATCAGGGACGAGACGAAAGTTGAGCTTGGCGCTGGCACGGGCGGGGATAATCGCCTTCACGCCTTCGCCCTGATACCCGCCGGTGATTCCCGTTACATTCAAACTGGGGCGAATTGTGACGCGTTCATACAGCGAATAACCGCGCTCGCCCCAGCCGTAATTTGCCTGTGCATCGCGGAGCAGTGCGGCATCACTGGGGCCGTTCCTGCGCATAAAATCGCGCTCCTGCTGGCTCCATGATCTAACGCGTTCATAAAACTCAGGAATGGCAATTCGACCCTGATTGTCATGTAACCGGGCAATAATTTCCGCCAGCGCATGAATCGGATTATGAATCGCGCCACCGAAATTACCGGAATGCAGATCAACTTTGGGGCCGATCAGTTCTACCCCCAAGCTCAATCCGCCCCGTAACGCATAGGTCAAAGCGGGCTGGTCAGGGGCGAGCATCCGGGTATCTGACATAACTGCGACATCTGCCACCAGCTTGCGATGATTGCGCCGCATGAAGGGTTTCAGGTTTGGGCTGCCGATTTCCTCTTCGCCTTCAAACAGGCATTTGACGTTAACAGGCAAACGACCATTTATTTTCAGCAAGGATTCAAGCGCTTTGATGTGGGCGAAGAGTTGACCTTTGTCATCGCTCGCGCCGCGCCCGTACAAATTATCGCCGCGAATTGTCGGCGCAAATGGCGGCGAACGCCACGCGCTGAGCGGCTCCACAGGTTGGACATCGTAATGTCCATAAATCAGCACAGTCGGTTTGTTGTGTGCATGCAACCAGTCGGCATAGACAATTGGATGGCGTGGTGTAGGAAAGGCGTTGACGTGTTCGAGACCAATCTGTTGAAGATGTTGCGCGAGCCAGCCAGCACAACGCCTGACATCATTCGCGTGTTTAGTTTGAGCGCTGACAGACGGATACTGAAGGAAGCATTTCAATTCATTCAGTAAGTGAGTATTGCGCCGCTTCATTGACATACTTCCTTACCAGGATTGAGATTTCAATTTTCAGCAACCGCGCGGCAGACTTTCGTAGTACTTTCGGTGAAAGCCACCGCGCCGCGCAATACCTGGTCGGCTGCGATTGGTAGAGGGGAACTCCAGGCGAAACCGTCGCCAGTTATCATGCCTTCCGGCAAACCCCGGCTGGTGTCCGACATCGTAGCTGGGTACTCCGCGCAGCCGCGCTTGATCGCCACCTGGTCCTCTCCGACCGGCTGCCCTTGCGCTTGCGCCACGCGCTAAGCGATTTAGTTCCTGACGAATCCATCCACGAACGTGAGCGGGTTGGTTCGAATCACGCAAAAGATTTCGCAGGTAAATTTGCCGTGACCGTTGATAATCTGAGCCATGCTCATAGAGTCCGTCACTTTCCATTTTTCGCAGCTCACTGTAAGCCTCTTCCAGGTCACGATATTCGCTGCTGCGTAGCGTGACCACTCGCCTAATATTCATACTCAACCTCGTATTCCCGTTGCGGTGCCGCTACACGCGCCTGCCGCTGAGGATTCGGTGAACTGCGATCCCACGGCGTCACGCGTCCTTCGGTATTGCGCGTCGCTAAGCCCATTGCCTGGGCGCTGGTGATCCATTCTTCAGCAGGTTCAGCGATGTCCAGCAGTAATGCTTCAAAGGGTGCGCGTTGCGTTTGCAGCAAATGTGGAGCCGCCAGCCAGCGCAACGCTTCGCGTCCGGTCACGGCCATCCGTTGACGCGGCGAAGTCACGAGGCGTTCATTGAAGTAACGAATCAGAACTTCTTCGATCACATCCCACGCATTGTCGGCGCCAAACAACCGTTTGATGTCGTCGGAATTGAGAATGCGAAACGCTTCGTCAAGCAGTTGCATGACTTCCACGCGCAGCACATTGAGATGACCGAACGACGTGAATTTCAGGTTGTTGCGCAAATCCAGTCCGGCGCGTCGCACAATCGCAATTGAGCCAAAACTGGGATCATAGGCACGTTCACGAATGACATCACTGATGCGTTTATCGCGCCAGAACAGCGTCACCTGGTTGATGAAATGCGCGAACATCCGATGAAAATCTGTATTGGCGCGGGAACCGGTTGGAACGGGAGCGCTGCCATATCCCAGCACGCGGCGATATGCGGCAAGTCTGTCGCGCGAGGTGTAACGCAGCACTTCGCGGCGGTCGAACTGATAGAGTGAATAAGCTCCTGTGCCGCCTGACAAGCGCACTGTGCCGGCGCGGAACAGTTCCTGTAATTTTTGCACAACGCGGAAGACACCGATCCGTTCGTGCTGATAGATGTAATACAAATCGCCCACGGCAATGAGTCTTTCGGAGGTGACAGTATCATCATACGGCTGCACACCCTGCGGAATGCGCGTTTGACCAAGCTCCTGTCCCGCCTCCGGGCCAATCCCGATTAATTCCGCCAGGCCTTTATCCGGCGGCGGCGGAATCTTGTCATCCGCCGTTCTGACTGCGGCCATCATTTCATCAAGCTGTTTTGTCAGCGCATCCGCAAGCTGGGGATTTTGGATTAAATCTGATGACAGCCGATCCGTTAAGGTTTCGCGCAAGGCTGCGATGCGATCAAGAAAGCTTTGATATTCTTTTTCTGTTGCCATTATTAACCCCTTTATCAAGTAAGAAAAGTCGCTCCATGAGACCTGAAAATTGTCTTATGGCCTGCGTACGTCCTGCGCCAGGGTTTGAACCTGACGCAAATAGCCCCGCAGTTCCTGCAACGGGTGCCGCACCCGTGGATGCCGCAAACCATCAGGAAGCAATGGGTCACTGACAATTGCTCTTATAAATTGACCAAGCAATTCCTCTAATCTTTGGACTGTCGGGATGATAGTTTCGATGCCACGGCGACCTCCTTCGAAGATTAAATGAGGAGCTTCATCCGCCGTAAAAGTTGTCACCCAGGATAAGAGTTCTTCCACAATCATCCTGCCGCCACTGGGTAAATTAAAGGAGACTACTTGTCTTTCTGCTGCTCCGACAAAGACTGAATCCATGGCTGCGTATATTTCATTTACCGATTCAGATGCGACCGAGAGGGCACGTCCCAGCAGGACAATTCTGGTGCCGAGATCGCGTCCCAGCCAGGTCGTGGTGAAACTATTCCAGCTTTGTTGTAAAGACTCGATGTAATCTTGAATGACGACAAAATTTGTTACGTTGGTTTCTTCTTCCAATGTATTTACCTGTCCTTGCGTCAGGCCAAATACGGAACGCAAATACCCTAACTTTCCATCAGAAACTGTCGCGCCATTGATTCCGGTTGTATTTTGCACCAACAGCAAATTGAACAGCGTATTAACCCGTTCGACCCGCGGGCCGCCTTCAACTCCAAACTCGTTGACGATTTCTGTTAGCTCGGAACGAACAATTGCGCGTGCCGCTTCGGTCTCCTGTTTATCAGCATCCGGCAGCAATGGATACAAGCCTTCCAATAACGGCAGGATGTTATCCAGTGCGACTTTGCCGCGGGTCGCTAGGCTGGCTTGCGCTCCGGTGACGCCGCCGCCGAGGTCTGTTTGCCCGGCATAGCTGCGCGGCGTCCAGTGAAATTCGGTGCGGCCTTCGACCTCGTTTAAGGCAAAGGATTGATTGAGCGCGACCACAAATGACCGCGGGTCCCGCGTTTTGGGCATCCGCCCCAGTACCTCTCTCATGGCGCGGTCAATCGTCATCTGTAGCGAAAGATGACCACCCGGCCCTGCTGGTGCAGCGGCTGTTGGTACGGCTCCGCCGAGCGATTCCGTGAGAATCGGATAGGACGCCAGATTATCAACCGAGCCGCGAATGCCGCTGATATGAAGGCGTTCGCCCTCGACAGACAACACTTCCTCAAACTCTTGAATGCCGTGACGGAGAAAATCAGCCAACTTCTCAATTCGTGTGCGGCAAAGTGTAATCTCAACAAGATCGCTTGGCAGCGATGGGAAATTACTCTCGAAGAGGTGCGCTATCGAATCCCTTGCTATCCCCTGATTGAAAACGTTTAGTTCCGCATCACTCAGGCGAAAATTATTGGCAGCATCCTGAAATAATGTGTTCGCAGGCAAGGGCGAGGCTGTGTTGGAAGCAGTTACCAGAATTCTGAGCCGTGCCGCCTCATCCCGGCAGCGATCTCTCAATCCTCGTTGCTGATGTGTGGTTGGGAGTACTGGATTATCCAGCACCGCTAGTCTTGGATCGGTCGTTAGAAGCGGATTGATCAAACGATCAAATTCCTGCGCCAAATCGCGCCATTGATTAGCCAGTGAATCTAAATTATCTCTTACCATTTCGTAGATCATTTTTTACTCCTGTCTCTAAGTGAACAACTGTCTGCGTAACACAGGTTAGCAGCGTTAAATTACTGCCCTGTCGCTATTCAGCTTAGCTAGCCACTTGGCGATACGAAGGTAAACAGTTCCAGTTTGCTGCGTTGCGGCGGAAGTGGCAAAATTTTCCAGCCCCTTTATATTAGTTTCCAGACTACCTTTAGTTCTCAGATTGGATCGCTCAGCGGATTCTTTACTTTGCAGAGTATTAGTTGCAAGCAAATGATCCAGTAGTTGTGAGAACTCAGTGATTTGAAATTGGACGATTTGCACGATTATGGTCATTCCCTGCAAAATTTGATTAAAGGTTTCATCGTCATCAGGGTGTTTCAATCCACTAATTTTGTTGTTCACTGCCGCCGCAATATCCCTAAATTTTCCCCATTGCTGAAGCTGTTTGTTTAGCAAGCTCTTTACCTCGTCAAGCGGCGGTTGTGGCGGAGGAGGGGTCACTTTCTGACTTATAACAATGCCTTTACTTAACTCTGTCACATTAGCGGCAAGTACATTGGTGATAGCAGTTGTCAGTGCCGTAATTTCCGCCTTTGTTGCCAACCCATTTAATGGTTGCAACGTAGTGTTTATCGCCCCCAGGTTACTTAAGAGTTCTTTGTGAAATTTATGAGCTGGGTTCAGGCTATCAGCTTGATAGAAAGCATCCGGCATTTGAATCGTTGCTTTATCTTTTAATGTCTCAGTCCAGGTGGCTGAAGTAAGTCTATAAAAATCGCCAAAAGTGTCTTGAAACTCTACTCGAACTGATTTCCCTTTTGTTTTAAAGTTCAGGCAATACTCACCCTTGGCAGTGTTTATTGTCGGCTCAGACTCACTCTTAAGCCCGACAATTTTGACAGGTAGTTTATCAAGTTTTTGATGGTCGCCTTTTTCATTGATTGAGAAAACTCTGCCTTTGACGGTACACAACATATTCCCCTCCGTATACGTTAAATTACTTTCGTTCTGCTTATTACTTCGCATGCTGCTGACTGCTGATTGCTCGCAGGGTTGGCAGCTTTTCTTTGCTAAAAGTGTAAGCTTGTTTTGTACTCTGCTCGTTACTCTGTGCGAGCGAGGTTATTAGTTCCTCCCAGCATTCAAAGAGTAGCTGGTTCAATTCATAGAGTGGCTGATGGCACTCACTCAGCGCGTCCAGTACACCACAAGTCCAGCTTGCCCAAAGTTCGGGCTGTTGCTGGCCTAGTTCGTTCAGCCCATTAATTTGCTCAAACGCCAGCAGTTCCTGATAGAAATGGTTGTGAATCTGATTGCTGACGGTTTGGGCGCGTAACGCCAGTTGCTGCGCGGCGGCGCAATCAAATTCTTTGTTCTGTTGCTCAGTCATCGTTTCCCGGAGCGGACGGATTGCGCCGAGCAAATCCGTGGCGGCAGTTTCGTAATAACTGACCAGAACATGCTGCGCTTCTAAAGGTGGCTGACACTCGGCGCTGGCCCAGTACAGGTGATCGAATGTTCGTTCAAGCTGCATCAGGCTGCCATACAAGTTAGATGTTGCCGTAACAAATGACATGGCAATTACCTGCGGGATAATTCCCGGTAAAAGTTTTCCTGAATGACGCCTGGTCGTGCCAGGCGATTGTCCAGGGCAAAGCGTGAAGCGCCGATCAGAAAGCGTTCCGGCACGACGCCGGGGTCATTGCCGGAAGCTAAACGCCGGGCGGCTTCTTCGACCATTTGCTGTTCCTTCGGCGCAAACTGAATGACCTGCGAAAGACATTTATTGCCAAGCGCGGCGTAAGGTTGAAAACAAATCGTGTCAACGACTGACGCAATTGCATCGGGGAAATTTTTCAGCAGCGCGGGCGGAAAATTGCTGTTCCGAGGATTCGGATAAATGCGTGTCCAGGTGCGTTGATACTGCTGCGCCTCGTCGGGAAAACCCATTCTCCGCAGACATTCCGTGTTAAGGAAAAGGCGCAGATATGGCGTTGGATGCGGGCCGTGGGCGCTGTAGGTTAAGACCGTTGATGGCGCACGCCCAACGACATCCATTAACGAGCCGACGACCGCCGGGCCGCCCAGTAACAAACCTGACAAATCCGCAAATGTTTCGCGGTTCCAGCGCGTCCAGATGCCTGCCACCTGTCGCCCGAAGCCCTGTTGAATTAAGCGTCGCGCAATATTTTGCGGAATCGCTTGCGCCAGTCCCAATTCATTTTGCAGGTTGTGACTGACCTCATGCAGGATCGCTCCCAGCGTCCACGGATTAACCAAACGATGGTACGGCAACTGAATCAGCGGGAACGGATTGAGTTGTCGCCCGAGTCTGCGCAGTGGAATTCCGCGTCGAAAAGTCGCCGGAGAAAACCCGGTTCGCATGTAAGAAAATGGAGCCGGAGCCGGAATAGATTTGGCTTTACCGAGGCCGACCCAGGCATGCTGATAACAATCCAGCGCGATGCGATCACAGCCCAGCAACCAGTCCGCGAAATGCGATTGTCGTTGCCCGAATAACTCAAAATAAAAATCCCAGATGCGTTCGATGGCGCGAACTCTGTCATGCGCATATTCCTTGTTCGTGACGACTTTCTGCAAATTGGCGGTGGACGGCGCAGGTGTCGCTTCGTTGACGGAGTGCGTGACTTTCTTGGTCATTTTTAACAAATCCGTGCGCAGTTCCGTAATGAGTTCATTGACGGCGCGCAAATGACCTTCCGTTGGGGCTGCCGGCCCGGTTCCGAATTCTTCGCGCCGAAACGGATGCAATGCCGCCGCGTGCCGATTGACGTTGATGGCCTGCGCCCGAATCCAGGGTTGCATCAGCGCCGGGACGCGCGTTTCAGTTGTTGCTGCCTGTGTTGTCGTGGGGGTTGTCGCGGGGCGCGGACGACGGCGCAACGGAACCCGCTGGCGTGGCGTTTGACGAATTTCCGGCAATGGATACATTGCTTTCTCCCTTAAAAATAAGCACGAAGAAATTGCTGACAAGAACAATTTTAAAAATTAGTTTTGCGGCGCAACTGCACACGTCAGGCGGCGCAGTTTCAGCGCGGCGCAACGGCTCTGCGGGGTGGTGCAACCGCTGCTCCGGCAGTGCGATGATGCTGGCGATCAAGCGTGCGGGAACGACGATAGGCATGAACACAGCGGCGCGGATTGCCCAATACACTGGCAGTTTGCCGGGCTAATGAGCGCACCGCAGTCTGCGGCGTAATCCGTTGCCCGCGGCTCACCTGTCGCGCCACATCCGCGACGGTTTGCCGCATGATCGTGGGGACGGTGCGCACTAACTGGCGTGTCGCCGGGTTGCGGCGCAGCGTTCGCACGACACCTGCCGCACCGCGAATCAATTGCGGAGCAGCACGCATAATTGCCGGCGCAACTCTGGGAATTAAGCGCGCCGCCATTGGAATTAATGCCCCAATGAAAGCTTCAGCTTCTTCCTCCGTTTCAGCTTCGGCGGCAGCATGCCCCAAATGTTCCATTAAGGCGTCGGGATAAGCGCGGCGCAAGGGATTCATTTCGCCTTCAAATTCCCATTCGGACTCAAACTCGTATTCGGCCTGGGGGATGAGGTTTTGTAGCCCGCCGTCAACTACGCTTCCTACGCGCCGACCTAATGATTCATTGCCGAAACGTCGCCCAAGGAAGCCACCGAGCGCCTGTGTTCCCTGCGTCGCGGCGGCACGAGCGGCTCCCAGGGCAACGCGGCGTAAGGGCGAGTTGGGGGTTGCCCACTGTTGCCGCGCCATATTTGCAAGGCGTCCGAAAAATTCTTCGGCCTCGCACTCGCCTTCCCCTTCGCATTCGTGTTCGCCTTCAAATTCAAATTCGCCCTCGAACTCACCTTCAAACTCGAACTCGTTTTCCCATTCGGATTCGTACATGGCTAATCTCCTGATAAAGCCAGGGGCGGTTGATGATTGCACCAGCAACCGCCAGCCCGACTAAGCTGAAATTACACGCTGACCAGCAGCCGATCATTACCCGCGCACGACGGGTGCCCGCCGTGTGGCTGGACGATTCACCGGGCGTGTGCGGCGTGTGACTTGCGCAGCGGCGCGGACATTACGCGTAATGGCAGCGGCGCAGGTGCGCGGATTGGTCAAAACGCGGCGTGTCTGGTTGGCGGCGATACGTGCAGCAGCGCGGCGCGTCACTGGCTGACCTGCCTGCACACGACGTTGTAACGCTGTGGCAGTGCGACGCACAATGGTGGGAATCGCGCGAATGGCGGGACGGGTAGCGCGACGGCTTCGTAAGATGCGGGTGAGAATGGCAGTGCCTCTCGTCAGGTGCGGAAGAATCGTGCGTAAGGCACGACGATCAGCGCGTGATAAAATATTGGCAGTGGCAGCTCCGATCATAGCCTCAGCTTCAGCTTCGGATTGTGCCCGCGCTGCGACTGCTGCCATATATTCCGCCATCGCTTCCTGCTGAGAAATCGGACCTTCGGCTTCCATTTCTGTTTCGCCTTCAAATTCGCCTTCGTATTCGAACTCGCCTTCACCTTCGCCTTCAAATTCAAATTCGCTTTCGCTCAGAGCGCGGGAGGCGAGATTGCCTAATTGTCCGCCGATCATGGTTCCTACGGGGCCACCGAGCGCAGTTCCCACAGCGCGACCGACCCAGGGAGCTGCGACGCGTCCAACCTGACGCAGTACGGGAGCTGCGCGGCGGACAAAGCCGCCCACGCCGCGTGCCAAGCGTCGCATCCGGCGTAAGAATTCTTCGCTTTCGTACTCGCCTTCGCCCTCAAACTCGAATTCGCCTTCAAATTCACCTTCGCCTTCAAACTCGTTCATTCCGAGTAAGCCGCCCACGCCGCGCGCTATCGTACCCAGAAATTCTTCGCCTTCGTACTCGCCTTCGCCTTCACCCTCAAACTCGCTTTCAAATTCGAATTCACCTTCCCCTTCAAACTCGAATTCCATTTCTTCTTCGTGTTGCCTGGTTGACATAACAAATCCTCCTAAATGTTATTGCTGATGAAAAGTCGTGTTGCAGGCGAGAAGATACGCAGATTTTTTTATGCGCGAAAGTCGCATTTTCATGGTCGCGCAGTCGTAGTAGCGTAACTCCGGTAACAAATTTATGTGTCACACAACTAAGCGACTATCGAATTGTTTGGAAATTTGATATATCTATGGCGGATCATTCAGCAGTACAGTCAGCTTGCTTTCAGCCGTCGCAGTTTTCTGAAGCTTTGTTATCAATGCATTAATGGACAGGTGTTTTGCGTTCTTTGTTAGCCCTGGCGTTCGTTTTGTGCGAATCATCAACAGGCGCGGCCATTGCGTTGATTTTTGGTTATTTACCGCAACCACTGAAAACCTTAATGAGAGAATAATATGTCTGCCTCGTTACTAAAAAAAATCCCGAACGCTTTGACGGAAGCTCCTGTGTCCGACAATACAGTGTCAGCTTTGATTCAGCAGTTAATCCACGATGTGGCAGCCAGTAAATGGGAGTTTACCGAGCCTGCGACGACTCCGAACGAAGTTATGCTGGATGTGGAGATTGATGGTGTGCGCTGTTTGCTGGTGCGGGTGCGGGCGCAGCGTCAGGCTCATCCATCGCTAAGTCCGCGTGAAACGGAAATCGCACGGATGGTGGCCCTCGGACATCCCAATAAAATCATCGCCGATATTTTAGACATCAGTGAATGGACAGTTGGGACACACCTGCGGCGAATTTTTTCCAAGCTGGGCGTGAATTCTCGCACCGCCATGGTGACTCGACTTTTTGAAGACGAACCCCTTTCTTTTACCCATCAGGGACAACCTGATGCGCTTTTGTCGGGGCATCCGCGTCCTTACTAGATTCATACCACTTGTCATCGTATACTCCACCAGCAAGTTATCATTTGCAGAAAAAAGAGGATGGAGTCCTGACGAGTTATGAAAAATTTTATGTGGTGGAGAAAAGAGCCAGCGCCCGCCAGTATGTTCGCTGCGACCAACAGCGAGTTATTGCCGACTTCGCGTTCATCATACAGCAATCCCAATTCATTTCTTGACCCGGAAGTTTTAGCGCGTATTTCGTCTTTGGAAATCCTTGCTCGGACTGTTGTCGAAGGTTTTATCTCCGGGTTACATCGTTCGCCCTTTACGGGTTTTTCGACGGAATTTGCCGAGTACCGACAATACCTGCCGGGCGATGATTTGCGGTATCTGGATTGGAAATTGCTGGGCCGCACTGATCGTTACTACATCAAAAAATATCGCGCCGACACGAACACTCGTTTTTTCCTGCTGGTAGATTCCAGCGGCTCCATGAAATATTCATCCGGGGCAGTTAGTAAACTGCAATACGCCAAAATGCTGGCGGCTTCGCTGGCATATTTAGTTAACAAACAAAATGATCCGGTCGGGTTATTAGCCTTTGATGAAACGATTCGGGTGCAGGTTCCGGCGCAGAGCCGCGCCGGGCATTTACGCACGATCTTTGGCAATCTGGAACAACTTACTCCAGGTCATGAAACGCAATTATCAAAGAGTTTGCACGAAGCCGCCGACCGCATCACCAAACGCAGCGTCGTGATTATTATCTCGGATTTTTATGATGACGCCGAGGCCTTGATTGAAGCGATGCAGCACCTGAGTTTTAAAGGCCATAACGTGATTGCCTTTCACGTCCTGGATAAAAATGAAATTGAATTTAACTTCGCTGAAGCCGTCCTGCTGGAAGATTGCGAAACCGCCGAGCAGTTGCACGTGCTGCCCGATGTGCTGGCGGAAGGCTATCGTGCAACGTTTCAAAAGCACCTTGACCGTGTGCGCGAAGGAGCGATCAACAACCGCGTCGAGTATGAATTATTGACGACGAATAAACCGCTTGATTACGCGCTGTTCTCGTTCTTATCACGACGGATGAAGTAAGCAGTTGAATGTGGCGCAACCAGCCATGGTTGAGAATTTGGCGCAAACGCAACCGTAGCTGGTTGCGCTATTTCATTGAAGCTGTTTTTAGTCCCAACGGGACGAGATATAATAGCCCAGGGTGAAGCGAACGCGCAACCCTGGGTAAAGTCGAGAACAAGCGAAAAGCCCTGTAAGGGCGTAATAAAAATATGCCTCAATCTCTCTCCTCAGTTCTGATCCATCTCGTATTCAGCGCAAAGAATCGAGTGCCATTGATTACCGAAGCATCCGAGCTTGATTTGCACAAATATCTGGCAACAATTTTTCGAGCGTGTGACTCACCTGCGTTATTAGTCGGTGGTGATTGCGACCATATCCATGCACTTTTTGCACTCTCTCGCACCTGGGCAATAGCTGATGTTGTCAGAGAGGTTAAGGCCTCGTCTTCAAAATGGATGAAATCCAAAGTCGGGGAATTTCAATGGCAAGCCGGATACGGCGCATTTTCTATCGGACAATCCGGTGTCGTCGGGGTAAAGCAATATATTGCGCAGCAAAAAGAGCATCATCGCCAGCTTTCGTTTCAGGATGAGTTTCGTGGGCTATGCAACAAATACGCCGTCGAATTTGATGAGCGTTATGTTTGGGATTAGGAGTTTTTATCGCGCCCTTGCAGGGCTTACAATTATCGTTGTTTCGTTCCCAGGGTTCCACCCTGGGCTATTACATTTCACCCCGTTGGGGTTTAGCTTTATGGTTAATAAAATTATTCAGTTGTTCATAATTGCAGGATTAATTTTAAGCCTCAGTCCGGTTGCTGCCAGTCAAGCCAAAAAGAAATCAATTCCAGCGAAACAATCAACTCCAATTGATGATGAAGACTATGCCGTTTATACAGCTTTATTGCATGAGCTTTATGGTGGCAAAGCGCTTACCCTTGAAAGAGAGGTTTCCGGTTGTACCAGCATCGGCAGCAACAAAGAAGGCGAAAATGCGTGGCAAAAAAGCCTTGCTGGTTTGCCGCAAAAATTAACCAGACTGAGTACGAAAACGATTGCTGATTTCAAAAGTAAATCTCGTCTTTGTCGCACTCTTGACGCGAAATTTAATTCGTCAGTCAGGCTGATTAGTAAGCAGGAGCGCCGGACAATTTTTGCCAGCAAAGATACACGCAAGGACTGGGCGGGTTTTTACAGAAAATTCCCTGGCTCGTCAGGTTACATCATTGTTTCAAGTATTGGCTTCAATGAAGATCGTTCGCAGGCGCTGGTTGATCTCACCAATAAATGTGGCGATAAATGCGGCGCTGAGCAATTTGTTTTATTATCTAAAGTGAACGGCGGCTGGCGCGTCAGCGCGAAACATAAATTGTGGGAGCTTTGAGCTTAAAAACATGCTGGTAGTTTAATGTCGTTTCTTTCACCATTATTTCTCCTCGGTCTCGCGGCGATTGCCGTGCCGATTATCGTGCATCTGGTACGCCGCACACGGGCGAAAAAAATTGAGTTCCCGTCGCTGATGTTTGTGCGCCAGGTTCCGCAACGCACGATTCGGCGCAAACGGCTCATCAACTGGTTATTGCTGGCGTTGCGCTCGCTCGCGCTGCTTTGCCTGGTGTTTGCGTTCGCTCGTCCGTACCTCAACAGCAATGCGGCGGAAACTTCTGGTCGAGCAAAAACCAGTGTCATCCTGCTCGATAATTCGTTCAGCATGAAATACGGCAAACGCTTTGAGCAGGCGAAGACCAAAGCCCGTGCGGTCATTAACGAAGCTGGTAGTAATGACCAAATCGCGCTCGTGACTTTTGGGCAGGGTTATGAAGTGCTGAGCCGCTTTACGAATGACAAAGCCAAACTTAATTCACTGCTTGATAACGCGCAGGCGGGGTTGGGCGCGACGGCTTACACGCAGGCTTTGCGGGGCGCTGAGGAGTTGATGAAAGAGGCGACAACCGCTGGTCGCAATATTATTTTGCTGTCTGATTTTCAGGCGGCGGGCTGGAACCCGGCGGACGCCACTTATCGTCTGAGTAGTGACATCAAGCTCATCAATCAGGACGTAGGCGAAGCGACTGCGCCTAATCTCGCCATCACTGAAGTCAATGCGCAGGCCGTCGTTTATCAACAAAAATATTCTGACAAACTGACCGCACGAATTGCCAATTTCAGTGACGACGCCCGCGACGGGATGCAGGTTGAATTTCAACTCAACGATCATGTCGTCGAAAAACGCCAGGTCAAAGTTGCGGCACGTGAAACATCGCTGGTTGAATTTACTGATTTCAATTTGAACGAAGGCGTCAATCGCGGCGTGATCGAAATCACTGACAATAGTTTCGACGCCGACAATAAATTTTACTTTACCCTGCACCGCGAAACGCAGGGCCAGGCCTTAGTCGTGGAATCCGCCACGCGCAGTCGCAACGAAAGTTTATATTTACGCAACGCCCTGACGACGGGCGATAATTTGCCGTTTGCCCTGACGATCAAAACTCCGGCATCTGTTAATCCCGGCGATTTAACCAGCTACAAAGTAATAATTCTGAACGATGTCGAAAGCGTTAATCCGGCGCTGGCTGAGAATTTGAAATCCTTTGTCGAAAAAGGCAGCGGCTTGATTATTGCGGCAGGCCGGCACGTGGACGCTGCTTCATTCAACGAAGCCTTCAAGCAGATTTCGCCCGTTGTCTTAGGCGAAGCAGTGCAGCCCAAAGGCGATTATGTCACGCTGAGCGACATTAAAACCGATCATCCGGTGTTTGATGTTTTTCGGCAAAGTGGACGTCTGGCTGCCGCTCGCGTGTTTGGTTATCGGCGCGCCACGCCCAACGAAAAATCATCGGTGCTGGCGCGGTTTGAAGACGGCACTCCGGCGCTGATCGAATCGTCATTCGGGCAGGGCAAAGTTTTATTATTCACTTCGACACTGGATGCAAGCTGGAATGATTTGCCGCTCACGCCGCTGTATTTGCCGCTGGTCAGACAGATGACGCGCTATCTGGGCGAGCGCGAAAGGCAGGCTTGGAATTTAGTCGGGCAGACTTTCACTGCGCAACCCGGCAAAGACGGAGCCGTTCCCGCCGTTGATTCTCCCGGCAATACACGAGTCACCGAACGCAATCAAACTGCCAGCGGAGAATTAATCGTCAACGCCAAAGAAAATGGTTTTTATCGCCTGCGCTATGCTGACCATTCAGATTTTGCAGCGGTGAATTTGGACGGCAAAGAATCCGATTTGACGAAGCTGACGATGGACGATTTCACGACAGCGGTAACAGGCGCAGATGCCAAAGGCAATGCGGCGGCAGCGCAAACAAAACTCACCGACGAAGAGCGCGAAGCCAAACAGCGCGTCTGGTGGCCGTTGCTGATTGCGGCGTTATTGTTGTTTGTAACGGAAGCCGTGTTGTCGAGAAGAACGAAGATGGCACGGGTGATTGGGTAACGAAAATATTTCCGTCTTAAGAATGTAAGAGGCCTCAAGCAAACTGGGTAAAAAACTGTGAAAAAACTCTATACTTCCTCACAACATAGAGCGTATATACGCATTCGGCAGGCAGATGAGCAACATCGAAAACAGATACTTGAAAAGCGCAGACTAAATCCTGGGTATGCTGAAAAAGAGAAGCGCGCTGTCTTAAGGAGGCGGTTGGCACGAATTGATCCTGTTTATCTCGAAGCGCCAGAGCAATTTTCGTTTATTGAAAACCCGGATATATTCAATGATTTTCTAATTAAAGTGCATAAAGTGCTCAGTGAATATAAAAGTATTGAGGTAGATCATCGAAAGGTCATTTTACAGACCCCAGAGGCTCTGACCGTTTTTTTGAGTGTCCTGGCAGATCCAAGGTATAGAGATACGCGTCATCGAGGATTTATTCCGAAAGACCGGGCTCAGCGAGGAATGTTTCTTGATTCAGGATTGTGTGAGTATTTAAAAATCCCCGATAGAGTAAGGTTACCAAGCCCTTCAGGTAATATTAAGAGGCGGAAAAATTTTAAAGTAGCGCCGGAAACAGCTTTCGACCTGAAACACTTTGCAATGATGAAGTTTTATGGCACAGATCGTCCTAATCGCCCTCTTTACAAAACTTTTATTGAGTTAATGGCAAACACTCACAATCACGCTGGTGGGGATAAAGAAGGGAAAGAGCGATGGTTTGCTTCTGCCTACTGTCAGGCTGAACAAGGGCGGACAAGTTTTACTTTCGTAGATAATGGGGTTGGTGTTTTCAAAAGTGTTGGCGATACAATGAGTAGAATGAAAAAACTGGCTGCACAGATAGGCATTCAGAACAATCTTGATTTTCTTAAAAACCTACTTAATGGGAAGTTAAAATCAAGCACGGGGATGGAGCATCGTGGCAAAGGAATCCCCATGATTTATCAACTCGCATTGGAAGGGAAAATTGAGAATTTGGTGGTTATTACAAATGATGTGTGGGCGAAAGTTAGCACCGGAGAATACCGACGACTGGAAAAAGAGTTCCCGGGTACGTTATGGTATTGGGAAGTAAGTAAAACCGAATCAATTATTTGAGGTTAGCGTATGAATATTCAACATAGCTCAGTTAGTCAATTGCAACCTTCTGATATTTTACCTCACCCTTTTATCAGTATCGCCAGAGATTTTTCGCCTTATACAGGTGCACGTTATCGAACGGATGGACCAGGCTCTGGCCAGGAGTTTAGAGAAGACATTTTGGAACCATGCTTTTTGCAAGCGTTAGAGCAGGGGCAAAAACTGCTCATCAATCTTGATGGGACTGAAGGGTATGCGACTTCATTTTTGGAGGAGGCGTTCGGCGGCTTAGCGCGTACACATGGCGTGCAGCCTGTTTTAGATCATTTGGAATTTCAGTCGTTGGATGAACCATTATTGACCGATGAAATTGAAAAATATATTAGGGACACTGCTGGGCGGAAATAGGGTCTGGTTTTATGTTGTTTTCCTGGCAGGGCTAACGTCAGGGCTTTTGATAAAACAAAAGCTGCCGATTAAATTCAAGGAAGAAGTTGACATCATTCCGATTCTGCAACTGATTGTCACGCTGATTGTCGCCTTTCTTATCACACATTACGGAAAACAAAAGGCCGATGAAAAGCGGGCCGAAAAAGACCTCATCATTGAGCAGCTAAACGATTGCCGAAAAAAATGCCGAGAGGTTTTCGATGAATTCTCTGACTGTTGCGACGAACGGCAAGCCAATGCCGAACAACAAAAGCAACTCAAACAGGGAGTCAGAGATTTTTCCAATCACCTTTTTGCTGTTCAGCGCTTGATCGCTCATTCTGGAGATCCGTCAGAATTAGTGAGTCAATGGCAAGAATTACAAAACCGTTACTTTACTTTCAAAGCTCGGATTACTGATGCCAGGGATTTTACCAATCCGGTGACACGCAGCGCCGCTGAAACGGCTTGGAGAGAGGCTGAATATCAGTTGACTAAACTTATATTCGAGGTCAATCGGTTTTAAGAACGCTGCGCAGCGTAGCAACGGTTAAGGAGTTTTGCCTTGTACCTTTCACGTTTATTCATTAAAAACTATCGTTCAATCAAAGAACTCGATCTCGCGTTTGCCAGAGGTAAAAACGTTATTGTCGGCAGGAACAATGCGGGCAAGAGTAATGTTATTCGCGCTATTGATCTTGTGCTTGGTGAATATTCGCCGACGTATACGAAATCCGAAAACGTCACCGAAAGTGATTTTTATGCCTGGCGTGAGGATTTGTCGGGCAGCCCGGTGACGCAAACGGCGAACGACATTTACATCTGGTGCGAGTTGCGGCGCGATGTCGGCGAAGCGCTGAACTACGACGAAATGTACAAGGCGAATTCGCTGGTGATTTATACGCGGCTTGAAGGCTGGACAGTTGATAACAAGCCTATCAAACAACCGGCGCGGATTTCTCAGCATGCCTTGCCGGAAGCTTACGAAGCGATTTTTGACCTCAACGAAGACAATGCCGACCGCGACTGGATCGTGACGCGGAAACGAGAATTACAGCCGCTCGAAAAACAATTCGACGACAAATATCACTTCGCTTTTGCGTTTCGCGCGACCAAAGACGAGTTCGGGCGCATCAACAAAGATATGCGGTTTTTATACCGCGAAGACGAATTCAGCGACTGGATTCTGGCGTTCCGTGCGCCGATCAGAAACGAATTATTGCAGAGCGCGATCATTCCGGCTTTCCGTGATCCAAACTCGCAGCTCCGGCTTAATAACTGGACGTGGTATGGCAAGCTGATGCGGCATTTGACCGCCGGGCAGGAAGGCGCAATAGAATTGCAAACCGCCATCGAACAGGTCAAAACCGTCGCCGACAAAATCTTTGCCGAAGCGAAAGACCAGACCACCGCCAGCACACTTGAACTCGTGTTCCCGGAAACGGAATTGCATTTTCAATTCAACACGGAAACCCGCGCTGATCTTTACAAGAGCGCCGCGCTGTACGTTGATGATGGCTATAAATCGCAGCTTTCGGACAAAGGCTCCGGCATTCAGAGCGCCGTGATTCTGGGGCTTTTTCAATATTACACGCGTGCTGTTAACACGCTCACCTCGGCGCTGCTTTGCATCGAAGAGCCGGAGCTTTTCCTGCATCCGCACGCCCGCAAAGTTATCAGCAATCGCCTTGATAATTTCCTCGACGGCAACAAACATCAGGTCATTCTCTCGACGCACAGCGAAGAATTTATTCGCTCCACGGTGGACGATTTACATGTGGTTCGGATTCGCAAAGACAAAGGCGAAACCAAAGCCGCGACTGTTGGCCTCAATGAATTCAGGCAACTGCTGATTTTTGAGCAGCAAAATGAATTGTTCTTTGCCGATAAAGTAATTGTGTGCGAAGGCTTCAACGATTTTATTTTGAAAGCTGTCGCCAGAGAATTGTTTCCCGGTCAGTTGGAAGAGCAAAACATTTCCGTCATTTCCGTCGGGAACAAAAGCTATCTCAGCCAGACGGTAAATCTCGTCCTGAAACTCGGCATCAAATGTTTTGTCTTTGCTGATTTTGAATATTTGCTGCGTGACAGTTTGGACACCGCGACTATTTATGGCGCCGCGCCGCAGGAAAATTTGCTCAGCCTCAGCGATGAATTTTTTAATCAGGAATGCACGTTTGGCGCAACCGGAGCCAAAGCCAGACAGTTCATCGAGAAGCTTCGTTCACAAATTAAAGAAGTTGACGAAGGAGCGTTTTACACTGCGAAATCCGCCGCCCAAATTGGTCATCCGAGTATTCAGCAAGTGCTTGATCGCTTGCGCAGCAACGGCGTCGGCATCCTCAGCGGTGAACTCGAAAATCTGTCCCGTGATTACGCGCTCCTCTCGCCGCTGGACAGCCTTTCATTGGAGAAAATTTACACGCTCAATCAACGCTTGATGAGCGGGGAAAAGATGACGGATTTGCTCATGACGAGCGAACTGGAAGATTTCTTTAAAGTTGTGTTTGAGCGGTAAAATAAGCCGTTGCGAATGCTTTGTACTGCCACCTTTCCGCGCTCATTCGTGGTATAATTGCCGCTTATTACCAGATCGCAATTAACCAGAAGACGGATTCCGCGCGCATGCACCTTTCCCATCTCGAAGCCATCAATTTTCGCAATCTTTCCGGCGCGATAGATTTTTCTCCTGGCCTCAACGTGATTTATGGAGCGAATGCCCAGGGGAAGACGAACTGGCTTGAAGCGGTTTACATGCTGGGGACGACGAAATCCTTCAAAACCTCGCTGCCGAAAGAATGTATCAATCACAACGAACAGGAAGCGATTTTGCGTGGCACAATAATCAGTGGCAATCTCACCAAAGACCTGCAATTACTGCTGACGAAAACCGTCAAACAAACATTTGTGAACGGCAAACGCGAGGCAGTGACGCGTTATTTGGGAGTCCTGGACGCGATTGCTTTTACTGCCGATGAAATGGAAGTTGTGCGCGGCGGCCCGGAAAATCGTCGGCGTTTTGTGGATCGCGGTCTGGTCAGCACGCTGCCGTCGTATTTGGGGACGCTCGCCGAATACAATCGTGTCCTCAAGCAAAAAAATAGTCTTTTACGTTCGGCTTCGGATGCCGATGATCCGACGAAGTTTTTCGCCATGCTGGAGCCGTGGAATGACCAGCTTGTAAATTATGGCGCGGAAATTCATACGGCGCGGGTTGGGTATGTCGAAAAGCTCCGCGCCGCGCTGCGCCCGCAATTATTTATTAATGAATCAATCACCGTACGGTACAAATCTGCGCTGGAAGGTAAAGGCGATCTCAGCGATTACGCGAAACTGATGCGCGAGCGGCTGGAACATCACCTGAAAAATGAAATCTCAATCGGATACTCGCTCGTGGGGCCACACCGAGATGATGTGGAGATACTGGCGGACGGATACGATATTTCGCGGTTTGGCAGCTCAGGACAACAGCGTTCTGCCCTGTTAATCCTTGATCTTGCGCAGATGGTGGTTTACCATGAAGTTTTAGAAGATTACCCAGTTTTTATCGTGGATGACATAGATGCCGAGCTTGACCGAAACCGCATTGAAATCCTGCTCGACACCCTCGAAGGGAACTCACAAGTATTCATTTCAACGTCAAAACGCGCCCTTGCGCAACATTACCGTCAGCGTGCCAGAACGATTCAAATTGCAGGTGGTAATGTTGTTGCTGAGGCAACAGAACCGCAACCCTAAGGACGCGGCAACATTTAGAAAGAAATTATGAGCGAAGCAAAAAAGAAGGCAACCCCACAAGTGTACGATGCCGAGTCAATTAAAGAGTTGGAAAACCGTGACGCTGTCCGCTTGCGGCCTGGCATGTATGTTGGCGACAACAACGAAAATGGCCTGCATCAGATGGTGTATGAAATCGTGGACAACTCCGTAGACGAAGCACTGGCCGGATATTGCGACCTGATCAATGTCACAATTCACCTTGATAATTCAGTGACGGTTGAGGACAACGGGCGCGGCATTCCGGTTGGCAAACATGAATCTGGTGTTTCTGCTGCGCAAATCGTGATGACCAGATTGCACGCCGGAGGAAAATTTGATAGTAACGCGTACAAGGTTTCCGGCGGTTTGCACGGGGTTGGCGCGGCCTGCGTTAATTTTCTGTCCGAATGGCTGCGGTTGGAAATTAAACGCGAAGGCGGTGTTTACGAGCAGGAATATCGTACCGGTAATCCCGTTGCGCCGCTGGTACAAACCGGCAAGTCGAACAAAACAGGCACGAAAACTACTTTTAAACCGGACAGCGAAGTGCTGACAGTAACTGAATACAGCTTTGAAAAACTGTCCGAACGATTGCGCCAGAAAGCCTTTCTGAACAAAGGAATTCGTATCACTTTGATTGATGAGCGAAGTGATGAGGAGAAAAGACACGATTTTTATTACGAAGGCGGCATTGCCGAATTCGTCGCGCATCTGAACAAAAACAAAAGCGTTTTACATAAAACACCGATTTATTGCGAGAAAGTGCCTGACCCGGAAAATGAAGAAGACCTGATCGGGATTGAAATTTCGATTCAGTACAATGACGCTTACGACGAGCGCGTTTTTTGCTTTGCCAACAATATTCCGAACCCTGATGGCGGCACACATTTGGCGGGATTTCGCTCGGCGCTTTCCAAAGTCATCAGCCGTTACGCGACCACCGGAAATTTGCTGAAAGATTTCAAGGGACAATTGACCGGCGATGATGCCCGCGAAGGCCTGGTCGCTGTGATTTCCGTCAAAATCCCGCAACCGCAATTTGAAAGTCAGACGAAGGTGAAACTGACTTCTGATGTCAAAGGAATCGTTGATTCGTTTCTGTATGAAAAATTGACGCAGTTTTTTGAGGAGAATCCCGCTGTTGCCAAGTCCATTGTCGGCAAAGCGGTAGAAGCTGCCCGCGCCCGCGAAGCTGCCCGTAAAGCCCGCGAGATCGTCCGTAAAGGTGCATTAAGTGGCGGTGGCTTGCCGGGAAAACTCGCCGATTGCTCAGAAAAAGACCCGGAAGCGTGCGAGATTTATTTGGTCGAGGGCGATTCCGCGGGCGGAAGTGCAAAAATGGGCCGCGACCGTCGCACCCAGGCGATTTTGCCGCTCAAAGGTAAAATCCTGAACGTTGAAAAAGCTCGGTTTGACAAAATGCTGGGACACGGCGAAATCAAGGCGATGATTACCGCGCTTGGCACGGGGATTGGTAAGGAAGATTTTGACATCACGAAATTGCGCTATCACAAAATCGTTCTGATGTCAGACGCCGACGTGGACGGTTCGCATATTCGCACGCTGCTCCTGACTTTTTTCTATCGCCAGATGCCGCAATTGCTCGAACACAAAGTCGAGGTGACGGATGAAAACGGAATCGTCACGACGGAAACCAGAAGCTACGTTTACATTGCGCAACCACCGCTTTACAAAATCAAAAAAGGTAAACAGGAACGCTACATCAAAGACGAACGTGAGATGACCAAGTATTTGATGAAGAAGGCAACCGAAGATGTCAAAGTCACGGTCAAGCAAACGGGCGAAGTGATCGAAGGGATCGAATTAACGCGCCTGCTTGAACGACTGGTCGAATTCAACGGCTACTACAATAAATTGTCGCGGCGCTTGCACGAGTCAAAAATTGCGGACACCGTATTGCATGCGTTGACGGGCAAAAACGGTTTGATGGTTAATGGCCGCAAACTGCATAATATTTTCAAGGACGAAGAGCATCTGGGCAAAGTTGAAGTCGCATTGGCAGACGCGGGATATTTGACGGAAATGACCTCTGACGAAGAGCATGGCTTGTCAGAAATTGAAATTACTTTGCCCCATAACGGCGCAAAAGTGGTCATTGACTGGGATTTAGCGCAGCACGTCGAATTTAACCGTGCCGTGGAAATTTACAAATCGCTCAGTCCTTTGCACACTCCGCCCTTCGTCGTAGGTGAGAATGAATTAGCGAACCGCGATGAATTATTGAGCAGCATTCTGGCGGCAGGTAAAAAAGATATTCACATCCAGCGTTATAAAGGGTTGGGCGAAATGAACCCTGAACAGCTTTGGGAAACAACGATGAATCCTGAAGTGCGGACGCTGTTACAAGTGCGGATTGATGATGCCGTCGAGACGGACGAAATTTTCACCGTGTTGATGGGCGATCAAGTTGAACCACGTCGCAAATTCATTGAGGCTAATGCGCTGGACGTAAAAAATCTGGATGTGTAACGCATAGGATTCAGCGGCTGGCAGAAAAATGGGGGCAGAAAAAAACATTAAAGCTTCAATGTTTTTTTCTGCCCCCATTTTTCTGTCAGTTGCCTGCTTGTCTCAGGCTGGTTGTTTTCATCCTCTATAGCGCTGCTGCCCCGGCTTCAGCAACGGCGTGATCCTGATCGCCGGAACCACCACTGACGCCGATTGCGCCCACCCATTCGCCGCCCTGCTGCAATGGAATGCCGCCCGCGAAGATCATGATTTTTCCATCATTCGACGCATGAATTCCGAAGAACTGTCCGCCGGATTGTGAATGCGTTGCCAAATCTTTGGTCGCAATATTGAACGCGTTTGAGGTGTAGGCTTTCTTGATCGAAATATCAATGCTGCCAACCCAGGCTTTATCCATGCGGACATGAGCGATGAGGTTGCCGCCACTATCGGCGACGGCAATATTCATGGGCTGACCAATTTCAGCCGCCTTGGCTTCGGCGGCTGCGATAATTCTTCGTGCGTCTGCAAGTGTTAACATAAATTTCTCCTATTGATTTATTATTTGAACATTTTGGAAGCGTTGGTGATGAGCGTTGCGCTATTCTGCTTTCTTCACAATGTAATCACCTACGCGCTTGCTCTTCACTACTTTCCAGCCAGCATTTAGTTCAAGCGTCCAACCATCACCCTGGATTGGAGAAGTACCTGAAATATCAGGGGCTGAAACATAAATTCCTGAAAAAGTTGGATTCAGCAAGGCGCCCTTCGTAACCGTCAAAATACCCCAAACATCAACAATCCTGATGTCCGGGTAAACGGTTCCGAGTGAATCAAGCGGCAACAAATTACCCGGATTAAATTGCATATTCATTTGTTGCAAAGGAATCATCAAGACAGCACCGTCTACTAATTTGGCACGATATTCTGCTTGAATTTTCAGACGACGATTCTCGCGCTCAGTCTCAAAGGCTTGCAGTGTGTCGCCGTCATAATTCTTTGCACGTAATTCAGCCGACTGCTTAGAAGCTGGAAGGAGTTTAATGGAAAGTTTCTTTTGCAACAGACTTCCCAAGTCATCTTCTTTCTTCAGGTTTTTACGCCAATCGGATTTTGCCGCGTCCAACAAAATGCCGTAAGACGGTCCCGAAGCGTAAGCAAAAGACCGCACAAAGGT
Organism: Blastocatellia bacterium; assembly: GCA_043719385.1. Lineage (GTDB taxonomy): Bacteria > Acidobacteriota > Blastocatellia > RBC074 > RBC074 > JAFDVL01. The sequence continues at coordinate 22,490 of JAYSTY010000061.1, read as the reverse complement.
TTGTTTGGTTGCGGCTTCTTTGAGGTCTGTCTCAACGACATACTGCTTCAAAGTTGAGTTTCTGCTAAGTTTTACGCCCGTGTATTCTGCCAGGCCTTCGTGCATCTCCATTTCACGTTCTTCAGTGGCAGCGTTTGGAAAAATCGTCCTTCGGTAAGTGCGAAACAGCAGCGCGTCCGCGATTGCCTGACGGCGTTGTTTACCCTGAGCAGTTAAAGCGACTGTGAGCGCCCGCCATTCCAATTGCAGCCACACGCGTCCATCACGCGAGTCGAGATGATTGTTTGCTGCGCCGGAACTCGGGAAACCAATGTCCGGCTGAACGCGATGCCACATCTCGTGAGCCATCAGATTGGCGCGTCGGTATTTGTTTTCAGGCAACGGAAAAATAACCATTGTCCATTTTACGCCTGCCCATTCAGTAGCCGTATTTGCGATATTCATCTTTGCCGGCAACTTCCCGACAAACACATTTCCGGCTTTAGTTAAAATGCCTTCTTTGTCTGCTTGATTAGCGACCACGGTACGTGTCTTTCGGTCAACAAAAAGTATTGGCGCACACAGGGAAACGCCCCATAATTTGCTATTGTCCTGGCGGCATAAAGCTTGCGCTTCCTGAAAGTATTGAGCTGCAAGGCTGGTATCAATCGCAGCAGCTTGCGCTACTGCGTGACCTGGCAAGAGCAACAGAACAGCGAGAAGTAAAAGAACAACTAAAGAACAAAGATATTTCACAATCCTCCTCCTTTGTAAAAAATAGAGTCGCAAATACTCCTTAAGCCGTAGCCAGTTTTTCTTTCTTCTCAGAGAAAAACAACAGGAACAAAACTAACACAACCGCCGCAATCCCCGCCGGAACCATCCACACAGAAGTCCAGTTATAAACGGCTTTCTGCGTCACAATATCAATCGTTTTATACCAGTCCAGCACCCATCCAGACAGCAGCGATCCGATGCCCATTCCGACGCCATACGTGGCAAGCACGATCAATCCCTGCGCTGAAGATTTGATCTTCTCGCCGGCTTTCTGGTCAGTGTAAATCTGTCCCGTCACGAAGAAGAAATCGTAGCAAATCCCATGCAATAAAATTCCGATATATAAAATCCATTCTGTTGTTCGCGCATCGCCAAAACCAAAACAAACGAAGCGAATCAGCCATGCGATGAGTCCAATCAGCAACATTTTCTTGACGCCAAATTTGGCATAGGCCAGCGGCAACAACAGCATGAAAAATACTTCTGAAACCTGTCCCAGCGACATTTTGTTTTCGACATTTGTCATGTATGAATCCGTCAATGAAGGATTTGCCAGGGCGTAGTAAAATGACAAAGGGATACAAATCAAAATAGAAGAAACAAAGAAAATCAAAAATGACCGATCCTTCAATAAAACAAAAGCATCGGCTCCAATAATTTTGGCAAATGACACTTTTTCGCCTTTGGCTCTGGGCGGTGTCTCCGGCAAAAAGAAACTGTAAATTCCAAAAATTATCGAAGTAACCATTGCTAACTGGAAAATTCTGACATCACCTCCGAAGTTATAAAATCCGACGATATTCGTCACTACAATCCAGGCAATTGTTCCCAGCACACGAATCGCCGGAAATTGTTTTTCAGGATTCGACATCTGATTCATCGCAATCGAATTCGACAGCGCAATACTCGGCGCGAAGCACAGCATATATGCCAGAATGTACCAGAAGAACGTTCCGCCTTCAGTGATCTGCGTCACGAAATACATCACGATGGCGCCCAAAATATTCAGGATCGCCATGACTTTCTGGGCCGCAAAAAAACGATCCGCAATCATTCCGACAAAAAATGGAGCAGCGATTGTCGCAATCGAAAAAGCCAGATAAGCATTGCCCACCTGCGCTCCCGTCGCGCCTTTGCCGCCATTGAAGGCAGACGACAACATATATTTGCTCATCTGTCCGTACCACGCGCCCCACATAAAATACAGCAGGAACATCATCAGCATTAATTGAATTCGAGTGATTGGTTTCATAGGTGTAGTGAATTTGAGAAGTCGAGGCGCATGCTATTTTGCCGCTTCAACTGCCGTCATAAGTTTCTGGTGCTTGAAACTGAATTGAGTTGTTGCGAAACGAAACGCACGAGGCGTAAAGCTCGTGCTCAAGATTGAAAGCTACGGCGAGAGTTTACAACAGGATCAATAAAACGTGAATCTCTCTGAGCCGCACTTCATCATTCATCCTTCATCGTTCATAATTCCAGGCATGGAACCGATTTCACATTACTTTTATTCGCATCGCCTGAAACTGCAATTCTGGGATTGGGGAACCGAGGGCAAGCCGACGTTGCTCCTCGTGCACGGCGGGATGGATCACGCCCGCAACTGGGATTGGGTAGCGCGTTCATTGTGCGAATATTTTCACGTGTACGCGCTTGATTTGCGCGGTCATGGTAACAGTCAGCAGGCTCCCGGCGCGATTTACAGTCTGGTCGAACACGTCCTGGATTTGTCCGCGCTCGCCGACATCATCGGAGATTTTCCGCTGTATTTGATGGGGCATTCGCTGGGTGGCGTAGTCGTGTTGCATTACGCGGGCATCTATCCTGAGCGCGTGAAAAAAATGGTAGCGATTGAAGGACTCGGACTGCCAATGGGTCATCGCATGAGTCGCCCGTTTTCAGAACGGCTGCGCGAATGGATTGAAGGCGTCCGCAAAAGTGAAACGAAGGAAGTCAAAAGCTACCCGAATTTGGAAGCCGCAGTCGCTCGCATGAAAGAAGCCAATCCACATTTATCGGATGAAGTGGCGCGGCATTTGACTTTGCATGGAACAAACTGGAATTCGGACAGATCGTTGATTTGGAAGTTCGATAATTACGTCAGAAATTTCGCTCCCATCGGCAGCAAGAAAGAAGACTTACTGGAAACGCTCGGCAACATCACCTGCCCGACGCAATTGTTTTGGGGCAAAGAAAGCTGGATGTCAAACCCCGAAACAGACGGCCTGGCGCAGGCGATTAAAAACTACGAATTAGTCGCCGTCGAAAAAGCCGGACACTGGTTGCACCACGATCAACTGGACATATTTTTAGCCGCCGCGACGAAATTTTTATTGGCGTAAATTCACCCGCGCTCTCCCAACTTCGCCAGAATTTCTTTCATGACTTCTGATGACCCGGCGCCAATCGTGTGCAAACGAACATCACGCCACATCCGTGAAATTGGATATTCAGTCGTATAGCCAAACCCGCCAAAAATTTGTTGCGCTTCGTACATTACTTTTTGTGAAAGCTCACTCGACATCAATTTTGCCATCGTGATTTCGCGCACGGCTTTTTGTTTGCGATTGAGCAAATCGAGGGCGCGATAGGTGAGCCATTTCGTCGCTTCGACCTGCGTGTCGAGTTCCGCGAACCGATGCCGCCAAACCTGGAATTGTCCAATGGGTTGCCCGAAGGCTTCACGCTCTTTGCCGTAAGCTTTGGCCAGTTCCAGGGCGCGTTCCATTCCGGCGACTGCGGCGAGGGCTGAAGCCAAACGTTCGCCTTGAAAATTTTCCATCACATAATAAAATCCGCGTCCCTGTTCACCCAATAAATAACGTTTCGGAATGCGGCAATTGTCAAAGAAAAGTTCGGCGGTGTCAGACACCAGATTGCCAACTTTTTTTAGTTTCTTGCCGACCGAAAATCCTTTGACATCGGTTGGGAACAGCACAAAGGAAATGCCCTTGTAGCGGTCTTCGCCTGTCCGCACGGCGAGGCAAATAAAATCTGCGCGTGTGCCATTCGTGATCCACAATTTTTGCCCGGAAATGACTATTTCATCGCCTTCAATGCGGGCGCGAGTTTTCAAGGCCGCAACATCAGAACCGCCGCCGGGTTCGCTGATGCCGAGCGCCGAAATTCTGTCTCCGGCAACTGCGGGGCGCAGGAATTCCTCTTTTTGTTCCGGCGTACCAAGTTCGTCAATTATGGGCAGCGTCAAATCCGATTGCACCATCAATGCCATATTGATGCCGCCGCTGGTGGAGTAAGAAAGCCCGTCGAAATAGGCCGCCGTCGCCCACCAGTCCAACCCGCTGCCGCCATATTTCGGATCAATGCGAATGCCGAACAAGCCGAGGTCGCCAGCTTGTTTGAAAAGCTCACGCGGGAAAATCCCGGCTTCGTCCCATTCCTCCGCATGCGGCAGAATTTCGCGCTGCGCGAATTGCCTGACCGTCTCGCGGAGCATGTGATGTTCTTCGGTAAAATAGGGAAATTGTAATTGTGTTTCTTCCATGAACTTTTCCTTTGGGTTGAATTATTACAGCGGAGAAAAATTTAGTGCGTGTCAGCAGTCCATAAAGCCTTGTTATTACCTGTATTTTTATGCGCAAAGTGTAAGCCGGGTTTTAGCCCGCAACGCGGGTGTCAGCATAAAGCCTAGGGTGACAGGCGAAGCCGGAACCCCAGGCAAGCGTTAAATTGAATCCCAAGCCTGCGAAGTAGGCGGCAGCCCTTGTATGCCACAGTCTGTCGCCCGCCCCCGCGGGCTTGAGAGCAAATTGCCACTGTCCCCAGGGTTCCGCGCTCGCCGCGCTTCACCTTGGGCTTTATGCTGCCGCCCGCCTTTGCGGGCTGAATCCAATTCGCGCTGCAAAATATGCGCCAGTGGATGCGCCAGGGTCAAGCGGCCTGGTTTCGCATTGCAAATTTCGGGTTGCGAGCGTGTCACCCGGGCAACGCCTGGCGACAGCCTTTGGAGTGCTGCGATCCGTCGCAGCTTTTCGTTCGTTACCAAAAAAAACTTGGTGTGCCAATGACGATTTCCGACGAACACCAAAGCGGTGTCGAGCCACCGCACTCCAAAAGTTGCTGCCAGGCTTCCCCCTCTGGTTGCCTGGTTAATGATGGCACTGCCTAATTATTAGCTTTTGACGAAAATATCTTTTTCGTTGCCCAAATCGCGGGCTGATGGCGTGATGATTGTTTTCGTGTTGACGTAAATTTTTTCGCCTTTGTTGACGGCCTGGCGCACGTCATCTTCACAAACGAAAGGGACAGGCGGCGGCTTTTGCGCTACAGGTTTTGGCGGCTCTGGCGGCGGCGTTAATGCCGGAACAGGTGCAACCGGGATCGTCATTTGCGGTGTCATTTGTGGGCGACGCTCAGCGAGGAAGCGGTCAACTAAATTTGCAACTGCGGCGCGATTTAAGGGTTTCGGGTTTTGGGTTTCGAGTTTCGCGGGAGACGAAGTTAAAGGTGCTGATGAAAATTGCGAGTTACTCGGAGGCTGATAAATATTGGTTCCGGTGACTGGGCGAGTCTCGAAGGCGACGCGTTTGATGTCCATTAAATTCAGCGGCGAAATATTATCCGAAGTCACGTTGCCGCCCCACGATCCACAGCCCAGCGTCATTGAAGGAACTAAGGCCGTCGAATAGCCAATCGCGCCGTGCGTCGAAGGCGAATTGACTACGATGCGCGCGGCAGGCATCAATAAGCCGTAACGCAAAATCGCTTCACGGTCACGCGAATGAATGGACGACGTGTGTCCCATTCCGCCATAACGCAAAACTTCATCGCACAACTTGCAACCTTCCTCGACGCCATTCACGACATAGTAAGTCAGAATCGGCGAAAGTTTTTCCAGTGAAAGAGGGAAGTCACGCCCGACTCCACCAACCTCTGCGAGCAGGCAGCGAGTATTCTGCGGCACAATGATTCCGGCTTTTTCCGCAATCCACGTCGCGGGCTTGCCGACGATTTTCGGATTCAATTTACCTTCTGGGGTGACGACTAATTTGGCTAAAGAATCCGCCTGTGCCTGATTTAAAAAATATGCGCCTTGTGCAATAAATTGTTCACGCGCTGTTTTATCAATTGCAGCATCAACGATGACCGATTGTTCCGAAGCGCAAATTGTTCCGTAGTCAAAACAGGTTCCTGCCAAAATATCTGCTACGGCTTTGGGTACATCCGCAGTTTTTTCGATGAAGGCTGGCACGTTGCCGGGGCCGACGCCGAACGCTGGTTTGCCTGATGAATAGGCGGCGCGAACTAATCCCGTCCCGCCTGTCGCCAAAATCACCGCCGTTTTTTTATGCTTCATCAATTCGTTCGTGGCTTCGAGCGTAGTGTTTTCTACACAGCCAATGGCTTCGGCGGGAAGCCCGGCAGCGACTGCGGCAGTGCGCATTACGTTCGCAACTTCGACTACGCACTTTGTTGCCGAAGGATGCGGACTCAGCACCAGCGCATTGCGGGATTTGATCGAAATCAGGATTTTGAAAATTGCGGTTGAGGTCGGATTGGTCGAAGGAATGATCGCGCAGACGACACCACGCGGCGCGGCAATTTCGATGACGGAGCCGTTGTCATTCACTATGCCAACGGTTTTCAAATTGCGAAAGTAGTTATGAATGTCTACTGCCGCGAAAAGATTTTTGACGTTTTTATCCGCCGGAATTCCATAGCCCGTTTCATCGTGCGCCAGTTGCGCAAGTCGCATGGATTCACGCTGCGCAGCCTGTGCCATCGCTTCGCAAATCGCGTCAATCTTCGCCTGATCGAACGTAGCGACAAGCGCCTGTGCACGATGCGCCGCTTCGACAAGATTACGCGCGGACTGGATGGATTGGAGATCGGAATCTAGCATTCGTTTCGAGTTTTGAGTTTCGGGTTTCGAGGAAGAGCCAGTTTCGGGTTTCGGGTTTTGAGTTTCGAGGAAGAAAATAGTTTGGTGTCACCAGGTTATTAGTGAACCAAAGACTCGAAACCCGAAACCCAAAACTCGAAACTATTATTTCTTGGCGGTGCCCTTTGGCAACACGCGCTCGACTTCGGCGTGGGGGCGTGGGATGACGTGGACGGAGACTAATTCTCCAACACGACGGGCAGCAGCGGCTCCGGCATCGGTGGCGGCTTTGACTGCGCCGACATCACCGCGCACAAAAACGGTGACATAGCCGGCGCCGATATATTCGCGTCCGATCAATTGCACGTTGGCGGCTTTGACCATCGCGTCGGAGGCTTCGACAGCGCCGACAAATCCTTTAGTCTCGATCATTCCGAGGGCTTCCATACTCATAATTGCTTCTCCTGAAATTTTGGGTGTGCACTGGGCAAAAAAACTTCTGCAAATGAAGCGAAATAATAAACTGTGCGGTGTGGGAGTACAAGGAGGGAAGCTGCGGAGAGGAGCTTAAAATAAATGTAGGACAAGAGAGCATCTTGCCCTACGAGCATTTTCAGTAGCGTCTCAGGCGCTTTGTGCTTTCACAAAAGCTTCAGCAATCGCGGCGGTATCGGTGTATTCAACGAAGTTGGAAACTTTTCCCTCACGCAATGTGAACACGTGAACAAAATAGGTCGCATATTCACGCCCGGTAGCTTTGGCGCGTCCTTCGTAATGTCCGACGACGACAACTTTATCGCCTTGTGCGACGAATTCTCGCGGCTCGAATTTTAACGTGTCTTCACACTCCGCCATCGTGGTGAAGAAAAATTCTGCCCCTGCCTGACCATTGTGCGTTCCGGTGTAAGGGACATTTTTCACCGGCGCGACGTGCCAGGTAACATCGCTTGTCAGTTGGTTGAGGATGCCTGCGACATCGCCTTTGCCAAAGCATTCAAAGGCGGTTTGCACGACTTGAATATTTGTTTGTTCGCTCATAATTTTCTCCTTAGCATGGTTATTTTTGGTTTGAGGCATTTCGCTCTCGCAGGACATTACGGGAGTGGAACGGCGATTGGATTTCAGGGAAGGAAATTTTTTTGGCAGCACGAGAAATGTCCGACAAGGCTGCCAGCTTGTCGAACCTCTCGCACAGAAGCAGCCTGCAATAAAACCTGTGGCTTTCGTAAATCTGCCAACAAGCTGGCGGCTTTGTCGGACATTCAGGCATTAGCCTTCATAGCTGTAAAGCATCAACGGTTCTTTGCCGAGCAGGCGAATATACGTGTAAAGCTGTCCGCGATGATGCCAGTGTTCATCCGAAAGCATTGTAAAAAATTGCCACGCTGGAAATGATCCGAACGGGGTCTCAACAATTCTTGTCAATTCCTCTTCGGTCATTTTCGTTAATGTTTCGTCCAGCATTTGCTTAGCTTCACCAGCGTAGGCTTGCAGGTCGGCGACGGTTTTGAGATTTGCCAGTACAGCTTGCGCCGCCGCAGTTTCAGGGATGCAAACATCTTCTTCTTCCTGCGTGATTTTGCCTTTGGGCAAGTGCAACGCCCAGTTCCGCTCCATCGCGTAGATGTGATAGAAAAGCTCGCGTAACGACCGCATCTCAGGACGCGGACGAAAATCTAATTCTTCGGTTGTTAGTGGTTCGATGCTGCGGACTGTGACGCTATGTACCATTTTGAAATATTGTCGCTGACCGAAAATTGCTTCTTTGTTCATTGGTTCTCCTGTTTGTAACGATGGCATAAACTTTTAGTTTGTGCCGAGTCTGATGATTGACGAAACGGCACGAACTGAAAGTTCATGCCACCTTAATTTGTCCTGCTTGCGTTGCTGTATAGTTGACTGCTAGTCTGCGAAGGTCAGACGCAAATAAGTTTGGTGATTATTAATTCCGTCGCAGACCTGAGTAGTCTACGGTAAATTTTGTGCAGGAGAAAAGTGCTCATGAACGCAAACCGAAAAAACAAATTTAGTGTCACAGCAATTTTGATTGCAGGGTTTATTCTTTCCGCTTGTGGCGGCGGTTCACAAATGCCCGTGCGCGGTCAGGAACAAGCGCCGCAATTCAAATCCGGCTTCAACCTGATGTCGCCGCAACAGGACATTGCGATTGGTCGCCAAAACGCCGCGCAGGTTGAGCGCGAAATGCGTGTGCTGCCTGATCCTGAAGTGCAAAATTATATTAATGTCGTAGGTAAAAAATTGGCGGCGGTGGCGCCCGGCGAAAAATTCCCTTATCAATTCAAAGTCGTGGATGTCAAAGAAATCAATGCCTTCGCGCTGCCTGGCGGCTTTCTTTATGTTCACAGCGGAGCGATTGTCGCGGCGAAAAATGAATCCGAACTGGTTGGCGTGATGGCGCACGAAATTTCTCACGCGGCCCTGCGCCACGGCACTCATCAGATGTCGCAACAGATGGCGGCGGAAAAAGGCCTGGGGATTGCTGCTTCCATTTTTGGCGGCGATGGACGCTCGCTGAGTGATGCGGCGCTGGGCGCGGTCGCCAGCGGTGGCTTACAACTCGCGTTTTTGAAATTCAGTCGTACCGCCGAAAAACAGGCCGACATCACGGGCGCAGAAATTATGGCGGCGGCTGGTTATGATCCGCATGGTTTGGGAAGTTTTTTCAAGACTTTGCTGACAGAAGGAGGCGCCAGACAGCCCCAGATTCTCAGCGATCATCCTGATCCTGGCAACCGGATTCAATACCTCAACGAATTGTTGCCGAAATTAAAACTGGCGCAGAATCCGGTCGTGGATACGCCGGAATTTCAGCAGGTCAAAGCTCGCCTGCGGGGTTTACCTGGCGGCGGAACTGTTCATCGGCAGGCAGCACCACAAAATAAACAAACAGCGCGTCCGCCAGCGCCTTCACCGCAACAGGTGGGTATGCGCGCACCGGACAATTCCTACGAGATTTCCGCGCCAAGTAATTGGAAGACGATCATCAGCGACAACGCGCATTTGATCCTTGCTCCTGATGGCGCAGCCGGAAAAACAGAGTCTGGCAGCCTCGTCGTGACACACGGTATGTTCGTAGGGACTGAAGCTTTGCCAAATAATTTGCGCGACCTGAATACCGCCGCCAAAGCCTTCCTCGAATTACAACTGCGCGACAATCCGGGGATGCAGCTTGCCGACAATCCGAAGCAAACTACACTGGGTGGATTGCCGGCAATTTATGCGCCGATCAAGGGCGATTCACCGATCACTGGGCGACAGGAACGCGACATCATCTGCACGGTGATTTTGCCGAACGGCAAGCTGTTTTACGTGATCCTGATTTCTCCCGTAGACGAAGCGCAATCCTATAGTCAGGCGTTCGAGCAAACGCTGGCGAGTTTGAAATTCGGGCGGTAGGGTTAAGGGTTACTCCCATTGAAAATTCGCAATTTCCGGCGGGTCAGTGCCTTTCTCCTGCACGTAGGCGCGGTGCTCGCGCAACTTGCCTTCGTATTTTCTGATTAACTCTTCGGCGCGGACGGCAAAGTTTACGCCGAGCTTTTCTGCGGTCTGCATCACGATGTGATAACGGCTGCATTTATTTCTCACCATCATGTCAAAAGGCGTAGTTGTCGAGCCTTCTTCACGATAGCCGTTAATTGCAAAGCGGTTATTTTGCGGTCGCTCCCACAAGAGTTGTTTGAGCGCAGATGTATAGCCGTGAAAGTTAAAAATCACCGGACACGCCGACGGGAAAATTCTTTGGAAGCGGTCTTCAGACAATCCATGCGGATATTTTTCCGGCACACCCAGCGCCATCAAATCGGTCACATTCACGACTCTGACTTTTAATTCCGGCAACTCTTCGCGCAGGAGTTTTGCCGCTGCCATTACTTCCAGCGTCATATTGTCGCCACCGGCGGCAAGCACAATTTCAGGCGCATCACCATTGTTCGTACTCGCCCAGCGCCAGATCGAAGTGCCAACGCGACAATGCTCAACGGCTTCGTCGAGCGATAACCATTGCGGCATCGGCTGCTTACCAGCAATCACCAGATTAATGTAATTGGTCGAATGCAAACAATGGTCAATCGTCGAAAGCAAACTGTTCGCATCCGGTGGTAAATAGATGCGATAGGTTGTTCCTTTGCGCGTCAGCAGGCTGTTGATGAAACCCGGCCCCTGATGCGAATAGCCATTGTGATCCTGCCGCCAAACTTCTGAAGTCAGTAAATAATTCAACGACGCGATAGGTTTGCGCCAGGGAATTTCCAGCGAAGTTTTCAAAAACTTGGCGTATTGATTCATCATCCCGTCCACAATCGGAATGAAGGCTTCGTAACAGGGATAAAGCCCGTGTCGTCCGGTCAATAAATAGCCCTGCAACCAGCCCTGGCAATTATGCTCGCTCAACATTTCCAGCACTCGTCCATCACATGCAGTATGTTCAGTATTCGCTGGAAGCGGCCAGGTATATTGGCGATTCGTGGCTTCCAGTACTTTACCAATGCGGTTCGATTCCAGTTCGTCCGGGCAGACAAGGCGAAAATTCCGTTGCTCCTGATTGAGCGAAACTACATCTTTCAAGTAATCGCCCAATGGATTCATCTGCGCTGTGCGCTGACCACCACGCTGAGCAATTTTCAGTGCGTAGTCCGACAAGCCCGGCAGGTTGAGCGGAATCCGACAGGCGCCGCCAAAGCTGTGATGATTCATGGCGATGCGCTGGTCACGCGGCAGGCACAATGACAAAATATCTGGTGCTGGTTTTCCGTCATCATCAAACAATTCTTCAGGCTGATAAGAGCGGAGCCATTTTTCCAGCGCGACCAAATGAACAGGATTATTTTTAGGGTCTTTCACCGGAATCTGATGCGCCCGAAAAGTGCCTGCAACCTGCTGTCCGTCAATTTCTGTGGGACAGCCAAATCCTTTCGGCGTGCGCAAAATTATCAACGGCCATTGCGGACGCTGGGGCGGTTGTCCGTGTCGTGCCTGCCCCTGAATAGCGCGAATCTCCCGATACGCCCAATCCACTGCCTCCTGCATTTCCTCGTCCAGTTCAGCATCGAAATTAACGGTTCGCACCGCGTAGCCATAACCCGTAAACAAAGCATTCAACTCCTCATCGTTCATCGTGCCGAAAATTGTTGGATTGGAAATCTTGAAGCCGTTGAGATGTAAAATTGGCAGGACTGCGCCATCCGTCGCCGGGTTCAAAAATTTATTGCTGTGCCACGCACCAGCCGTTGGTCCCGTCTCGGCTTCACCGTCGCCAATAATGCAGGCAACAATTAAATCAGGATTGTCAAAAGCTGCGCCAAAGGCGGTCGCAAGCGCATAACCCAACTCTCCGCCTTCATGAATTACGCCTGGCAAGGCTGGGCTGAGATGGCTGGGAAAACCATAAGGCCACGAAAATAATTTACAGAGCTTTTCAATCCCGGCGCGATCATAAGTGACTTCGGGATAAAATTCTGTCAGTGTTCCCTCCACAAACATATTGGCCATATTCGCGGCGGCTCCGTGGCCGGGGCCAGTGACCAGCAACACGCTGGCGGCAGTTCGCTTAATCAAATAATTCAGGTGCGTATAAATTAAATTGATGCCCGGCGCAGTCCCCCAATGTCCCAGCAAACGATCTTTGATATGCTCCGGGCGCAGCGGCTCCGACAGCAAAGTATTCGCCTTAAGATAAATTTGCGCGGCAGCCAGATAATTCACCGCACGCCGATAACGCGCCATTGGTTCTTTGTCCGGTTGAGAAATTTTAGTTTCGCTATTTTCTTTCGTGATAGATGCCTGAGTCACAGTTTTAGTCTCCATAATAGTCACGTGATATTTCTGCTTCAATTTATTGCAGCAATCAGCGTTCCAGTTATCCGCAGAAGATGGGTTGTGGAATATTTCGCAGCCAGTTGCGAAATATTCCACACTTGATAATGGATGAACGATGGATTGCTGATTTTCGACTGGTATACTGATTGCTGCTACTCAACAATATTATGATGAAACTCCTGGTTGCTTATGACGGCTCAGCATCAGCCAATGATGCACTGAATGATTTATTACGTGCGGGCTTGCCTGAAAAAGCCAAAGCGATAGTTTTTTCGGTGGCGGAGCTTTGGTTTCCGCCGCAGACTGACCACCTGGAACCACGCCCCATTTGGACAGAACGTCCGGTAATTAATGAAATGGAAGCGCTGAGCTTTGCGCAGGAAGCCTGTGTGCGACTGCGCTCTTTATTTCCTGCCTGGGAGGTTGAGGCAAAAACTGCTTCGGGTTCGCCTGCGCGTCTCGTGCTTGAAAAAGCCAACGAATGGTTGCCTGATTTAATCGTAGTTGGTTCGCATGGGCGTTCGGCTATGGGGCGCTTCCTGTTCGGCAGTGTCGCGCAAAAAGTTGTCACCGAAGCGCCCTGTACAGTTCGAGTGGCACGCCAGCGCGTCAATGTCGCTGAATTTCCTTTGCGAATTTTAGCTGGTGTTGATGGCTCAGTGGTGGCCTTCGCTGCGATTGAGTTATTAGCCTCCAGGGTTTGGCCTGAAGAAACCGAAGCGCGGATTGTGACAGCTATTGGTGATTCAATAGAAGAAAAAACGCGTGCGACTGAAATTCAAATGATCGCTGAAAGTAAGCTGCGTGCGGCTGGCTTAAAAGCCGCTTCGATCATCATTACTGGCGATCCCAAACAGGTCTTACTGGCAGAAGCTGAAGACTGGGGAGCCGATTGTATTTATGTCGGTCATGCGGGTGAAGGTCGGCTCGAACGATTTTTACCCGGCAGCGTCGCAACCGCAGTTGTCGCCAGAGCGCATTGTTCGGTGGAAATCGTGCGCAGGAAACATTAAGGTTGAATCAGGCGTGAATACGCTGCCAATATTTTTGGTGCACATTTTTCGCCCAGCCCCAGAAACGACCCTGCTTGACGCTTGTTCCGCTTTTATCCCAGAGTCCTTTTTGCAAATAAATCGAATCGCCGCCACCCTCATCAATAACTAACATTAGTTCGTGGTTGTAACGTGCTTCCGGTTCTTTGCCTTCGATTTCAGCCGCAATATTTGCTGCTGCGACCATTCCCTGCAACACTGCCATGTGTCCCATCTTCGGCCCCAGCAGATTGACACAATCGCCTGCTGCATAAATTCGACTGGCCCCGGTGGCACGCATGTGACGATCCACTCGCACATAACCGTTCGGGTCAGTTAAGCCTGTGTACATCCCTGCACTCGCACCAGTAAAAGGCGGGAGCAGCATCAATAAATCGTATTCCATTTGCCGATTATCCGAGGTGAAAATCGCTTTCTCTGTGACCTGACTGATGGGGAAATGCGGGACAAATTCCACGTCGTGTTCACGCAACGATTTTTCCAAATGCGGCACAACTTCCTGACCGCCAAGCTGCCCGCCCAGCTCTTCGGGGCTGACAATCGTAATTTTTACGTTCTCTCTTTCACCCCGTTCTTTCAGCAGGCGATCCAGGGCAAAAGCAGTTTCAAATACAGGAACAGCCAGTCTTGCATCAGGCGAATAACCAAGCACCGCGTGTCCGGTGTGAAAATGCTTCAGCGCCTCACGAAATTTCAGGGCTGCATTCACCGTTAACAGATGATGCGCGTGATCGTAAAAACCATGCACCTCCTCCGTCGCCAATCTTCGTCCCAGCGCAAACACCAGATAATCATAAGGAATTTTGCCTTCGACTTCGCCGTGCGGGACAACTACGCAATTGTTATCGGGGTCAGGATACGCAACCTCGGCCTGAATAAATTTGACGCGCCGATCCAGCATTGCGTCGCGCAAATCATACGTGATGTCGCCAACCTCACATTGTCCGAACGCCAGCTTGACCAACGCGGGATAGAAGATGAAATCGCGGTTGTGCGACACCAGTGTAATTTGATGTTCTTTGCCTAATCGTTTGGCTAATGATTCAGCCGCAACAACTCCGGCAAAACCTGCTCCTAAAACAACTACGTTACTCATAACTATTTCTCACTTTCTTCGACTGGGCGTGTCCGAATAATTTCCACCGAACATTTGGCGTGCGAGGCAATGGTAGTGGAAACCGAGCCAAGCAAAAATCGTTTGAAGCCGCGATAACCATGGGAACCGATAATGAGCAAATCCGCGCCCCAACTTTCCGCTTCGTCAATGATTGTCGTGGCTGCGTGCCCCATTTTGATGTCGGTGATTATTTCCAGCACCATGCCAATTTCTTCGCGCAGGGTTTTGACGCTTTTTTCAATCGCAGCTTTCGCCCGCTCGCGCCCGGCTTCTTCCAGTTGTGTGTAATAGCTGTCGGGCAAGGCCCAGGTTTCAGTCGTCGGCGCAAAAGGCAGTTCGACCACGGAAAATACTTTCATCACCGTTCCCACCGGCCAGGGGCGATGGGCGATTTCTTTGACAGCAGCATCACTGCATTCTGATCCATCAACGGCTAATAAGATTTTCATAATTTCCTCTTTCTCAATTTGAAGTTGTAACTGTTAATCCTGCTGAGAAAAGAGCAAGTTGTGTGCCATTAGCTTTAATTCTTAATTGGTTTTCTACAACAGGATTTTAAGGGAGATCGTTCCTGGCGACTTAGGCGGTGGGGAAAATTACGCAGGGCAGCGCGAGAAATTTACCACTAATGAAACGTAATTTCTGTTTACAAGCTGGCGCACGGTCGCAGTACTGAGCAAACCTGAAGATGGAAGTAAAATTCGCCTGATAATTTCGGCCTGGCTCTTGCATATAGACTTCAGAATGAAAGCGAAAATTCGTACCAGCTTGTTCATGGGTTAATACGATTGAGCGCAAAGAGAAGGATTGAGGTTTAGTGTGCGTTTGGTAGAAGAAAAGTTACCCAAAAAAAATCCAGCCGCTAAAAATCACAACGGCAGGCTGCGGCGCTTTTTCGCTGAACTCGGACCTGGGTTAATTACTGGTGCGGCGGATGATGATCCATCGGGTATTTCTACTTATTCGGTCGCCGGAGCAGCATTTGGTTTCAGCCAGTTATGGATGGCGGTTTTTTCGTTTCCCCTGATGGCGGCAGTTCAGTTGATGTGTGCAAGGCTTGGTTTAGTTACTGGTTTGGGATTAGCGGGCGCGATTCGACGACGTTATTCGCCCTGGGTTTTGTGGGGTGCATGCGCTTTGCTGGCAATTGCCAATACGGTCAATATTGCGGCTGATTTGGGCGGCATGGCAGCCGCGATGGAAATGATGACCGGAGTGCGGGCGTGGTTATGGCAACCAGTCTTCGCGGCACTGATTATCGGGCTGTTGATTTTCTCCAGTTATCGCCATATTGCACGTATTTTCAAATGGCTGACCCTGGTCCTGTTCGCTTATATTTTTGCGGCCTTCCTTGCTCATCCGCGTTGGAGTGAGGTCATCAAAGCAACGTTTATCCCGCACCTTGAATGGAGCGCGAATTATCTGGCTACGTTCATTGCAATTTTAGGCACGACGATTTCGCCCTATCTTTTTTTCTGGCAGGCCGCGCAGGAGGTTGAAGAGGAACGCGCACTGGGACGCCGAACTCTGCATCAGCGTCGCGGGGCCACTGCGACTGAATTAAATGCCGCACGGACAGACGTTTTGATGGGCATGTTTTTTGCCGGCGTCGTGATGTATTTCATTATCCTGACCACCGGAGCCACGCTTTATGTTGCCGGACACCGTGAAATTGAGACAGCGCGACAAGCCGCCGAAGCCCTGCGCCCATTGGCCGGAAATGCAGCCTACCTTTTGTTTACGCTGGGATTAGTGGGAACCGGAATGCTGGGTGTTCCGGTGCTGGCTGGTTCGGCAGCTTATGCCGTCGCCGAAGCAATGCACTGGCGCGGCTCACTGAATGATCGCCCCCGCGTCTCAGCTAAATTTTATGCCGTCATTGTAGTTTCAGTCATCCTCGGACTTCTGCTTAATTTTTTACAATTCAATGCTGTGCGCATGCTTTTTTGGGCAGCAGTTGTTAACGGTGTCCTGGCTCCACCGCTGATAATATTAGTGGTTTTGTTGACGAGTGATCCGGTTGTAATGGGTGAGCGGGTGAATTCTATCTGGTTACGTGTGCTGGGTTGGGCCACCGCAATTTTGATGACAGTCGCAAGTGCAGCGATGATTTGGATGTCTTTTTAGGAAATCACTCATGGCTGTGAGAAAAACTGCATTGATGAATATTACTACTATTGAAGCGACGAATATTGACGCGGCGATTTTTCCTTATGCCGTTGATGTTGTGACAATTTTGCAGGCACAGGCGGTCAATCCTGCTGTCGGACTTAAGGGTGACGAAGTCCTGGCGCGCCGCCAACAATTTGGCGCGAATGCCCTGCAAACAATTCGCCAGCGTTCGTGGGCCAGCATTTTACTTGATCAATTTCTCAGCCTCATTATCGCGCTGCTGGCTGCCGCTGCGCTTATCGCCTGGGCCACGGGTGATACGGTCGAAGCCCTGGCTATCGCCTTTGTTTTATTTTTCAATGGCTTGGTTGGCTTTGCGACAGAATGGCAGGCGGGACGCGCCCTTGATGCGTTGCGTCGGCAGTCGCGGACAACCGCACGGGTGCGACGTGATGACAAAGAACAGGAGCTTGACGCGACCGATCTGGTTCCTGGCGATATTGTGATTTTGAATGCTGGCGATGGTGTTCCGGCGGATGCGCGTTTACTGGAAGCGTTTAATTTGCAGGTTGAGGAATCCGCCTTAACAGGTGAAAGCGCAACCGTCGAAAAAAACATCACGCCAGTCTCAAAAGATGCTTTGCTCGCTGAGCGCCGCGCGATGCTTTACCTCGGAACAGCAGTTGTCGCAGGACGCGGCGTAGCTATCGTCACGGCGACCGGAACCGATACAGAACTGGGAAAGATCGGCAAGCTCGTGGCGAGTGCGCCGAATGAAACCACTCCGCTCAAGCGCCGTCTGGATGAATTGGGGCGACGCCTCGTTTATGCGGTACTGGCGATTGGCGCGATAGTTATGCTAGCCGGATGGTTGCGCGGAGAATCATTGTGGTTAATGGCTGAAGTCGGAATCAGTCTGGCAGTTGCCGCGATTCCCGAAGCTTTGCCCGCCGTGACGACGCTGATTCTGGCGCTGGGAGTTTTACGGATGGCGCGGCAAAACGCGATTGTGCGCCGCCTGCCAGCCGTCGAAACCCTCGGCAGCGCGACAATCATCTGCACTGACAAAACCGGCACGCTGACAGAAAATCGTATGACTGTGCGGGATTATTTTTTGGCGAGTGGCGAAGTTATAAAGCTTGCGCGTGAAACTCCAGTGCCGGAAAATAATGAATTACTGACCCGCGCACTCCGCATCAGCGTGCTGTGCAACGAAGCTTCATTCAATCAGCAGGAAACAGACGAAGCGCAGACTGTGGGCGATCCTACTGAAACTGCTTTGCTGCTGGCGGCGCACAAAACAGGTATGGATATTGGGCAAACTCGCCTGAACTATCCAAAGCTCAGCGAAATTCCTTTTGCTGCTGTGACCAAAAGAATGCTGACACTTCATCAAACGAAAGAAGGTGCGCGGCTGGTTGCATTGAAAGGCGGGCCATCGGCAGTACTCGATATTTGCACGCAGTATGCGGTGGACGGCAATAATATTTTGCCGCTTGATGAAGCCGCTCGAAAAACATTTCTTGTTGCCAACGAAGCAATGGCAGAACGAGGCTTGCGCGTGCTGGCATTGGCAGAAAAACGCTTGAATCATAACGATGAGGCCGAAATGGGCGATGCTCCTATGATGGAAGGTTATTGCCTGCTTGGGTTTGTCGGTATGAGCGACCCGCCCCGTGCTGAAGTTCCTGCTGCGCTTGAATCCGCTCGCCAGGCGGGCATTCGCGTGGTGATGCTAACCGGCGATCAACTTAATACGGCGCGTGCGATTGCGAAAGAGCTTCGTCTGAATGGTGTGGCTGAACCACGTGCCTTGCATGCGCGAGATTTAATCGGCGCAGATCACGCGCTGCTGGCACAACTGGCGGACTCCACTGATGTTTTTGCGCGTGTGTCGCCCGAAGATAAATTGAATATCGTTGCCGCCTTACAACAGGCCCATGAAATCGTTGCGGTTACTGGCGATGGCGTGAATGACGCACCTGCGCTCAAGCGCGCTGACATTGGAATCGCGATGGGAAAGCGGGGAACTGAAGTTGCCAAAGAGGCTGCGGACATGGTGCTGGCAGATGATAATTTTGCGACGATTATCAAAGCCGTCGCTGGTGGCCGGACGATTTACGCGAACATCATCAAGTTCGTTCATCTGATGTTCTCGAAAAACCTGGCGGCTGTGATTGCGATTTTCGTCGCGATTGTTGTGGGCTGGCCGTTGCCCTTATTACCGTTGCAAATTCTCTGGCTTAATCTGGTGACAGATATTTTTCCGGCGCTGGCGCTGGCCCTGGAACCGGGCGGAACCGAAGTGATGCAACGACCGCCGCGTTCGTCACAGGCTGCACTTTTGTCGCGCCCGTTTGTGATTTTGATCTTGTGGCAGGCCGTAATGCTGGCGGCAATTATTCTGGCGGGTTATGCGTGGGCGCTGAAAACTTATGGCGGCGGCGCACATGCTCGCACTGTTGCCTTGTTAACGCTCGTCGGAGTTCAACTTGGGCATACCTTCAACTGTCGTTCACGGACGCGCTCAGCGTTCGCAGATTTGTTTAGTAATCCTTTCCTGTGGCTCGCGGCGGCAATCGTGATTGGGCTGCAACTGCTGGCGCTTTATTTGCCACCACTGGCGCGTGTGCTTGCGACGACGCCCTTAACGAAAGCAGATTTTGTCGTGACCGTCAGCTCGATTTTCCTGCCAATCCTGATTGTCGAGGCGGCAAAATTCATTGCCCGACGAAAGCAAATAACAGGAAAGTGATTAGGTCTTTGGTTTTTGGTCTTTGAAAAAATATATCTATTTATCCTCACGTTTAGCTCAGAGATGTCAACCTTTGATAAGAGTTATTTGACGTGGAACGAGGCCATTACATTTATTTTCCAAAGACCAAAGACCTGAAATGCTATCCGCACATGAAATGTTTTGCCACTTTTTTCCATATACAAATGGAAACCCTGATTTATCTCGGCCCGAAAAAGCAAATCTGATCGAGCGAACCAAAAAGAGCTATTAGCCTGTTCGCCAACTTAGCCCGAGTTCACTTGCCCCGCTGTTTGAGGAACAATCTGCCATGTCCTGTGAAGTCTCCGTGCTTACCTGGTTCTTAGCCACAACCTTTTTCTGTCTGGTCATAGTTTTTTCTGTTGGTTATCGCCAGACACAATGCGCCGCACTCCAACGCCTGCGGGATCAAATTGCCGCAGATTTGCACGATGATATTGGTGCGAACCTTTCGCAACTCGCCCTGCTCAGCGAAGTTCTGCGTCACCAGGCTGGAGCCGCCGATCCGCAACTGGCGCACTCGCTCAAGGCGCTGTCAGAGATTTCACGCGCAACGATGAACGCGCTTGGCGACATCGTTTGGGCGACGAATCCACACCAGGATGGTTTTAGTAATTTGCTTCGGCGGATGCGTCACTTTGCCAGCGAAATTCTGCCTGCCGCCGGGGTGGAATTTTCTTTTCACGCGCCCAAATTCAAAAGCGAATTGCGCCTGGATGCCGAGTTACGGCGCCAGGTTTTTTTAATTTTCAAGGAAAGCATTAACAACCTGGTACGCCATTCCGGTTGCTCCTGCGCTGTCATTGAAGTGCAGCTTGAAGGCGGCTACCTCACGTTGCGCATCAGCGATAACGGCAGTGGTTTTGCTTCTGCGCAGCCCGCCGAGGGAAACGGGTTACGAAGTATGTCGCGCCGCGCCAATACGCTGGGCGCTGACTTCAGCATTATTTCTTCAGCCGCTGGGACGACGATTTTATTGTGTGCTCGTCAACGTCAATCAGCCGGACAATGGGCACAACAATGGCTGACGGTTGTCAGACAACAATCTCAGTTTCGATTGCGGTCGGTAGGAGTTGCGTTACATACCTACCTGAACAGGGGAGTGACAGCGTTGACGCAACCGCCTACACTACCCTTGCAGCCAATAACTGCAGCAGCCAAAAACGAAAAATCCCCCAGCAGGCACTGAGCGCATCCGTCAGGAGGAGACTGTGTCAGTTACAGCCGACATCATCAAAGTCGCCATCATTGAGGATTTGCGCGAAGTGCGTGAAGGCTTGTGTTATTTGATCAGCAGCGCACCGGGCTTCATCTGTACAGGCGGTTTCGGTTCGATGGAAGAAGGCTTGCAAAAGCTGGGACAGAACCTGCCCAACATTTTGTTACTGGACATTGGCCTGCCCGGTATGGATGGAATTGCAGGCACACGGTTGCTGAAGGAACGCTGGCCGCAACTGGTGATCGTGACCTTAACGATTTACGACGATGACGAACGGATCTTTGCCGCCTTGTGTGCCGGAGCTTCAGGTTATTTGCTCAAGCACACGTCGCCTGCGCGACTAATCGAAGGCTTGCGCGAGGCCGTGAATGGCGGCGCACCGATGTCGCCGGAAATTGCGAGCAAAGTGATTCGGCTCTTCCGCAAGATTCGTCCGCCGACCAAAGCAGATTATTACCTGACGCCGCATGAACTGCGGTTGCTGACCCTGCTGGTCGAAGGCCACAGCTACAAAACAGCAGCGGCAGAATTGCGGAGTTGCGTGAACACCGTGGCGTTTCACATGAAGAGTATTTACCGCAAATTGGAAGTGCATTCTAAATCAGAAGCCGTAGCAAAGGCATTACAAAATCGGTTGGTTTAATTGTGCTACAGAGAAGGAAACTTATGAAAAAAATCTCAAGAAAATCCGTTTGGGCGTTGGCCTTGCTGCTAAGTTGTATGAACGCTGCTCCTGTCTTTGGCTGGGGCGTCGAGGGGCATCGTATTGTAGCGCGTACAGCACAGCGCAATCTCTCGGCTAAAGCACGGCAGGAAATACTTCGTCTGTTGCAACGCGGCGAGACGTTGGAGTCCGTTGCTAGCTGGGCGGATACGATTCGCAACTCGCGCCCGGAAACCAAAAACTGGCATTTCGTAGACATTCCGGTCAGTGCAAACGCTTATGACCCGGCACGCGATTGCCCGCGCACGCCGTTTGGCGATTGCATTATCAATGCCTTGACTGAATCGCGGGCAATCCTGGCCGATGCAGGGAGGCTGGAAAGCTTTCGCAATGTACTCGCCAATCCGCAGGAAAGCCGCCAGGCACGCGCGGAAGCGCTGAAATTTCTCGTGCATTTTATCGGTGATCTTCACCAGCCACTGCATTGCGCCGACGATCATGATCGTGGTGGCAACGATGTCCTGGTAACTTTTTTCGGTGTGTCCACCAACCTACATAAGGTTTGGGATACAAACATCATTGCCAGAGCCGGACTCAATCAAACGGCTAATCGTGTATTGACGGTGGCAAGCGCACAGGAAACCGGGGTGCTGGCACAGGAGACATTTGTGGATTGGGCTTTAGAGTCACATCAGTTAGCAGTTGATCACGCATACAAAAACATCCCGGCCAACAAACGGCTCGGTCAGAGTTACTTTTCGGCAAACCGGCCCGTGGTTGACGGGCAACTCGCAAAAGCAGGCCTCCGGCTCGCTAGAATTCTGAACGAAGTACTTCGGTAGCTGGAAAGCAGCACACAGCATTTGCAGAAAGAATTTTTATCCTTGGATTTTTCAGGCCACGTTAGTCAACTTAGTAACGATTACTTTTGGCTGACTAAACCAAAATATTAACAACACCAAAATATTGGAGGAACAGTCATGGCAACAAAGAAAGAACATAAACAACCAACTGAGAGCAGCAGCGTACAAGGGGTAGCTTCCTCACTGGATGATCTGATGCTCGCCGCCCTTGAACGGGGCGATGGGAATATGGAAACGGGGCGGTATCTGAT
>JAYSTY010000007.1:0-11014 GCA_043719385.1 Blastocatellia bacterium | reverse complement strand
CACGCAAATGGGGCGAGGTTAATTTTGTGATTGATGAACGTTTTACCACCGTCAATGCTGCGTGCCAGAGTCACTCCGGTTTTTGTTCCGGTCAGGTCACGGCGGTCGTAAAAAACTATATTGATGGAACCGTCTATTGGATCAACCGCCAGCCAGGTAAAAAATTGATCTTTGCCATTTTTCAATTTGTCATCGTTGACACGGATTGCTTCTGACCATGTATTTCCGCCATCGTGCGAAGCCATGAGAAATACATCGTGATCGCCGTTGCGGGCGTCTACCCAGTTCACATAAATCGTGCCGCGATTAGGGCCGTTGCTCGTATCAACTTTGGTGACGGGCATGCCGTTACTGCGCTCAATGCCGGGAATTTCTATGTCCCAGCCGCCGGGCGTTTCGGCAATCACTTTGTCCTTACCAAAATTTATTCCGCCATCAACTGATTTATCAAAATACAAACCTTTCGGCCCCGCCCAGACAAGGTATATTTCGCCGTTAATTCCAGCCGCAGCGATTGCCCCTTCAAGCGTGTTATCGCCATCCTGACAATCGCCCGTTGTATCTGAAACTTCAAACGGCATCGCAAAAGATTTTCCACCGTCGCTGGAACCAGAAAAGTAAATATGCGAGCGATGCTGTGGGTCTTTGCTGCCATAAACATCAAATCGTGTCCACGCCAGATAGAGATTATTTTTGTACGGCGAGCCGGAAATATTATCAGTGACAATGTAAGGTTTATCTTCAAACGGGGTGACGGAATTGACGTGTTCAATGACTGGCACAGGTGCTTCCCAATTCCCGCCACCGTCTTTTGATGCGCTCACCCAAAGACCGCTGAAAGCACGCACTGGACGCTGAACACGGATGCCGTCGAACGACATAAACGAATGGTAAGCCACGCCTTCACTATTCATCGCAATCGCATCATCGCCCTGTGACAAACCGCGTGGATTTGGCGCGATTACTGTAGTCCAGGTTTTTCCTCCATCATTCGTTACATAGCGGCAATTGCTGACACGCGGTTGTCCTGGTCTGCCGTATTGAAATGACACGCCGATGATGTTGTCAGGATTTTTTGGATTGATGGCGATGGAGACTTCCCCTGGGTTGACTGCCTCGGGTTCGGTGATGCGGACGACGCGGTGAGTTTGTGAGAAAACGACGCAATGAAAAATTGCGGCAAAAATAGTTAGGAGCCAGAAACGGCTGAGCATGAAGGCAAAATTCCTTTCCAGATTTAATGATGGCTGATCTTGCCTGATCCGTTTGTCTGAACGCAAGCACAAATTGTTCCGGTACTGTACCCGGAGCCGTAGCGACGGGGTTGATTCTTTTTTGCTACAATCGGCCAATGAGTAATGCAGAATTCCAATTGAAAGAACATCCGCATCGTCGTTTCAATCCATTGACGCGTGAATGGGTGCTGGTCTCGCCCCATCGTACCCAGCGTCCCTGGCAGGGACAGATCGAAGCAACCGCCGCGCCACAACAACTGGCCTACGATCCGGCTTGTTATTTATGTCCAGGGAACGAACGCGCCGGCGGTCACAAAAATCCGGCCTACACCGAAACATTTGTTTTCGATAACGATTTCGCAGCGCTGAAGCCGTACACCCCCGCTTTTTCAAGCAATGAAAAAGATTTGCTGATCGCACAAAGCGAAGCTGGATTGTGTCGAGTGGTGTGTTTTTCTCCGCGCCATGATTTGACGCTGGCGCGAATGAGCGTGCCGAATTTGCGGCGTGTGGTAGACACGTGGGTTGACGAATATATTGCGCTTGGCAGTTTACCGCATATTAATTCTGTACAGATTTTTGAAAATCGTGGTGAGATGATGGGAGCCAGCAATCCGCACCCGCATGGACAAATCTGGGCTAACGAAAACCTGCCGAACGAACTGCAAAAAGAACTAATCGGATTTGGTGAATATTACGAACAACACGGCTCAAGTCTGCTGGGCGATTATTTAAGAATTGAATTAGAGCAGGCAGAACGGGTTGTGTGTGCGAACGATCATTTTGTGATCGTTGTGCCATATTGGGCAACGTGGCCGTTTGAAACGCTGCTCATCAGCCGCCGACAAGTGACCGGGCTGGATGAATTAAATGACGCCGAGCGGACGGGACTCGCGGACATCCTGCGGCAAATTACCATTCGCTACGACAATTTATTTCTGACTTCGTTTCCCTACACAATGGGCTTTCATCAGCGCCCGACCGATGGTGAACCGCATCCTGCATTTCACCTTCACGCACATTTTTATCCGCCCCTGTTACGCGCGGCGACAGTGAAAAAATTTATGGTTGGTTATGAAATGCTGGGGATGCCGCAACGCGATATTACTCCCGAACAGGCGGCGACACGCTTACGAGAGTTATCGCCCACGCACTATTTGGAAAAATCGTAGCGGCACAGGAATTCTCGTCTGCGCCTGGTTGCTTGACAAAAGAGAAAATCAGGGAGGATACTTTACATTCCCAAGCAAGGGGTTGCGTAACCGCCCAGGATAAAAATAAAGCCTGCAAATGAATAATTAATTTACTTTGTGGTATTACAGGAATAATTATTCAATCCCCCAAAAAATAGACAGGCTGCGCTTTGTTGGAATTCTTCGCCACATTTAGTACAGGATAAGTGTAAGAGCAGTTATATTGCTTATGTCAGAGGTTTCCGTTTCACAATGGGAAGTAAAATCTCCAGCTAAGTCACATATTTGTTTCAGCGCTTTAATCCTGCATATTTTTGACTAACCTACACTACAAGGAGAGCAACCATGTCCAGGAAAATATCACGAGTAAGAGGTTCAAGCTTTGTGTCATTTCTGGTTGTCTGTTTGGTCTTTGCGGCCTTTGCCATTGCGGCCCAGGCACAAAGTTCTAATGCTACTCTCAACGGCACAGTGACTGACCCATCGGGTGCAATTGTGCCGGGAGCAGATTTAACTTTGACCAATGCAGCTACCAATTTTGAAGCCAAAGCTACATCCAATGAAAGAGGCGACTACACATTTCGTAACCTGACGCCAGGCACATACGATTTAAAAGTCTCCAAGACAGGATTCCAATCATATTTACAAAAGGGAATCATCCTGACAATCAATTTGATTGCGCAGGCCAGCGTTCAACTTCAGGTTGGCGCACAACAACAAACCGTCACTGTCGTCGGAGATATTTCGGCGATTAACTTTGAAAACGCGACGGTGCAGGGTGGCGTCGCACCTGAAACCCTCAATATTTTACCGATTGTTGTTGGTGGTGCGCCGCGTTCATCAATTGGACTCGCTGTGCTCTTACCCGGTGTTTCGACCGGAGCAAGCGGTAATGCCTTTGATGCTCGCATTAACGGTGGGCTGCAATCCGGCGACGAAGCAGTGATGGATGGCGTGAGTATGCAGCAGGGTTTTATGAACCAGAGCGGCATGGTTTCGCTCCAGGGCGATTTCCAAATGTCACCGGATATGGTGCAGGAAGTTAAGGTCCTGACCTCCAGTTATGAACCGCAATATGGCGCTTCGACGGGAGGACAATTACAGGTGGTGACGAAATCAGGCGGAGCGCAATATCACGGCGCAGCTTTTGAATATCACCGCAACCGTGCTTTGAATGCGCGCCAATGGAACGCATCTGAGCGTCCCTTCAATATTCAAAATAACTTTGGCGCGAACTTTGGCGGTAAAGTGCAGATTCCCTGGTTGTACAAAAGTGAGGGGAAGCACAAAACCTTCTTCTATTTCAATTGGGAGGGCTTCCGTGCGGCAGGTGGCGCAACGGTTCCAACCTTTACCATTCCATCAACCAAAGCGCGGATCGGGGATTTTACGGATTGGAAAGATGCCAGTGGCAAATTGATACCCGTTTATGATCCCGCTACGACGCGAGCAAATCCGGCGTACAATTCAGCAAATCCAGCTTCGGCTACAAATCAGCCGCTCTTGCGCGATCAGGTGAGTTGTAATGGCGTCTTGAACGTTATTTGCCCTAATCGGATCAACAATTCAATTGCGGCGGCGTATTTGAAGTTTTTACCTGCGACGAATCGTCCCGGTGAACTTAACAACTACGTGTTGCCGCGTGCGGTTCCGAATTCGCTTATCAACGGCTCGAATGTTTATCTGGCTCGTGTGGATCATTACATTGGTGATTCAGATCATTTCTACTTCACCTATTGGGGACAGTTTGCGGCCATCAATATTGCTTCCGCGTTACCCCGCGAGATCGCAACAGAAAGCCCGACGACGCCGCAGAATTCACCAATTCCGCGTTTTAATTGGGAACATACTTTTAACTCAAAAATCACGCATCACCTGTCAATGGGTTATTTAAATCGTAACGAAGGTTATGGTTCGATCAACCTTGATCAGGTTGGCAAGCTTCCACAAATCAATGGCGTAGCGAGTAAGCTGTACCTGCCGCAATTCACTTTTGCCGATGGGTTTACACAACTCAGTAACAGTTCTGGTATCAATGCCAGAAACATCACAACTCGTCCAACCTGGGTGGTGAACAATATTCTGAGTTGGGTTGTCGGTAATCACACACTGAAATTCGGTGGTGAGTGGCGCAATGCCGGAGGTAACATTCGTTCAGGCGGCAATGAATCAGGTAGTTTTGGCTTCGGACGTGACACGACAAGCTTACCGTTTATCACGAGTGGACATCCGATTGCTGGTTTCCTGCTTGGTGCAGTCAGCAATGCCAACGTTGACTTCCGCACCGTTAGCGCCTGGTATCCGCGCCAGAACGCCTATGTCGTTCACGCGGGTGATACGTGGAAGATGACTCCCAAGCTAACAGTCAATTACGGTATTCGTTGGGATGTTTTCACGCCAATGCGTGAGAAATTCAACCGGTTCTCATTCTTTGATCCCAACGGCGCTAATTCCGGTGCAGGCGGCAGACTGGGACGCCTGGCTTTTGCAGGCACGAGCTACGGCGCAGCCAGTTTTGGCTCTAACTTCCCGGAAAAAACCTGGAAGAAAGGTTTTGCGCCACGGCTTGGTATCGCTTATTCATGGGATCAGAAAACTGTCGTCCGCGCGGGCTATGGCATTTTCTTTGCCCAGGCATTTTATCCCGGCTGGGGTGGTGGCATGTCGCTGGACGGCTTCAACCTCAACCAAAGTTTCAGTACAGGTGGGTTTAGCGGGATCGTTCCAGCGTTTTATTTGCAGGACGGATTACCGCAGAATTTTACCAGACCTCCTTTCATCAAGGATGACTTCCGTAATGGACAGGGTATTCTATATCGTCCGGCAGACGCCAATCGTCGGCCTTACTCACAGCAATGGAATCTGACGATTGAGCGCGAATTGTACAATAGCATCAATCTCAGTGTGGCTTATGTTGGGAGCAAGGGGACGCGATTGCCATCGAACCTGCAGCCGCTCAACGTCCTGAACCCGAATGACCCGACAGTTAAAGCGTTGGGGCCAAAACTCCTCGAAAATTTTGCGGCGGGAGAAGTTAGTCACGCGGGTGTCAAAATCCCATATGCTGGTTGGACGCAGCAAATAACAGGTTGCAATCCGACCGTTGCACAGGCCTTGCTTCCTTTCCCGCAATACTGCGATTCACTGACTGGACTGAATGAAAATCAAGGCAACTCGATTTACCATTCGCTTCAGGTCAAGGCTGAAAAGCGGTTTAGCAAAGGCCTCTTCATGCTGGTTTCTTATACGAAAGCCAAGCTGATTAGTGACTCAGCAGACAACACGCAACGTGGCGCCAGCACCTGGAATGGTTCACAAGGTGTAATTTCACCTTTTGAGCGCAGGCGTGCTCGCTCAGTCGCAC
Organism: Blastocatellia bacterium; assembly: GCA_043719385.1. Classification (GTDB taxonomy): domain Bacteria; phylum Acidobacteriota; class Blastocatellia; order RBC074; family RBC074; genus JAFDVL01. The sequence goes on along the minus strand of JAYSTY010000007.1, from coordinate 5,222 downwards.
CGGATGACGTGCCGCAAATTTTGTCTGCGGCGTTCGTTTATGAAGCGCCATTCGGCAAAGGTAAGCGATTTATGAGTAACGGCATTGGCAGCGTGGTACTGGGAGGATGGCAGGCCAGCACGATTTTCCGCGCATCGAAAGGTACGCCGTATTTCTTCCGTTCTGGTACCTGTAATATCCCCGGTGAATTTCGACAGGGTTGCATCCCTGGCGTTATTGCTGGCAAAAATCCATTCCTGGTGGACATCAACAAGTTCGATCCGAACTATGCCAGCGCCACTCCTAATCGGCTCTTTGACGTTACCGCGTTTGAGCCGTTATCGGCCTTCAATCAGTTCGGCTACACGGGGTCAGGTGCTCGTGTGACGAACTTCAGAGGTCCGACATTCAAGAATCAGGATTTTTCCATTATCAAGAACACGCGAATTAAAGAAAAAGTTAATTTCCAGATTCGCGCCGAGTTCTTCAATATGTGGAACTGGCATTACCTGATCAATGCTGGCGGATTTAATATCAGCGGGAATTTTCCCTTTGATACAAATATCGCCAGTCCGAATTTTGGACGATGGACAGGAGACGTCAGCGCTCCACGCACCGTCCAACTCGGAGCCAGAATTGAGTTCTAACGCTTAATTCGCACCGCAAACCAAAGCGCCATCTTCTGGTGATAAGTCAGAAGATGGCGCTTTTTTTATTTCGATTTTACTATCCTGGGTAAATTATTTCAGACGATCTTTACCTTTGTGATTGACCCACAATTCAACCTTGCCGTCAGGTAAAATCCGAGCAATAAATGGACGGCGCTCTCCTTCAAGAAGATTTGCAATTCTAGTCAATCCTTTGATGATTGCTACCGCTGTGTCTTCACCTGTCATATCCGCTTTGGTAAGAAAAAAAGCTGCCAGCCCTGCATTGAATAAAGCCTGTCTTTCAAGCGGGTTTCGCTTGATATTTCTATCTTTGGCAAGAACTACCCAATTTTTTCGACCACATTCCTGAAGCCAGAGATAATCTGGGGCATTATCCTTAAAATGATCTGCGTGAACTTCTATTTGAAGCCCAGCTTGACGCAAGGCAGCGGGCACAGTCTTTCCGCCCAGAGACCTGTCAATAAAAAATACGATTGATTCAAGCCGCTTTTCGGATGGGAGCTTCGTATCGGATGGCTTCTTCGACTTGCTCTTCTTTGACCCCATAATCCTCAGCTAGTTCTTCTAATGAATCCCCTGAATAAAATCGTCCGGCAAGTACATCGGTTGGGATACCCGTTCCAACCAGAACAGGGCGCCCAAATGAAACAAGCGGGTCAATGAGTATTTGTTTGGGGTCATTAGCGTTGGGATTACTTTTTAGAAAAGGATATATTCTTAACGGCTTGGCATCGAAATCACGATCAATCCGGCGTAAGTAATCCTGAATGATTTCCTTGAAAGTTAGTTGCCCGCCACGAGATACGGCCAGTAATTGACCTAACTTTTCAACAAACAAATCTATTCCATCGGTTTGAAAATGATTGTCAGCTAAGGGGTACGGAGATGGAAATTGCTTTTCAATATAATCAAGCGCAAGGCGAATTTTATAGAGTGGAATATTTTCCATCTTTCTCATTCCCTTAAGGACATGCGCTTCGATCAGGTTCATGAATGACAAAGAAAAAATATCTCTGTTTGGAAGTTGGATGAGCGGAGAAAAATTTCTCTGCTCATTTCCCTGGTTAATCGAATAGGTTCGACCAAGCGTCCAATCGCGTAACGTGCGAGTCGGAATCTTTAAATAGCGAGCCGCCTGAGAAATAGGATAGAGCGGAACCTCACGCGGATCTACCCCGTAGGCACGAATCACTTCTGCACTGTAAACTTTCTCCTTTTTCATGATTCAAATTCAGTTGAGGGCAACTACCAATTCATTGATTAAGTGATTGTACAGTATGCTCCAAACAACAGTCCAGCTAAAAGCTCTGCGCTCATTTCTTCAATTTTTGAAATGTCGCAAGTGCTTTTTGCGCATTAATTTTATCGCCCTGCTTTTGATAAATGCGGCTCAGCGTGTAATGGGGTTCGGGATAGTTGGGATCACTTCTGACTGCTTCATTTAATGACTGAATGGCTTCGGGATACTTGTTCTGCTTTTCTAAAACTACTCCTAGTTGGTAATGTGCCTGCGGTAATTTTGCATCGTAATTAAGCGCTTCACGCAACAAAGTTTCTGCTTCACTTAGTTCATTTCTACCTAGCAAAACAAGTGCTAAATTCAGTTGCGGCCACGGCGAAGGAGTTGCTTGCTGGCGGTTCAATTCGATGGCGCGGCGATAATTTTTAATGGCGGCTTCGTTATCGCTCAAATGCTCATAACACAAGCCGAGATTGTCATAAGCCCGCATCATGGTTGCATCAAGCGCGATAACTTTGGTGAGTTTTACGACTGCCTCAGAATATTTCTGTGCGTCGTAATCAAGGCGCGCCGACCAGTATAAATACAGAGCGTTCTGCGGAAACTCTTTTACCAGTTGCGCCAGTTCCGGCCCCGCCCAATCCGGTTTTTTGAGCCTGAGATAAGCCATCGCCAGGGTGAAGCGGTTGCGTTCATCCAGCGGGGTAATCTTTTCCGCTTTCTTGTACGCGATGGCCGCGTTCATAAAATCATTGTCGAGAAAAAATATTCCCGCCGCCTGCACCAGTAATTTTGCCGCGTCGGGCGAGTTCGGGTTCTTATTGATTTCATTGACCAAAATGGTTTCGGCTTGTTTGTAATCACGAGTTCGCATTGCTGTTTCAAAGGTAATGCGAGAGGTGGCATCAAGGGGAAGAGCGGCAGTCGCAGGAGTTCCCGGCTGCGCCTGCGCGTAAGTGATTTGAGCAATTACGGCAATGAAAATAAACCTAATGACTTGGCACAGATAAAGGTGGCGAACAGCAATTTCAGGCGAGAAAATATATTTCATTTATTGTCCCTTTGCAGTCAGAATTTTTTGCTTTACCGCGAGGGCGGTTTTGCTTTCCGGTACAAGCTTTAATTCCAGTTCAATTTCTGTTTGCGCTGCCGCAATTTTTTTCTGCTCCAAAAAAATCAGCGCCAGCGCCAAATGAAGCTCCGGCAATTTGGGATCGGCATTGATGGCGCGCTGGTATTCCAGGGTGGCCCATTCGTACCGGCCCTGCAATAAATAATTTTGACCGAGCGTTTGATATAGCCGCGCCGCGCCGGAATTAACGCGGATAATTTGTTGATAGCTCCATTCTGAAAGCTGATTGTAAGCTTTCCCTAATTGATAAGCATACTCAGCATTGGCTGGTTCCAATTCACGCAAACTACGAAATTGATCTACTACGCCAAACCAGTTATCGGTGCGTTCGTAAGCTTTCGCCAATTGTATTCTGGCTTGCGGTTGTTTGGGCAACAGCTTGACGGCTTGTTCTAATTCCCGCCCGGCCTCAGCATTTTTGCCCAGTGCCAGCAGGCTGTGCCCAATCAACAAACGAGCTTCGCCAAAATCGGGTTGCAGGCGAATTGCCTCACGAAATTGTGCGACAGCTTTTTCCTGCTCATTTTTTTGTTGATAGATGATGCCGAGATTGTGATGAACAAATGCGGCTTTGCCGCCCTGTCGCAACACCTGCTGAAAAGTTTTTTCGGCTTCTTCCAGCTTGCCATCTTTTAAAGCCTGAACGCCGGAAGCGAAAAGTTTTTCAACCTGCGCGGTCGGTTGTTGTGCCCGAATAATCCCCGGCAACAAAAAAAACCAAATGACACTTGCGATGAAGTTTCGGTTTGCATTCATGATTCAATGTCTCTCATGACAAAACATAATAGGGATTGAGTTGACAGTATAATCTCAATCACGTTTCAATACAGCTATGCTCCGTTGCTTATTACTCATCATTTTTCTGGCCCTGACTTTATTTGCGCAAACTGCCAAAGAGCAATTGATTTTGCAGGTGCAGGAATTGATGCAACAGAATAATTTTGTCAGCGCACGTCAGGTCATCGTACAAGCCACAAAGACTTATCCCAATGATCCAGGCTTTGATAATTTGCTGGGCATTATCGAAGCGCAGCAGGGAAACGCAGTTGCCGCTGAAACGGCTTTCAAAAAAGCTGTCACCCGTTCGCCCAAATTCACGGGCGCTTATTTAAATTTAGGCCGACTTTATCAGGAAAACGCGGCGCAGTTTGCGGATGCACCGAAAAAGGCGTGGCAAATTTACCAGCGCATTTTGCAATATGACCCCGGCCATATCGAAGCCCGTTATCAATGCGCGGCATTGCTTCAGGTTTTAGGAGATTATAAAACCTCGTTGTTGCAGGTGGCAAAGCTGCCGGCTGATTTTCAGCAAAGTGCGCAGGTCACAGCGCTGCTCTGTGCGAATTATGTAGGTTTGGAAAATCGCGCAAAAGGTGATGAATACGCGGCGAAATTAATTCATCATCCCGAGTTTAGTGAAGCCGATGTAATTTCGCTCTGGCCTGTGCTGGAGGCAAAAAAGCGCACTGATGTAGCGATGAAATTATGTGAGAGTTTGATTGCCAGTCAGCGGGCTACGCCAGAAATTTTTCATCGGGCCGGACTGGTTTATGAAAAGTTAGGACAGTTAGAAAAAGCCCGTGAATATTTATTGAAAGCAACTGGCAACGAACAACCAACCGTCAAGTTGCTGCTTGAATTAGCACGCGTTGCACATCAGCAAAAAGATTTTCAGGGTGCGCTCGGATATTTGGCTCATGCGCGTGATTTGGAACCGCGCAATGCAGCGCTTCATTTTTCGTTCGGGATGGTTTGCGCGAATTTGAATCTGGGTGCGGAAGCTCACACAGCCTTTGGCAAAGCTTTAGAGCTTGAACCAGGCAACGCGACTTACAATTACGCTATGGGCGTGGCGGCGATGTATCGTCACGATCCTGGCGAGGCGATTCCATATTTGCAAAAATATCTCAGCCTGAAGCCTGATGACACGCGCGGTAAATTTTTGCTGGGTACAGTTTATTTCAAGCTCAGAGATTATGAATCTGCCCGCCGCGAATTGCTGGCAGCGGTAAAATCAACCGACACTGCTGCTGAAGCACATTTTTATTTAGGGCGTGTGGCACGACAGGAAAATAAACTTGATGAAGCGATCCGCGAACTTGCCCTGGCGCTTCGGCTCAAGCCTGAAAATGCCGATGGATATGCGGAGTTAGGACAGTGTTTTATTCAGCAAAAAAATTACGCCCAGGCTGAGCAATCG
>JAYSTY010000060.1:0-10060 GCA_043719385.1 Blastocatellia bacterium | reverse complement strand
CTTGCGCGTGGGAATTATTGTAGCTCGCGGAAATACATTTCGAGGAAGCAGGTAAGGCGCAAGAATATTCTTCACAAAAAGCTCTTCCGTATACCCTTCAACTAAGATCAAAACTCTTGCCACAGTTTATGGTCTCCCACCAATCACGTTCATTTGCCAGAGTTCGCCCATGCTGTACTCGTCCAGCCAGGTTTCTAATTCTTTAGCAGATTTTCGATGAAACACAGATTCGTCTTTTTCACGGTCTACAACAATGATTTCTTCAGGGCGAAAATGATTGACCATTTCAACCGATTGTGTCGAGATAATAACTTGGGAACTTGTTGTAGCACTGCGAAGCATTTCGACTAAAAGTTCTATCGCAGCAGGGTGAAGCCCTAATTCGGGTTCGTCAATAATAATTAATGCTGGTGGACTGGGCTGCAATAAGAGAGTAGCTAAACAAATAAACCGTATCGTGCCGTCAGATAGTTGAGAGACATCCCAGTTATTTTCAGATTTTTTATGCCGCCAACGTAGTCGAATGCTTTTAGGATTATCGGATTCAGGATATAGCCAAAAATCATCAAAAAACGGAGCGGCTAATTGAACCGTTTTGACGATACGATTGTAAAATTGCGGCTGATGAGTTCTTAATCTATATAGGAGTGCAGCCAAGTTATTGGCATTGGCATTCAGGGAAAGAGTATCGAAAACATTAACATACTGCTTCACAGGAGCATTATCGCTAGTATCGTGAAACTGATATATCTCGGCAAAATTGAATATACTGGAAAGAAATGCCATTGCAGGACCTGCTGCTTCAGGCAATATAGACTCTTCTCTACCGCCTCTATAATTCTGCCACTTTCTTTCATTTTCTGGAAACTTACTGATTCGTTCATTTGCAATAAGCAGAGTATCTCTTTTTGAAGGCTCGAACGTTATTTGGTATTTTTTAAATAGGTACTTATTTGATAAAAATTCCAGCTTCATTTCTTTCGTAACTTTTCGCCCAAAATACAGTACCGCATCGGCATATCCTTCGTTCGCAATAAACTGTTGGAATCTTTTTCGTGATAGCTCTTTTAACAACTTAATTACAGAAAGAAAATTCGATTTCCCTGCACCATTCGCCCCAATCAACACATTCAGATCGCCAAGCGCAAAGTCTTGCAATTCTCGTATTGATTTGTAGCCTGTGACGGTGATGCGTTCCAGTGTTCGCATAGCTTACTCCCACTCGCCGAGTTTGATTTTCTTTTTGATCTTGCGCTTAATCAGATCGCGTTTCAGCGGGCTGAGGTGTTCGATGAAAACGTGTCCGTCAATGTGTTCTTTCTCGTGCAGCACACAACGCGCCGCCAAACCGTTCACTTCAAAGGTAAATTCTTTGCCGTTCACATCAATCGCCTGCACAGTGACGATTTCGGGCCGTTCGACTTCAAAGTAAATGCCGGGGAAGCTCAGGCAGCCTTCTTCGCTGACGATGCTGCCTTTGGATTCGACAATTTGCGGATTGATCACGACGATCTTTTCCTGCTTATCTTTGCCGCCGCTCACGTCCATCACGAAAAGTTTTTTCGATAATGCGACCTGTGGCGCAGCCAGGCCGACGCCTTTGGCGGTGTACATCGTCTCGAACATTTGCCCGATGAATTCCGCCAGTTCTCCATCAATGCTGGTAATTGTTTCGCCTTCTTTTTGCAGCACCGGATCACCATATTTCACGATTGGTAATGTCATTAAATTTCTCTTTCTTCGTTTTCAGTCGTAGCGCCAAAGCGGACACGTGCGTAAATTTCAGCCAGGGTAAAACTCGCCTTGCCCGATGCTAAAAATACTTGTTGATCTGGATCAGTAAAGGTCACTTTTTGCCATTCTTCTCCGGCTGCCGCGTGACGATAAACTTCTACTTGATAACAGTTCTGCTCAATAATTACATATTCGCGCAAGCTCGGCAGAATCTGGTACTCGCGCATTTTTTCAATACGATCTGTTCGCTTAGTCGTTGTGGAAAGCACTTCGACCAGGAGAACGGGATTCTCTGCAATATATGACTCTTCTTCCTCATCTTCGTTTAATTTCTCACACGTTACGACGACATCAGGATAGTAATAAAGATCGGGGTGAACATACACTTTTACATCCGCGACAAAGGCCTCACAACTACTTCCACGCAATTGAGTATTGAGGTTGCCGGCTAAATCCAGCGCGATACGATTATGGTTTTTCGAGCCTCCCGCCATTGCATAAATCTGTCCTGAAACAAATTCGTGCCGGATAGGGCTGGTTTTCTCGAACGCTAAGTATTCTTCAACGCTCCAATAACTTTTTGTTTGCGCGAGTCCCATAAATTAATACTCTGCGATTTGTTGTTTGTAGCCGTCAAAATTTCGCTTCATTTCTTTGAGCGAATCACCACCGAATTTTTCGCGCATTGCCTTTGCTAACACAATTGCCACCATCGCTTCGCCAATTACTCCCGCCGCCGGAACCGCTGTCACATCTGATCTTTCAAAGTCGGATTCTTCGGGCAATTTCGTTTCAATGTTAACACTACGAAGTCTTTTTCTGAGTGTCGCAATCGGCTTCAAATAACCGCGTACTCGCAACTCTTCGCTGTTCGTCATGCCGCCTTCTAATCCACCAGCGCGATTTGACATTCTACCAAATCCGTCTTCGTCATGATCAATTTCGTCGTGGACTTGCGAACCGGGCATCGCGGCATTCGCTACACCGTCGCCGATCTCGACGGCTTTGACCGCGTGGATAGACATCACGGCTTGCGCGAGTTGTCCGTCAAGTTTCACCGCCCAACTTGTATGGGATCCAAGTCCTGGGATTAAGCCTTTCGCGACGACTTCAAAAATGCCGCCGAGGGTGTCACCTTCTTTATTCGCGGCATCAATGCGTTCGACCATTTTGGCTTCAAGATTTTTATCCGTCACACGCAAAATGTCGTTATCATAAAGTGCTTTGATCGCCGCAAAATCAATCGCCTGATTCGTGATTGAAAGTTCGCCGAGCGTAATAACGTGGCTGGCAAGTTCAACATCAAAAGCCAATAATAACTGCTTCGCCAAAGCTCCGACCGCCACGCGCATCGTGGTTTCTCTGGCGCTCGCACGTTCCAGAATATCGCGCAAATCGCGGCGGTCATATTTCATCCCGCCGACCAAATCCGCGTGTCCCGGACGCGGACGTGTAACCGTGCGCGGACGTTCAAGCGGAGCTTCGGGTTTTTCCGCTGCCATTACTTCGAGCCAATTCTTGTAGTCCCGATTTTCAACCATCAACGCAATCGGAGCGCCAATCGTTTCGCCGTGTCTGACACCCGACAAAATCTGTACGGTGTCCGTTTCAATCTTCATGCGACCGCCGCGACCGTACCCCTGCTGCCTGCGCCACAATTCGTGATTGATAAAATCCTGACTAATGGGCAACCCCGCCGGCAGCCCTTCAATTGTAGCGATCAACGCTGGCCCGTGCGATTCACCTGTGGTCGTAAAAGTAAAATTCATAACTCTCAATGATTATTCGGATCGTCTACGATTAGCCCTTCAGCCTGAGCAGCTTGATTCAAAGCAATATCTGGTGAAATAAACGTTAGTAGCTCGCCATTACCGACGTTCCTCAATAATAATTTCTGAAACTGGCTTATCCGATACAACTATCGGCTTAAAATTTTTTGGAGCCGGAATATCTACGGCATCAAATGTTGCGATGACTCCCTCCAGCTTCATTCGTGCAATGGCTCCTCTCACATGAGCAGACTCCACTTCCTGAGTCATTTTTTCAATGACGGCTTCAATAGTTGTATTTTGAGCTTTTGCTTGTTGCTCAAGCTTTTCATATAAATCATCCCGCAGCCCAATTGTTTTACTCATACATGCTCCTTCACAAAATCTCTTTCACCTCCGAAGTATAGTGACTTTTGTGATGATCCGGCAACCAACATTGCATCATTCGACGCTTGCACGCATAATTCTCAGTTCAATTTATCTGTCAGCATAAGGAATTTACGAATGTCTACATCACCATTTCATCATATCGAACTCGCTCCACCTGATCCAATTATCGGTATCACCGAAGCCTTCAACAACGATGTCAGCGCGCACAAAGTCAACCTCGGCGTCGGCGTCTATCAGGATGCCGATGGCAAAATCCCTGTGCTGAAAGTCGTGCGCGAAGCCGAAGCGCGGTATTACGCGGCAGAGACTACGAAATCGTATCTGCCGATTGATGGTGTCGCGGCTTACAACAAAGAGGTTCAGAAATTATTGTTTGGCGCAGATTCTTCTATCATCGCGGAAAATCGCGCCGTGACGATCCAGGGCGTAGGCGGGACGGGTTCATTGAAAGTGGGCGCGGATTTTCTCAAACGATTTTTCCCAAACTCAGAAATCTGGCTCAGCAATCCAAGCTGGGAAAATCATCAACAGCTTTTTGAAGCCGCCGGATTCAGGGTCAACAGCTATCCGTACTACGATGCGGAAACGCACGGCTTAAATTTCAATGCGATGCTCGCAATGCTGCAAACATTGCCTGCGAACAGCATCGTCGTCCTGCACGCCTGCTGTCATAATCCTACGGGCGTAGACCTCAGCAATGAACAATGGCAACTGGTCATTGACGCCGTGCAAGCCAATAATCTAATTCCCTTCCTCGATTTTGCGTATCAGGGTTTTGGCGATGGATTGGACGCCGACGCTTTTGCCGTTCGCGCTTTTGCGGAAGCCGGAGTCAATTGCGTGATCGCCAGTTCGTTCTCGAAATCGTTTGCGATGTACCGCGAACGTATCGGAGCGTTGACAGTTTTGACCGCGAATGCGGAGGAATCAAAGCGTGTACTAAGCCAGGTCAAGCGCGTGATTCGCACCAATTATTCCAGCCCGCCATCGCATCCCGCGCAAATCATCGCGCTGGTGCTGAGCACGCCGGAATTGCGACAACAATGGGAAGACGAATTAACCGAAATGCGCGAAAGAATTCTGGCGATGCGCGGAAAATTTGTCGAGATGTTGCGCGAAAAAGGAGTCGAACAGGACTTCAGCTTCATCGCCAATCAACGCGGCATGTTTTCATATTCCGGCCTGTCACCTGAAGCAGTCAAGCGGTTGCGCGATGAATCTAGTCTCTACATCGTCGGCAGCGGACGCATCTGTGTGGCGGCAATGAACGATCACAATATCGGCAATATTTGCGCCGCGATTGCAGAAGTTTTGTAATTCAGGGTTTGTGACTACTGCAAAAATTATATCCATGAATTTTCAACCGATTATTCCTTTGCTGTTCTGCCTGCTGGGGCCGCTGAGCTTTTCGATTCAAGCGCAACAGACGGGGACTAACACATCCCCCCCGAAAAAAATCATCAGTTACGGGGGCGGAGGCTGGAAGGACGGGCAGGCCAACGAACCCTGCATTCTGGTCAATCCGAAAGACAAGTCAAAGTTGATCATGTTCTATTCGGGCATGAAACTCGGCGGCAGCGCAGGAGCCATTGGCAAAGCCTGGGCGAATGTCGCGGAACCATTTATCTGGCACGAAGACGGTGAGAATCCACTGCTCACCTGCAATCCCCAAATTTCATTTGAAGCAGCGGCCATTCGCCTTGATACCGTGCTTTATAACAAAGCACGCGACGAGTATTGGATTTATTACACCGGAAGCAATTTTAAAACTCAGGCCGATGCGATTGGCCTTGCGACCTGTCCGACGGGCAGAGATGGCTACAGTGAGGTGATAACCGCAAAGATCAAACGGTATGAAGGCAATCCGATTCTGTCGCCAAATGGACAAGGCCAGGGCGATGAAACTTATGTATCGCAGGGCGCTGTCTTCCGCGAAAAAGGACTTTGGTATTCGCTCTATTCCTATCGCACACTCAAAGCCGTCCTGCCGGGGATTCGGCTGGCAACTTCGCGCGACGGCAAACGGTGGACGAAAACGCCTGGCGCTGATTTGCTGACCGCCGCTCCTGAATCCGTTTATATCGAATGGCATCAGGTTTACAAAATCGGTAAGCGTTATGTGATGCTTTACGAAGGTTACAATGGCGGCGTCCGCTGGGGCGCTGACGTAGCGACGAGTGTAAGTTTGACTTCGGGATGGAAAAAAGCGCCGACTGGTCTTTTCGATCAAACTAAATGGTCAGGTTATACAGACGAAACGCTCTTTCACGTAGCCACGCCAGTAATCTATCAAATCCGCCAGAAGTGGTATCTGTATTTTCAGGCGGCTCACTCCGGTTATTACATCAAACAACACTGGGCGCTATGGGGCATAGAATGTACTGACGTGCTGAAGATAATTTCCTTCAATTGAAGACAGATCAATTTGATCCGCCCTCTAAGAGTTTTTGGTTCTGTGTTATTCTTATGTCGCGGTCAAGTATCAATCATTCAGTAACTTCGTTTTTAGCGTTTATCGAAAGCCTGCTCCAATGCCCGAAATTTCGCTGCAAATCGTTAATTTTTTTCACACGCTGGCGTGGAAAAGCCTGCTCGACATTTTTATTGTCGCGTTCCTGATTTACGAGGTGTTGCGCCTGTTACGCGGGACTCGCGCCGTGCAAATGGCCATCGGACTGGTAGCCATTGCCGTTCTTTATCAGGTCTCGCGGTGGCTCCAACTGGCCACGGTCGAATGGGTTTTGCGCAATGCCGTCGTTTATCTAGGCTTTGCCATCATCGTTTTATTTCAGCGCGAAATTCGGACGGCGCTGTTACATTTCGGGAAAAATTTTCGCATGCCATTTGTGCATGTCCGCTGGCGTGCCAGAGCGCATGAACAAAGCTGGTACGATGATGTCGTGCAGGTAGCAATGGATCTGGCCGTCGAACAAATCGGCGCGTTGATTGTGCTGGAACGCGATATTGGCTTGAAAACTTATGTGGAAAGCGGCATCCGCCTTGATGCCCGCCTGACTTACGATTTACTGGTCACAATCTTCAATACGAACACTCCTCTGCACGATGGAGCCGCTATCATTAGTAAAAATAAATTAGCTGCCGCGTCGTGCTTCCTCCCGCTCACCCAAAATCCGCGTCTCTCACGTGAATTAGGAACTCGTCATCGCGCGGCGATTGGCATCACCGAAGATACCGATGCTTGTGCCGTGATTGTTTCAGAAGAAACAGGTACCGTCTCGTTTGCCATCAGCGGGAAAATTACCCGAAATTTGGACGGGCCACATTTACGCCGCCTGATCCTGCATGCGATGGAACCCTGGCATTCTGACGAAGAGGCCGAGGCGCACGAAGTTGAAGAACGTCAGCACGAGAGAAAAATGCAGGAAATTTTAACCGAGCGAAAAAAGGATGTAGTGTCAGAGCAGAGCGAACAACGCAGTGAAAGTTTACCAGAGGAAGTCCAGTCGTGAAGTCGAAAGCATTGGCAAGTACCTCAAAATATAGTTACCCGGTCAGACGCTTCTTTGGCTGGCTTAAAACGGTGGTGTTTGAAAATAAAAAAATGAAGTTTCTTTCGCTGGGGCTGGCAGTTTTGTTGTTCATTGTCTCGCGCCAGCCGCAACGCGACGTGATGCTGGTCGGAGTGCCGCTGGAATTTATCAACACACCACCGGGATTGGAAATCAGCACTGAAGTTCCGAACTCCGTCCAACTGCGCTTGCGGGGAGCGCAGGACGTGGTGCGTGACATCACGCCGAATGAGCTTGAGGTGAAAGCCGATCTCAGCGACAAAGCTGCGGGTGACAGGGTGATCCAGCTTAAACCAACCGACGTCATCAAACCTGACAAAGTTGAAGTTCGTCGCATTGAGCCTGGTACCATCGAAATCAAACTGGAACCGACAAAACGCAAAGTAGTCCCGATTGAAGCGCAATTTTCCGGTCATCTGGCGGAAAATTACGAGCGCACCGGCGTCAGGCTCGAACCCGCAACCATCGAAATCGAAGGCCCGGAATCACGGGTGGCGGAGGTACAAAAATTGCTGACAGAAAGTGTTCAGCTCAATGACAAACGCGCCAGTTTTCACCTAAATGTAGACCTTGAAGCCAATCGCCAGGGTGTCCGCCTGGTAAAACCCGGACAAATTAAATTAACGATTGAGGTCAGTCGAGGAAAGAATGTCGAGTAGCCTGGTTGACATTCAGGAGACCGCTCAGTAAGATGCGTCTTCGCTGTCATCCCGATTTAGACAGTGATGAATGACGGGGCGTGGCTCAGCCTGGTAGAGCGCTCGGTTCGGGGCCGAGAGGTCGGAGGTTCAAATCCTCTCGCCCCGACCAATAATAATAAATAGAAAAGGCTTCCTGTTCAGGAAGCCTTTTCTATTAGCGAAAAGAGTCCTTTCCCCTTTTATTCTGTCTTGTCGTATCAACCAGCCATTTGAATCGTTTTCAAGTGGTAGCCGTCTCGTCCGTAAATATTGATTGGTTGAGGTCTTACACTGGTAGATTAACAAAATTTTTGGGAACCATATTTTCTCCTGATGAAAAATTTATTGCCTGATTGAGTCTTGCGGTAATTTCGCCGATTTTTACTGAACACTTAACTTGATGTACTGCCGTGACGGGCTAAGCGAAATTCAAGATGTCGCTTCACGGCAGGCCATTCCGGCGCGAGGATGCTGTACATCACAGTGTCGCGGACTGTCCCGTCACGTCGCGCACGGTGATGCCGCAGGATGCCATCTTTTTTGGCTCCCAGCGCTTCAATGGCTCGCTGTGAGACAAAGTTGAATCTGTCGGTACGCAATCCCACCACCTTGCAGCCCAGCGTGTCGAACGCATGACTGAGCAGTAACAACTTACAGCTTGTATTAACGTGACTGCGTTGCCATCGCCTGGCATACCAGGTGTAGCCAATCTCGACGCGATCAATTTCCGCTGCGATGTCATGATAGCTGGTGCTGCCGATGATCGTGCCGCTCATTAATTCCCTTACTGCGAAGGGCAGCAACTGCCCATCCGCCTGACTGGCGAGCGCGCTGGTAATATTTGCCTGCATCTGCTCCGGTTCAGGAACCGCTGTGAACCATAATTCCCAGAGCTTGCCATCAGTCGCCGCGCTAACTAATTCGCCCTGGTGTGCATCCGCCAGCGGCTCCAAACGAATGCCGTAGCTTTCAAGTGTGACAGGGTGAATCTTAATCATATTTTATCTCCATAAAATGTGGGGCTGATTATCGGCGACTCACCTTGATAATTGCAATTCGCGGAACTTTCCGCCGGCTTAAAGAAAATTGTGGCTGAGTATCAGTCAGAAGGTAAGTTTGACTGCATTCTGACAGGCTGCTACGCTAATGACCTGATGAAGACGAGCAGACACACATCTTTAGCGGTTTCAATTCTTTTCAGCATTGGATTGTTATGTGTGCAATTTTGCAGCAGCGTGTGTGCCTTCTCAATGTGTGCGGCGCTTCCCAATAACAGTCCCGCCACACCGCGCCAGAAATCCGACCACTGCCATCAACATAAGTCGGAACAGAAATCCCCACTGCCGGATCGTTCGCATGAATGTCAGTCGCACGAGATAGTTTTTTCGGTGCCACCAGTTGCCGATTTTCAGGCTGCTCAGTTACAGTACACGCCGCCTGTTGTGCTGGACATTTTCTGGTTCGTGAATGACTTGTTTCCGTCTGCTGATAAAGTTGTACTGACGATTATTCCGTGCGAATCTCCACCGGAACCTGCGACCTCCCGACCAACAATCCTCCGCGTTTAATTCTACTTTTTGTCTGCACAGAAATACACAGGGCGTAGTCTGTCTAAAGTAAGGCAGGTGTATGCGCTTTTGTGGATGTGATTTCACTTTCATCAGATAATAAGGAGATATACATGCTTCAGAGAAAACTGCTGATTGCCTCTCGCGTAGCAGTCAGTGCTGTTTTTTTTACACTATCGTTCACCTTCCTGCTGCCATCAATCGGCAAGGCACAGCCTCCTGTTCTACAGCAAACGGCTGGTGCAATATCTGTCCTGACTCTCAATGACCTTGAGGCAATGGCGCTTAAAAATAATCCGACGCTGGCACAATCCGAAGCCGCTCTTCGTGCCGTGGAAGGACAGCGCGTGCAGGCTGGACTTTATCCAAATCCTATCATTGGCTATCAG
>JAYSTY010000059.1:0-25664 GCA_043719385.1 Blastocatellia bacterium | reverse complement strand
TCAGGTGACAGAGCTTTTACGGCGGCGGCGAAATGTTTCAGCCGGGCAGGAAGCTGACGGATTTTCTGTCAATACTGCCAGCGGCATCATTGAATCTTTCGGTAGCATTTTGAATATGGTCGCGCTTGTCATTATCCCCATCACCAGCGTCGCGTTGCTCGTTGGCGGCATCGGGGTGATGAATATCATGCTCGTATCGGTCACGGAACGTACTAAAGAAATCGGTATTCGCCGGGCTATTGGCGCACGTAAAATTGACATCATCATGCAATTTTTATTAGAGGCGATGGTCTTGACCGGGATCGGTGGCGTGCTGGGAATCGGCTTTGGCTTTGTAGTCAGCGGCATATTAAAGTTGATCAAATTTCCTTCCGCCATTCCACTGGTTTGGGTGGGGATTGGCTTTGGTGTGTCTGTCGCGATTGGCCTGATTTTCGGCATTTACCCGGCAGTCAAAGCGGCACGCCTTGATCCGATTGAGGCCTTACGCTACGAATAGGGCTGAGAACTTTACAAAAAATAACTTTCTTCTTTCTCCTTTCTCAGTTTAATATTCAGGAAGCTTAAAGAGGAGAATTTTTATTATGTCACTTGCTATTCATACTTCAATTGATCAACTGCCAGCGCCGTTTATTCACGATGAAAAAGCGCCTGACAGCTATCGCAATTACGAAGCTGAAACCCGCGATACCGTAAAGCAGCTCTATCAACTCAATCATTCCCAGCAAACGCTTGCTTTCGTCTTAGCGAAAAAGGCCGAGTACACGAAAAAAGACAAAGCTGAAATGAGCGTGTGGGAAGCAATGGATTTTTTGAATCAGTTAGTTGACGACAGCGATCCCGATATTGCGTTGCCGCAAATTGATCATGCGCTGCAAACCGCCGAAGCGATTCGTCAGGACGGCCATCCGCGCTGGTTTGTCTTAACAGGACTGATTCACGATCTGGGCAAAGTTTTGTGCTTGTTTGATGAACCGCAATGGGCTGTCGTGGGCGATACAAACCCCGTCGGTTGCGCTTTCTCGAACAAAATAGTTTACCCGGAATTTTTCCGTAAAAATCCTGACTCATCCAATCCAAAGTGCAATACACCCAACGGGATTTATGCCGCAGGCTGCGGCCTCGACAACGTGCATTTAAGCTGGGGGCACGATGAATATTTGTATCACATAGTCAAAGATTATTTGCCGGAAGAGGCGCTGGCAATGATCCGTTATCATTCGTGTTACGTTATTCATCAGGCCGGCGAATACGGACAATTTTTGACTGCCCATGATCACGAAATGATGAAATGGGTGCATGCCTTCAATCCTTACGATCTTTATTCCAAAGTCGAAGTCCGCCCGAATTTTGCTGAACTGAAACCGTATTACGAGGAATTAGTAGCTGAATATTTCCCCCAAAAACTGCGGTGGTAACGAAGCTTGTTCCCTTACCACTGTCATCCTTATCACGCAAATTGTGCCCAATAAACACGACACCAAATAAAAAGCTGTATCGTTTTTTCAACTACCCACGTCTTCTCATAACGTCAAACCTAAAGATAAATTTTGACACGTCAAAATACCAGCGGCGCTGATGCAGGAGAATAGTCTCAGGGTTTACTGACAAGTGTAAAAGTCGGTGTTATTCTTGCGGCATCTCGACATCTGGCAATACTCAAACCCTTAATTTTATGCAGGAGAATTTTGAAAATGAAAAAGCAGCTTACGATTTCACTGACTTTAGCACTGGCCTCATTACTAATCGTTACAGGCCTCGTCAGCGCCAAACCCAAACCAGCCGACCAGCCAAAGCCCAAAAAAGAAAAAGGCTTTAAGACCATCTGGGATGGCAAAACTTTCAACGGTTGGAAAATTGCCGAACCGGAGAAAAAAAGCTGGTCCATTCAGGATGGCGCAATTATTGCCAAAGGCGAACGCAGCCATTTATATTACGTCGGCGATCCAAAACCCTTCGTTAACTTTGAACTAAAAGTTGACGTCATGACCGAGCCGAAATCCAACGGCGGAATTTATTTTCATACGCAATGGCAGGAAACCAGTTGGCCTAAAAATGGCTTTGAAGTCCAGGTCAACCAAAGCCATGGGGACTGGAAAAAAACCGGCAGTTTGTACGATGTCGTTAATGTAAAAGAAAATTTTGCCAAAGATAATGAATGGTACAGCTACGACATCATTGTCAAAGGCAAACACGTCACCATCAAAATCAATGACAAAGTCGCCGTTGACTGGGAGCAACCCGCCGACCGTCAACCCGGCAAAGATTTCGCGCGCATGCTGGACAAAGGCACTTTCGCTTTTCAGGCGCATGATCCAGGCAGCGTTGTCCGTTATCGCAACGTTCGGGTGAAGCGCTTAGACTAAGCCTGTCTGCTGAGCGGGAGTGCGTGCGGTAAACGCCACTCCCGCTTAAGTTACTGCCCTCTTCTTGACAAGCCTCTGACTCCACCCTAAGCTTCAACCTACGATTAAGACTAACTAAATTCCTATAATTCGGAGACACCACCCGTGCCATTCTTTTTTGACCTTTCGTCTACCTTTCCCCTTGCTACGCGTAGCCCCTTTGAGCCTGTCGTGGTCAAAGACGAAGTTCCCGTTGACCTGGACTCGACAATCGAAGTCCCAGCCGAGCCAATCGTTGATACTGGCCTGCCAATCCCGTCGCATTACGACATAGATGTCATGCGCCTGCTCGTGCAGGACCCGTTTCATCTATATGCTTACTGGCAGCTCAAAGACAATCCGTTTGATCGGCTCAAGCGTCTTTTTCCAACCAGTGAATTTCATACCGTCTTGAAATTAATTGATGAGACAACCAATATTGCAGTTTTTTTCGATGCTGCATTTGGGCGCGATTATTGGTTCAGTGTCTTTCCTGACCGCACCTACAAGGTCGAAATAGGCGTCCGTTCTGAACCACAGGGCTACATCAAACTGATGACTTCAAATGCGGTGACAACGCCACGCGGCACGATTTCGGATCAGGAAGACGCAGACGCCCAATATCAAATTTCTGCGGATGAATACGTGGAAGTGTTACGCGAAAGTCATCTCGTCCCGGAACGCGCCTTCACGCCGCAGGGAATTTTGCCAGTCGCTGGCACACCTGAACAGCAAACTGCTTTCTGGGAAGCAATGCCCGAATCCTTCCAACATTTGATGAGTATCATTGCCGATGTGCAGGCCGGACGCGATTACGAAAAATTGTGGGAAAAATTAAGTCAGGCGGAACTGACTTCGCTGGTCCATGAATTTTTATCCATCATCAACCGCATGAGCGGCGATGGAGAATTAGGCTATATGCTGTTGCTCCGACATTTGCCTGAATTGTTGCGCCGCACCCTGTCCGCCGAAGGAGCTATCGAAGTCAGTGGGCCAATGAGCCTTTATCTGGCTGAGCGCTTAGGCATCACAGCTTCAGAAATGAATGCCGTGCCGTCGCCAGTTAATTTTGTTTCTTCGTCAGAGCAAAATGCAAAGCCAGGGAAATGGTTGCCGAGTATGAATAATTGATTGTCCCTGCTATTTTTTTAATCTCTATATTTGCTCTGGGTTTTACTTTTCACTGTTCACTAATCACTGCTAACTATTTTTATGGAAACTGGATACCTGAGTCTCGTCCTGCACGCCCACTTACCTTTTGTGCGGCATCCCGAATACCCTGATTTTCTCGAAGAAGACTGGCTCTACGAAGCCATCAGCGAAACATACATTCCGTTGCTCGTCGCGTTCCAAACGCTACGCAATGAAGGCGTAAAATTTCGCCTCACAATGTCCATGACGCCGCCGCTGTGTGAGATGCTGGCTGATCCGTTGTTACAGGGACGTTATGCGCACCACCTCAACAAACTCTGCGAATTGGCTGAAAAAGAAGTCGAGCGGACGCGCAACGAAGCAATGAATTTTCATTCCGCAGCGTTGATGTATCAGCGTCATTTCAACGAATGCCGCGAAGTCTTTGAGCATCAATACAACCGCAATATTATTCGCGGTTTCAAGGAGCTACAGGACGAAGGCTACTTGGAAATTATTACCTGTGGCGCAACGCACGGCTTCCTGCCATTGATGTCCAGTGATGAAGCCAAACGCGCACAAATTCAAATTGCCAAAACAAATTACATCAAACATTTCGGACGCGCTCCGCGTGGGATTTGGTTAGCCGAATGCGCGTTCGGCCCCGGCGATGATCGCTTTTTGAAAGAAGCCGGGATTGAATTTTTCATCTCTGATGCACACGCCATTTTGTATGGCTCGCCGCGCCCGAAACGTGGCATTTATGCGCCTGTCATAACTCCGCAGGGCGTCGGCGTGTTTGCCCGTGATACCGAAACCAGCGAACAGGTTTGGAGTTCTGAAACCGGCTATCCCGGCGACCCAATGTATCGTGAATTTTACCGCGACCTCGGTTATGACTCACAGGATGAAGAGTACATAAAACCGTACCTTCACGATGACGGAGTGCGCCGCAACATCGGCTACAAATATCACCGCATCACGGGCAAAGTAGACCTCCATCAAAAAGAACCTTATGTGCCTGAGTGGGCGTCAGAACGCGCCGCGTCACACGCCGGAAACTTCATGGATAATCGCCGTGCGCAGGCTGGATTCTTACAGGAAAAGCTCGGTCGTCATCCGCTGATTTTAGCGCCTTACGATGCAGAGTTATTTGGGCACTGGTGGTTTGAAGGACCACAGTTTTTATATTACCTCTTCAAAAAATTGCACTTCGATCAAAGCGAAATTCGCACGATTTCACCGATAGATTATTTAGAAATTTATCCTGACAACCAGAACCAAATCCCGTCGGCTTCGTCGTGGGGCGCAGAAGGTTACAACCGCGTCTGGATCAATCACCAAACCGATTGGATGTACGTCCACCAAAACGTAGCCGAGCAACGAATGGTTGAACTGGCGACGCGGTTCCGTTACTCGAACGGCTTGTTACTGCGCGTCTTAAATCAGGCCGCCCGCGAATTGTTGCTGGCGCAATCCTCCGACTGGGCATTCATCATCACGACCGGAACGATGGTGCAATACGCGGTGAAACGTTTCAAAGATCATATTCATCGCTTTACGAAGCTGTACGAAATGGTTTTGGCGGAAAATATTGATGAAGCGTGGCTGGCAGAGGTCGAAAGCAAAGATACAATCTTTCAGGAAATTGATTATCGGGTGTACGCATCCTCTGGGACTGGCTCCTGAGCAACAGCGACGGGGTTTCTCAATTTGCTTATGAGGTGATAGATGAGCAGACAGGCAGGGCGGATTGCCTCACTGGACGGGTTACGCACAATATCAATTGGACTGGTCTTAATTGGACATCTGGCAGGCACACGCTTTTTTCCCCTGACCCGGGAAGCAGGTGATTTTTTCGCGCTGGCGGAAACCGGTGTCCTGATATTCTTTGTCATTTCCGGCTTCCTCATCACGACACTCCTGTTGCACGAACTGGACAAGAGCGGTCGGATCAACCTGCTCAAATTTTATTTTCGTCGCACGCTGCGTATCTTCCCGCCCTATTATTCGTTGATTGCTGTCCTGCTTGTGCTGCGTTTTTTGGGTTACATCAGCCTCAGCAATTACGATGTCTTTCACGCGCTAACTTACACCTCAAATTATTTTTATCCCGAAGGCTGGTATCTGGGGCATACGTGGTCGTTATCCGTCGAGGAACAATTTTATTTGCTTTGGCCCGCGAGTTTATTGCTGTTGGGAAAACGAAAAGGATTCCTGGCCGCAGCGTCTTTATTAGCCTTCTGCCCCATTGTGCGAACGCTCGCAATCTTTGACATCTGGCATCACACGACCAGCGCCGCGTTCGAGATGCTGGCGGATTCATTAGCCTGCGGATGTTTGCTCGCATTGTGCCGAGCAACTTTGCACGAAAATAAATGGTATCAGGCAATGCTGAGTTCAAGTTTTTTCTGGCTGCTGCCGTTAATGATTTTGCTGGTAAGTGCTTTTCATCGCAGCCCCAGGATTTATTACATCGCAGGCCTGACATTCACCAACATTGGCATCGCAATTTGTCTTGACTGGTGTGTCACCTGGTCCGAAGGGAAAGTTGGCAGGATTTTAAATTCGCGTGTGATTGCGTATGTCGGGACGTTGAGTTATTCAATTTATTTGTGGCAACAACTTTTTATTAACCGCAATTCTGATGCGATCATCGCCAGCTTTCCGCTGAATATTATCCTTGTCGCTCTCACGGCAATGGCGTCTTATTACTTAATTGAAAAACCTTCCCTGCAATGGCGACAACGATTGGAAACAAAGCTGCTTTGAGGCTTAACACTCACCTAATACTGTTACAATCCCTGCGCAGCTTTGAGGCTATTAATTTGTCCTGAATGCCGTTTTTCGTGTTTGCCGACGAATAAAACCCATTGATAAAAATTGATGTCACCAAAAAAAGGATGCGGCCATTTGACTTCGCTTAAATCGTAATCACCGGCTTGCGAAACTGCGTCAATTAAGGTCTGGCGCGAACTTTTCAATAAAGCAAATAATTCATTTTTAGCGATGCCTGCCTGTGGCAACACACGTTCTGGCGCTTGTAATTTTTGATTCGGCACATCAAGTTGCTTGTGATCCAGACTTTGTAACATGGAACCAGCGGTTTCGGGTTTGAATCCCGCTTCGGCGGTTTTTTGCAACAACATTGCATACAATTTGGGCAAGCCTTTTTCGACGACGTGCAGGTGATGCAAAATTTCGCCAACTGACCATTGCTCCGGCGCAGGTTTAAAATCCAATTGCGCTTGCGACAAATCATTTACACCGGCGAGCAGCGCCTGGCGTTCGCCTTCGATATAATCCACGATTTCCTGTACTTTGTGATTCATAAAAAATCCTTTTAGCTTAATTGTTTTCTGAACCGTCCGACGCTCAACGAAACTAAAATAACAGCAATTACCAGTAACGCCAGAAAATGTAAATAGAGCGCCTCGAAGCCCGTATTTTTAAAGAGAATGCTGCGGACAATAATGCCGAAATGTCGCACCGGATTCAGATAGGTGAATGGCTGTATCCACTCCGGCATCGCTTCAATCGGAGTCACCGAACCTGACAACATCGCAATCGGTGGATTGATAAAAAAGCTCAGCAACTGCGCCTGCGTAGCGTTTTTCGTAAACGTCGCAACAAACGTTCCAATCCCGATTCCACACATCACACATAACGCCGCCGCCAGAAAAATCAGGCTCAAACTTCCGCGTACCGGCACATTAAAAACCTGCGTTATCACCAGCATCACAATACAAACTGTTCCCATCAACAACGTAAATAGTGGGGTAATTTTGGCGATGATAATTTCCGACGTTCCCGCCGGAGTCATCAATAATTGCTCGACAGTTCCCATCTGTTTTTCTTTCGTCAAAGCAGCGGCGGCGACTAAAGAACTGTTGAGAATTAATAAAACTCCGAACGTCCCCGTGACGATAAACCAGGAGCTAATCAAACCGGGATTGTAAAGCAACGCGACACGCGGTGTAATCGGGAAGGCGTCTTCAGAGTGATTCACACGCAGTTGTCCCGCAATTTTTTGATTCAACTCCGCCACAATACGAGAAGCGTAACCTTGTGCAATCGTTCCCGTATTCGTATTGACGCCATTGAAAATCATTTGAATTTCGGCAGTCTCTTTACGTGTTCGCTGTTCAGCAAATTTGTAAGGAATCACAATCGCAGCGTCAAGTTTTCCTTCGGTCAGAGCTTTGCCCAATTCATCAGTCGAAGCGAAATACCCCTGCAACGCAAATACCTGGTTAGCAGTGAAAGCCGAAACAAGTTCGCGGGATTCAACGGAGCGGGATTCGTCTACGACGCCGAGCTTCATATTCGTCATCGCCGGATCAAGCGCAAAACCAAAAATAATCACCTGAATTGTCGGCGGAAAAATCAGCGAAATGATGAATTGTTTGCTTCGCTTAATCTGGTTAAGCTCTTTGATGATGAGCGTCAGGAGACGGGAGTTAAGAATTCTATTCATAAAGGTGGTCGGTGTCCGGTGGGCGGGGGTCGGTTTTCCTTTTGCAAGTTATCAGTTTTCTCAAAGTTTATTTTGTAGTGAATTGGAAAGGCCATTTATTAGGCGACCAACGCGGGCGGTTAATTCAGTGATATTGCCGTAGTCCTGTTGGTTCATATATTCAAGTTGCCTTCCAATTAACAGTTGCGTTTCAGCTTCACAAAGTGAGCCATACGCAATTGCCAGATGATGGAGAAATTCTTTCGTTGAGGTTCTTCCCTGCCCTTCGGCGATATTTGATGGAATCGAAACCGTTGCCCTGCGCAATTGACTGGTTAGTCCAAACAGCTCTTCTTTAGGAAATATTTTCGTCACACGATAAACTTCCATTACCAAAGCCATCGCCTGCTGCCACGTCTCCAAATCCCGATAGCTCTTCACCTTCATAGTAAATAACCTCACCATTTTTAATTTTACTGTAGTAGTAATCCAGAAGTCCGACCACCGACCACCGATCACTGCCCACCGACCACCTTTCAGTCAGCAAGTTGCAT
Source organism: Blastocatellia bacterium (assembly GCA_043719385.1). Taxonomy (GTDB): domain Bacteria; phylum Acidobacteriota; class Blastocatellia; order RBC074; family RBC074; genus JAFDVL01. Next base: position 17,139 of record JAYSTY010000059.1, on the reverse strand, counting down.
AAAACGCATTTTTTTCCACGCCAGTAAATAAAACACTGCCGCAATCACTCCGATAGCCAGCACTGCCCACCAGACCGCAGGCCAACCGCCGCCGCGAATTAACGCATCGCGGACAATGACGACAAAATATCGGGCTTGCGCAATATTCGAAATTGGCTGCAAAAATCTGGGGATTGTCTCAATCGGGAAGATCAGACCTGACAGCAAAAACGCCATGATGAATCCGCCAATCGCCAAAATCTGAATCGCTACTGCCGGATTGGAAACACCTGCGCCAACCATTATGCCGAAGGCGACGACACAGGTCATAAACAAAAAGCTGCCAACAATAAACGGCGAAGGATCGGCGACAATACGCAGATCAAAGATTCCGAACAACACTACCAGACCGATCATCCATTCAATGATGCCGATGATCGTGAAGGCGATGATTTTGCCCAGCAGATATTCGTGTGCGGAAATGCTGGAAACATAAACCTGCAAAATTGTTTTCTGCTCCCACTCACGCGCCATCGCCAATGTAGCCAGCAACGGCGGAAACAACGACAAGCCCAGCACAAAAATGCCCGGCCCAAAAAACTTTTTCGCCTCGCGTCCGGGATTGAACCATAGACGCGAGACGGCTTTGATGGCAGGTTGAATTTTTGCCGCTGCCGGGACGTTGGCGCGGATGAAAATCTGCGTCAGCGCAGCCAAACTTCCACGCATTAAATTTGCTGTATTGGGTTCCGTCGCATCTACCAAAATTTGCACTTCAGTATTTTGTCCGCGCAAAACATCACGTTCAAAATGTTCAGGAATAATGATCGCCGCCCGCGCCCGATTGTTGAGCAAAGCCGTTTCAGGCTGTTCCGAAGGCAATAATTCAACGACATGAAAAGTCAGCGAAGTCCGAAACGCCCCCGCATATTTGCGCGACAGTGAAGTCGCATCCAAATCCTGCACGACGATTGGCAGATTCGATACTGTCAACGAAATCGCCGAGCCGAGGAGGACGAGCAAAAATGCAGGTAAAACGAAAGCGAGCGCCAGCGCCAGCTTGTCACGCGAAATTTGTCGGAGTTCTTTTTTAGCTTGGGCAATGATTCTTCGCATAGATTTTGAGTTAAGCAACGCTTGCGCGTAAAATATTTTCGGTCAGGAGCAAAATCAAGATGTCAGCCAGAGATAAATTCCATCCCCACGTCAAAAACGCTCTTGTCAGTGAGGGCTGGACAATTACCCAGGATCCGCTGCTGCTTCCGTTTGGATCAACTAATTTATAAGTTGATCTTGGAGCAGAAAAACTAATTGCAGCATATAAAGGAACCAAAAAAATTGCCGTTGAAGTCAAAAGTTTTTTGAGTCAATCCAACATTGCTGACTTGCAAGACGCATTGGGTCAATTCTTAATGTACGACTTCACGCTGCAAAGCTCTGAACCTGATCGTGAGCTTTGGCTGGCAATACCTGAAATTGCCTACAACAATCTTTTTTCTAATCCGGCGGTCGAAGCGTTACGTGTCAACTTTCATCTCAAACTGATCGTGTATGATCCATCCAAACAGGAGATAATAAAATGGATACCTTAAATAATTATCGTGAAATCATCGAAACGCTGCTTACCAAAATTTCTGGTTATCCTCATTCTTCAGATACCTGCGAATATCGCACTTTGTTTGATCGCAAATCTGATAGCTATATGTTTTTACGCATCGGCTGGGAGAAAAATCATCGTATTCATCACGCGATCATTCACCTTGAAATCATCAACGGCAAAATCTGGATTCAGGAAAATAATACCGATCTTCCGATTGCCGACGACTTGGAAGAAGCAGGCATTCCTAAAACCGATATTGTGCTTGGTTTCCAGCATCCCAGCGTCCGGCAATATACCGATTACGCGGCAGCATAAAATTCAGTCTCCAACATATTTTCCTCGCGCTCGTGCTTTTTCGACGACGACGATAAACACATCTTCCAGCGAATAAGTCTCTTCATTTGCGTGCAATACCTGAATATTTCCCTGCTTCAATTCTTTTGTAATATTCGCAATTCCGACCTGCGTTTCTTCGTCAACGATAACGTGCAGACGGTCTCCGAATTGCGAAACGCGCCAGCGATCCATTTTCGTTTTCAGCAAATTCGCAGCCTTCTGCGGTTCGCTGGGATACAGCTCAATCAGATGTCCGCCCTGCTCGGCTTTGATTCCAGTCGGCGTTCCTTCGGCAACTAATTCACCCGCTACCATTAATCCCAGGCGATTGCACTGCTCCGCTTCTTCCAGATAATGCGTAGTCACCAGCACCGCTACGCCACGATCTGCGAGCGAATTAATCATCTTCCAGAATTGACGCCGCGCAATCGGGTCTACGCCGGATGTCGGTTCGTCAAGAAACAAAACGCTTGGTTCGTGCATGATCGCTGCGCCGAAAGCGACACGTTGTTTCCAGCCTCCCGGCAAGCTTCCGACCATTTCATTTTCTTTGTCTTCAAGTCCCGCGAAGTTCAGCACCCAGCGTTTTTTTTCTTCCCGATCCTGACGCGGAATGCCGTAAACGCCCGCGAAAAAATCCAGGTTTTCGCCAATTGTAATGTCATCGTACAGCGAGAATTTCTGCGACATGTACCCGATGCGTTGTCGCACTAAACTTGAGCGAAAACCGCCCTGCTCATCCGCCAAAGTCATGTCACCGTTCGTCGCTTCGATCAACCCGCACAGCATTTTTATCGTCGTCGTTTTGCCTGCGCCGTTCGCGCCAAGCAAGCCGTAAATTTCACCGTACTTGATTTCAAGGTTGATGTTTATGACCGCGTGAAAATCGCCAAATTTTTTGTTGAGATTTTTTGCGCCAATAGCGATGGCTCCGGGCTTTCGTTCACGAAATTCCCGATGAACCGGAAACGGCGGAATTGGTTTTTCCGGGTGCAAATTTCGCAGCACCGAAACAAAAGTATTTTCCAGTGTCGGCAAACCACTGCGAATTTCGATGATAGGAATTTCTGCTTTTCCCAACGCTTCGCGGGTCTGCTGTTCGCCGATTTTTACGTCACTCACCATCACATCCAAACGATCTCCGAAGCGTTGAATATCGTGGATTTCTTCGACGTGGCTCAGCACATCATCAGCGCGGCGCAAATCTGCGGCTCTCACTTCCAGCCGCTGTAAACCGAGATTTGTTTTTAGTTCCGCCGGAGTTCCGATTTGCTGAATTTCGCCATCGAACATCAACGCTACACGATTGCAGCGTTCGGCTTCGTCAAGGTACGGCGTAGCGACAACTATCGTCATTCCATCGGCGGCCAGATTTGCCAGCGCGTCCCAGAATTCGCGGCGGGAAACAGGATCAACTCCCGTCGTAGGTTCGTCCAGCAATAAAATTTTTGGCTCCGCAATCAACGCGCATGTCAGCGCAAGTTTTTGTTTCATCCCGCCGCTCAAACGTCCCGCCAGACGATCCGTGAAACGATCCATATCGAAAAGTTTCAAATAACGATTCCCACGCTCCCGAATATGTTCACGATCAACCAAGCGTAATTCACCAATGTATTCAATGTTTTCTTTGACACTGAGGTCTTGATAAAGGCTGAAGGCTTGTGTGAGGTAGCCAACAAAATGCCGCGCCTCACGCGCATTGACTCCGAACATGTCAGCAGTTCCAGCCGTAGCTTTCATGACACCGCCAAGAATTTGAAACGTCGAAGTTTTCCCCGCTCCATCTGGCCCGATCAAGCCGAAAATTTCCCCGGCATTAATGTCGAGATTAATGCCTTTCACGGCTTCGACTGCGCCGTAGGATTTTTTGAGGTCACGAATTTGTATTGCAAATAATGTTTCGCGTTTCGGGTTTCGCGTTTCGAGGATCTGGTTTTGCATTTCTTTTTTAATACTCGAATTTTTCATTTCAATGAAGACAGTTATTTCTTGATCCTCAAAACCCAAAACACGAAACTCGAAACCCTTTTTCCTCGAAACACAAAACACGAAACTCGAAACTTAATTGACCATCACTTCGCCGTCCGCAGGCATTCCCGGTTTCGCACTGCTCAGGTTGCCTTTCAGCTTGAGTTTTACACCGAAAACCTGCTTCACACGATCATCACGAAAGTAAGTATTTTCAGGCGTAAATGAAGCTTGCGGATCAATGCGAATGACTTCGGCTTCTAATTCAATCCTCTTTTTCGTTCCCGGCTCTGATGAATCAATCCAGACTTTTGCTTTCTGTCCAACTTTCACATTGCCGATTTTCAAATCGGGGATGAAGCCGCGCAAATACAAAGAACCTAAATCAATCAATGTGATAATCGCAGTTCCCGCTCCGACCACTTCGCCGGGTTCGACGGCGCGGGTTTGGACTGTGCCATCGAACGGCGCGACAATTTGTAAATCTTTGCGATTCGCCTGCGCTTCTTCAAGCTGCGCTTTGGCGCGTGCGACATCCGCCTGCGCACCTTCGATGTCAGAATTTACCTGAAGAATTTGCTGGCGAATCGTTGAAGTTTGCGAAGCCCGAATGACGGGATTTTTCAGCATCGCCTGCGCCGCGTTCAATCCGCCACGCGCCGCATCAACCTGTTTTTTCGCGGCTCTGACCACTTCGGATTGCGCCGCAACGGTAGTCTTCGCCTGTTCCATCTGGCGTTCAGGGACATCGCCTGTGGCTCTGAGCGAAATGTATTTCTCTTCGTCCCATTTGGCGAATTTGTAAGAAGCCTCCGCCTGTGCGAGCGCAGCTTCGGCAGATGCAACCTGCGCTTCCGCCTGACGCACACGACCTTCGGCATCAACTTTTGATTGTTGTTCGCCAAGCTGACTGCCTTTGATCTGTTCGTTGAAAATTGCGATCTGTTGTTGCGCACGTTGCATGCGAGACTGCGCCTGCTCAACGGCAAATTTTGCCTGTTGTTCACGCGCCCGAATCTGATCATCGTCAAGCAAAGCAATCACGTCACCAGCGTTAATTTTATCGCCTTCGCGGACTTTGATTTCTTTGATGCGTCCAGGAACTTTGGAAGCAATCGTCGAGTCATCCCCTTCGATGCGCCCGGCGACTTCGATTTTGTTGGGATCAATTTTGACGCGGAAATATTTGTTCCAAACGAAATACCCCACACTACCCAGCACAAGCAGGACCAGTAAAATTCGTAACGGTTTCGGCATAAGTTCTCTCAAACCTCTTGTAAGTAAGTAATTACTTACCACACCTATCGCGCATCCGCAAGCACCCTCAGTTGACAGCAACCTGATCTCAGGTAAATTACCTGGCAGCATGAAAAATTACCACGAAATTCAATCCCGTCTGATTCGCGTAGGTGAACGTGTCCAGGTGCATGTCTTAACCGAGTTGTGCAAACAATCCGCCGAAGACTTATCCGCCGTGGCATTTCATTCTGCCGCCGACACGATTTATGAAATTGATCGCTCGGTTGAAGAGGTCTTGTTGCCTGCCCTGCGCGAAGAGTTAGAGCCGCTGATTTCATTCGCCCTTGTTTGCGAAGGCGTGAACGATGAACAGCCGCTCGCGTTCCCTGCCGACAAGCCGCTCGACGAATGCGAATTGCGCATCATTATTGACCCGATTGATGGCACGCGCCCGATTATGTACAACAAACGGAGCGCGTGGATTTTGATTGGCGTGGCGGAAAATCGTGGCGAAGCGACTACGTTGGCAGACATTGAATTAGCAGTGCAAGTCGAATTGCCGACAACACGCGCCGCCGTAGCGGATACGCTCTGGGCGATGCGCGGGCAGGGCGCGTTCGGCGAAACCGTAGATTTAAAATCCGGCACACGCGTGGGCTTTCGTCCCAAACCTTCTCGCGCCGCCAGCATTCGCGGTGGGTTTGCAATGCTCGCCAGCTTTTTCCCGATTGGTAAAGATGTGCTGGCGAGTATTGAGGAAAATCTCGCGCGGGAATTGTTTGGCGATTTGGCGACAAATAAGACAGCGCTTTTCAACGATCAATATTTGTCCACGGGCGGCCAGCTTTATGAATTGATGATGGGGCATGATCGGATGATCGCGGACATTCGTTCGGTGCTTTATGAAAAGCTCGAACGCGAAGGCAAGCCGACAGGTCATTCTTGTCACCCTTATGATTTATGCACGGCATTGATTGCGGAAGAAGCGGGTGTCATTGTCACCAACGGACGCGGCGGCAAAATTGATTTTCCGATGAACACCACCGCCGACATTTCGTGGATTGGTTACGCCAATCCAACCATTCAGACAGAAGTCGAAGCTGTGCTGATGAAATTGATGGAGAAATTCGGACTATGAAAACTTCGATTCATTTCCGCACCCTGATTTTATTACTATTTTTACTGTCGCTGGGAGCCTCAGCACAAACGGCGCAAGTTAATAAATCGCTCGACAAAAAAGTTCGCAAAGAGATCAAAAATTTCAAAGGCAAAGTCGCGTTATTTGCAAAAAATCTCGATACAGGTGCGTCGTATGGCGTGAACGAAAACGATTGGGTGCGCACTGCCAGTACAATCAAAGTGCCAATTATGGCAGCGACGTTTACCTTCGTGGCGGAAGGACAGTTTAAGTGGAGCGATGAACTCGTGCTGACCAAAGAAAAGAAAATTGGCGGCGCGGGAATTTTGCCGGAATTTGGTGATGGCTTGCGCTTGACGCTGCGCGATGCGGTGCATTTGATGATTATGCTCAGCGATAACACCGCGACAAATTTGGTGCTGGATCACATCACAACTGACGCGGTAAACGATAAACTGGAATTGTTTGGCTTCAAGGTCACACGCAGTTTGCGCAAAATTAATGGTGGCGGCGAAAGCAAATTATTTTATTCCGCTTGGAACAAAAAGCCCGACGGCAGCCCCAGCCGCTACGGCATCGGCGTCAGCACACCGCACGAAATGGTGGAACTGCTTGAAAAAATTGAACGCGGCGAAATCGTTTCGCCGGAAGTATGTAAAGAAATGATTGGCATCCTCAAACGCCAGCAATATCACGACGGCATCGCGCGCAAGGTGAAAGAGGCGGAAGTCGCAACGAAGCCCGGCGCGTTGGATGCGCTCCGTTCTGACATCGGAATTTTGTATACCAAACGCGGACGCATCGCCATGGCAATCACCTGCGACGACATGCCGACGATTGATTGGAGCGTAGATAATCCCGCACAGTTGTTAATGTCACGCCTGTCTTTATTGCTGATTGATGGCTTAGGTAAATAATTTTTATAGACTATTCTTCCTGTTCGGCATATAAAGGACTCATCCGGCAGATTTCCAAATTCTAATCATCATTCAAACCTGAATCATCCTCACGGTCAGAATCGAAGGTGAAGATGTACCCAATAACTACTTTTCGTTAAGGAGACAGTTGTATGAAAACCCCGAAAATATCGTATCTTTTGTTAACAATGCTGAGCCTGGTGATTTTTAGTTCACTGGCGTTGGCTGATTCAGTTACTCTCGTCAATTCCACCAATCCGGCGGTAAAGACGCAGATAACCACCACTTCAAGTGCCGATGGAAAAACTATCGGCTTTACATTTACCAACCTCACAGACCCATCCCTCAAAGTCGGGATTCTTGGCGTTTCTTTTACTTGTGGAATATGTACTCCTGTCACTCAAAAGAGCATCACGTTCAGTGATCCTTCGCTTATCTGGGCAGGTCCAATTGATACAAGTGGGAATGATTTTTCATTCTCAAGTCCGGCAGGATTTAGCTTGCCACAATTTAATTCGCAGACTGACCTGAATAATGCGGGTAAGCAAACTGTGCTAGCTGGTGTCACAGGAACCGTCTCACTAACCTTTTCAACCGCGTTTTTCCCAAATGGAATCTCTGCCGCAGGCTTCTTCGTTCAGTATATGTATCAAGATGCGAACGGCAATTGGCAACGTGGTGTCCCCGCTGGCACGGCTCCCGTCCCTGAACCAGCCACGATGCTCCTGTTAGGAAGTGGACTGGCTGCGCTGGGAATGCGAGCACGCAGAAGGAAGCTTTAATTTTTCTCACAACCAATAACTACTTTTCGTAAAGGAGATCAGTATATGCAACTCAGAAAACTATTAGGCCCCGTTCTATTGCTGCTGGCGTTTGTTGTCACAGCAAAGGCGGATTCAATCACGCTCAACGTCACATCGTGGAGCTATGGTTCATTTTCTGGCTCAGATTCCACTTCCCTGACGATCAATGCCGTCGACTCTAACGGGAAAACAATAGCAATCAGTTACTTTAATAACCTGGCAGGCGGAATAACTCGCACCAATGAAAAAGCCACGGTGATAGGGTTTCCCTATACGACTGCAACCTCAGCAATTTCTGTTAGATCAGGAATTGATCCATTAAATGGAACGATCAATTTTTTGGTCAACTCAACGCCCCCACTTCCGCCTCCCAGCGCAGGAACAACAACTGCGCCAGCAACGCTAGGGGGGACGATTAGTTCAACGACAGGTCAATCACTCAGTTTTAGCTTAACGGGTGGACTAGCCACATTTTCCTACAACTTCGGTGGCTTATTCACTAGCATTAGCATTGCTGGTACGGGAGGAACGGTCACGATAGATGTACCGCCAGCGCCCGTACCCGAACCTGCCACACTGTTGTTGTTAGGAAGCGGACTGGCGGCGCTGGGATTAAAAGCGCGCAGACGTAAACAATAATTTCTCTCCACGATTATGACAGCAGTGGTTACGGCTGCTGCTGTCCTTTCTGTCATCAGCCAACGCCATCGCCTTAAAAATCTTTTTCTCCGTGCCACAAAAAAACGAAATCACGTGCTATGCGCGCTATCGCTTTTTCTGCCCGAAGCAACCACTCACACCGTTGATTTTCTAATTGATTGTCAGTTCCAGTGCTGTGCTATACTGAGGGTGGATGTTTTGCTTGATAGCCCCCTGAACATTCAAACCACACAACGGATGAAAGGTGCCCTGAAAAATATGACCGTCTTGTAAATTAAGTCGTTGGAGTTCGCCTTCCGACGGCGTGCATCTTCTCCTTTTGCCAGCATATTTGCCGGGGGCAGAAAAGATGCCATCAGTTAAAAAAGCTGCCGAATCTGCGCACGTAATAACAGGATCGTGAAGGAAGCGGCAGGGAGGTGTAACAAATTATGGAAGACAGTAAAAAAAGCCTTAATCTTAGCGACCTGCTGGGCGCTTATCGCCGCGAACGCGAAGAACTGAAGTGGGATGGAACCTTTCAGGAATACTTCGAGCTGGTCTCGCAAAATCCTCGCATCGCACAACTTTCTCATGCCCGTGTCTGTGACATGATCCTCGCCGCCGGAGCCGAAAAGGTCAACGAAGGTTCCCTGGACGAAATTTCCCGCTACAACTTTTTCAGCGAAGAGCTTTACGGCATTGACGAAGCGATTGATCAGATCGCTGATTACTTCAAATCTGCCGCGCAACGGCTCGAAGTGCGCAAGCGTATTTTGTTGCTGATGGGGCCGGTCGGCGGTGGTAAATCTACCATTGTAACAATGCTAAAGCGCGGACTAGAAAAATGGACATATTCGCCCGCCGGCGCAGTTTATTCGATCAAAGGCTGCCCCATGCACGAGGAGCCATTGCATCTAATTCCCGCTGAACTGCGGCCTGATATTGAAAAACATTACGGCATTTATATTGAGGGGGAGCTTTGCCCGCAGTGTCGTTATAACCTCGAACATAATCACGGTGGCAGGCACGAAGACATGCCGATTGAACGCATCGTCTTTTCAGAAAAAGACCGCGTCGGCATTGGTACATTCGCTCCGTCCGACCCAAAATCACAGGACATTACCGAACTGACTGGTTCGATTGACCTTTCGACGATTGGCGAAATTGGCAGCGAATCTGATCCGCGTGCTTATCGCTTCGATGGCGAACTCAATATTGCCAATCGCGGCGTGATGGAATTTATCGAAATTCTGAAATCTGACGAGAAGTTTTTGTACTCTTTGTTAACGCTGTCACAGGAACAAAATATCAAGACAGGCCGCTTCGCCATGATTTATGCGGACGAAGTAATTTTGTCGCATACCAACGAAAACGAATACACCGCATTCGTGGGCAATCGTAAATCTGAAGCGCTGCAAGACCGCATCATTATGATCAAGGTTCCGTACAACCTGAAGGTCTCGCAGGAACAAAAGATTTACCAGAAATTGCTGCAACAAAGCGAAATCCTCCGCAACATTCACATCGCTCCGCACACGCTCAGAGTCGCGGCCATGTTTGCGGTGATGACGCGGCTGGAAGAGCCGAAAAAAGCCAGCGTAGACCTTGTCAAAAAAATGAAGCTCTACGATGGTGAAGATGTAGAAGGATTCAAATCACGCGATGTGAAAGAACTCAAGGCGGACACCGTCCGCGAAGGCATGGACGGGATTTCGCCACGCTATATTATCAATCGGTTATCGAATGCCCTTATCAAAGACGGCGTGACGTGCATCACTCCGATTGATGCACTCAGAACAATTAAAGACGGCTTCGAGCAACACACCGGAATTTCTGCCGAACAGCGCGAGCGTTATATGAATTTGATTTCATTGGCACGCCGCGAATACGACGAAATTGCCAAGCTCGAAGTACAACGCGCCTTCGTTTATTCATTCGAGGAAATGGCGAAAAACATGTGCAATTCGTACCTCGACAATGTCGAAGCCTATTGCAACAAAGAACGACTCAAAGACCCGATTACAGAAGAAGCGCTGGAGCCGGATGAGCGCCTGATGCGTTCCATCGAAGAACAAATTGGCATTTCCGAAAATGCGAAGAACACGTTCCGCCAGGAAATCCTGATTCGTATTTCTTCGTATTCGCGCAAAGGCAAAGCGTTTGAATACAATTCGCACGAACGCCTGAAAGAAGCGATTGAGAAGAAAATCTTCGCTGACCTGAAAGACGTAGTGAAAATTACGACTTCGGCGAAAACACCCGACAACGATCAATTGCGCCGCATCAATGATGTCGTAGATCGGCTCGTGAAAGATCACGGCTATACATCCGAAAGCGCGAACGATTTGCTGCGGTATGTTGGAACGCTGTTGTCGCGGTGATTTCAGGTAAACTAATTTTCGCAACACCCGTATGGCTAATGAGTTGTACGGGTGTTTTTCTTTTGCCGTCAGCCCAAAATTCTCATTGCCTTGCACAAATCTCCCCTGCTAAGATGCCTGCGTTTCTGAGCCTTCAATAAAAGGCGCACTACCCCGTTACCGATAAATCAGCCCCAGGTCAAAGCAGCAAGATAAGGAGAGATATAGTGTATTCAAACTCACTCAGAATAGCGGCGTTTACTATTTTTTGGGGATTTGGGCTAATGATAATTAGCGATCCTCGCTCCCTCTATGCGCAATCCGGTGAAAGCATCGAAGCGCTGAAACCAAAAGTTGAAACGCTCATCAAGCAACAACGATTTACTGAAGCGTTACCAATCCTGGAAAAAATTGTCGCGGCAGAGCCAGCCAATGCCGAAATGCAGTTTTATCTTGGCTTTGCTTTATTGGGACAAGGCAACAACACAAAAGATAGCGCACAGCGAAAAGCGTTACGCATTCGCGGACGCAGTGCTTTTATCAAGGCAAAAGAGTTAGGCGTCAAAGAGCCTGTCGTTGATGCACTGATTGAAAGTATTCCGGCTGATGGGTCGGGCGGAAATTCATTTTCACAAAACGACGACGCGAATAATTTAATGGTTGAGGCCGAAGCATTTTTTTCTCAGGGCAAACATGCCGAGGCTCTTAAGAACTATCAGAAAGCTTTGCAACTTGATCCCAAATTGTACGAAGCAGCGCTCTTTTCCGGCGATGTTTACACGCAAAAAGGCGATTTCGCGCAGGCTGAACCTTGGTATCAAAAAGCGATTGTGATTGATCCCAATCGAGAAACGGCGTATCGCTATTCGGCTACACCATTGATGAAACAGGGTAAAACCGAAGCCGCCCGTGATCGCTATATCGAAGCATTTATCAGTGATCCATTCAATCAATCGTTTTGCGACTACAGGCCTTGTGCAATGGGGCCAGGCGACAAAGACACAATTGGCACATCCGAAGATTGAAATTCCGACGAATGTGTCCTTCGATGAGAAAGGAAATGTCAAAGTTGATCTGGGTGTGGACGCGCTTTTAAATGGCGCACAGGACGGCTCATTTGCCTGGATTGCATACGGAGCGGCACGCACTGGCTGGCACAAAGAAAAATTCGCCAAAGCGTTTCCGAATGAAAAAACGTATCGCCATAGTTTGGCAGAAGAAGCCGAGGCGATCCGCAGTGTTCTGACGTTAGCCGTTGATGATAAGAAAACCAAAAATCTGAACCCTTCGCTTGCGATGTTGAAAAAACTCAACGACGCAGGTTTATTGGAGTCGTACATTTTGCTGGTACGAACCGATGAAGGAATTGCACGAGATTATCCAGCTTATCGTAATCAAAACCGAGACAAATTACGCCGTTATGTACTGGAATATGTAATCGCCAACAGCGGTAAATAACGCCGCCTGCGGTGCTTGAAAGCTCGCAGCAACTGGTTTGCCAATTACACCCATATAGTTCAAACTATGTGGGTGTTTTTTGTCAGGAGGTAGAAGCATGGAAACAGTCGTGAGTGAAAATTCTTCGCTGCAAATAGTAAGATCAAACGAAATCAAACCCATCGTCGAGTTAGAAGAAATGTATCCAGAGACCTGGCTGCTAATCGAAGTTGCACGCGAAGATTTATGGCAAATTTATGAGGGTAAGCTTCTTGCGTTAGCACAAGACCCGGCAGAATTCATTGAACTAAAAAAATCTCTCAAGGCAAAACAAATTGTTAATTTGACGACACGTGGTGTTTCTGCCGGCGAGCAATCAGCAGTGTGGACTAAATTTTAATGGCAAGAAACTGGCTTGAATTCAAACGCGGAAATGTACCCACAGTGCCAATCCGAATAGATAATGAGCGCTACCTTGCATTGATTGATACAGGAGCGCTTTACAGTTTTGTAGCGCCTGACCTTTCACTTCTTCTGGGATTACCAAGAAAACGCTTCCAGACAATCGTTGGAGTCAGTGGGCAAAAGGAACTACTCCCAGTAGTTACCCTTCCTGCCATTGGATTAGCTCAACTTGAACTCTCCCCATGCGAAGCCGTAGTCAGAAGCCTCAAACCATTAGGACTTAATATAGAACTGATTCTCGGCGTGAATGCTTTAGCAAACCATCGGCTTCAATTTGATTTTAAAGAAGGTCGAATCTACGTCATCGCATAACCTGATTTCACATCTTCGCAAACGCCCTCTGCGCCGCTTCTATCGTCCGCTCAATAATTTCATCACTGTGCGCATACGAAACAAATGCCGCTTCAAATTGTGACGGAGCGAGATACACGCCTTCATCCAGCATCGCGTGGAAAAATTTGCCAAAAGCCTCGCGGTCACTTTTCGTGGCTGAAGTCCAATCGGTCACAGGCTCGTCTGTAAAAAACATTGTACACATCGAACCGACGCGATTGCTGACAGTTTTGATTCCGGCGGCGGCGGCGGCGGCTCCCAAGCCATCTACCAGTTTTTTTGTGACGCGTTCCAGATGTTCGTACACTTCTTTATTTTTTAGCAATCGTAATTGCGTCAGCCCGGCGGTCACGGCTAAGGGATTGCCCGATAACGTTCCAGCCTGATACACGGGGCCAACCGGAGCTACACAATCCATAATTTCGTGTTTGCCGCCGAAAGCTCCCACCGGCAAACCTCCGCCAATAATTTTCCCCAGACAGGTCATATCAGGATTGATGCCGTAAAGTTCCTGCGCTCCACCACGTGCGACGCGAAAGCCTGTCATCACTTCATCAAAAATCAGCACTGCTCCATATTGCGCCGTGATGTCACGCACAGCCTGTAAATAACCTTCGTGCGGTGGCACACAGCCCATATTACCAACGACGGGTTCGATGATCACAGCGGCGATTTCTGTTCCAACTTCGGCAAAAACATTTGCCAGCGCAGTTGCGTCATTGAAGGCAACGGTGAGAGTATTGGCAGCGACTTCGGGTAGCACGCCGGGCGAATCGGGGAGTCCGAGCGTCGCTACACCTGATCCGGCTTTGACGAGCAAACTGTCGCCGTGGCCGTGGTAACAGCCCTCAAATTTGACGATTTTTTTTCTGCCCGTATAACCGCGAGCGACACGGAGGGCGGACATCGTGGCTTCGGTTCCGCTGGAGGTCATCCTTATTTTTTCAATTGAAGGGTAAGCATCAATGACTTCATCGGCTAACTCAATTTCGAGTTCAGTTGGGGCGCCATAACTTGTCCCGCGTGTAGCGGCGTCCTGAATTGCCGCGATTATTTCCGGTTGCGCATGACCTAAAATCATCGGCCCCCAACTGCCAACATAATCAATGTAGGCGCGACCATCAGCGTCGTACAAAAAACAGCCCTGTGCTGATTTAATAAAGAGCGGCGTGCCACCGACGCCACGAAAAGCGCGGACAGGGCTGTTGACGCCGCCGGGAATTACTTGTTTTGCACGCTCAAAAAGTTGTGCTGAAATTGGATATTTACTCATAATTTATTTGCTCTCAGTATAGCTCTAATGATTGAACAGTCGCCTGCCAATGGACAAAGTTTACGCTGTATGTGATTATTTAGAATGAACAGGCTAACCCACGACTTCGCCACCAACACAGGAGAACGCCCTTGATCGCTGAATTGAGCCAGTTGATTGCATTACAGGAAACCGACGTAGAAATCAAACGTTGCAACGTAGAAATTTCCGCGCTGCCCGGTCGTCAGGCAGAAATTGAGCAGAATTTTGCTGTCTCTGCCAAAGAATTCCTCGCCCTCAAAACCGAATTTGAAACTTCGACGGCTGAGCGATTGCGGCTGGAAACTGAAGTTGCCGCCGAAAACGCTAAGCACGAAAAGTTCAAAGCCGATTTAATGAAAGCGACGAACGAACGAGAGTATACAACGGCTGTCCGCGAAATTGATGCCACCAGAAAAGTCATCAGCACGCTGGAAACAGAATTGCTGAAAATGATGGAGAAAGTCGAAAAACTTGAAGTGCAGGTCAATGAACGCTCCCCCGAAATCGAAGCCAGCCGCGCGGTAGTAGATAAGCAAATTAAGGTCATCAACAAAGCCGTAAAAGCTGATCAGGAAAAACTTGCAACCATGCACGCAGAGCGGCTGCAACTGTTGGCGCAACTCTCCCCGCCAACCCGCGCAACCTATGAGCGCGTCGCCCGCCTGAAATCAGGCCTGGCATTATCACTCGCTCGCAATTATTCCTGCACCGCCTGCCGCATGACAATCCGCCCCCAGGTTTTCAACGAATTACGGCGGGGCGAAAAAATTATCGAATGTGAAAATTGCGGTAGAATCCTTTATTACAAAGCTGATGCCGAGGTCGCAACCATCTGAGTTTTGTGATCCGGCTGGCAATACTTAATTTTACCTGAAGACATCTCAACTTATACTTTCTTCCCCTTCAATCTCTTCCTGTATTTCTGACAAAATTAGTTACGGTTAACTGACGATTATCGTTGCATTAATGCTTGTTGGTTCGTTCTGATTGACCGAAATTACTGCGGGACTGTGCAGGCTGCTTCAAATCAGCGCCAGAATCTGTCTGGTACGAAATTAGCAAAGGATTGAGCAGAGTTTATTGGGTTGTTGATAAGTGAGTCACCTGCAAATGTGGAACTGCATTGTCTCTCTCATCTTCTCCTGGTTTTCGCATCAACCTCCTTTCAGTTTAAGAGCAGTCACGTGACTGCTCTTTTTTTTCTTCAGACCGCTGCATTTCACCTTCTCCCACCTTTTGAGGCATAATCTCAGGATTGAAAAATGTACCCCGTCGCTACGGCTCCGGGTACTGTACCGCGAGCCGGGTCTCCATTGAAAAACAAATGAAAAAATATTTCTCTCTGATTATCGCCACCCTTGTACCACTGCCCTGGATGTTTCTCGCCTTAACCGGGCGCGGTCATGATTTGCATCCTGTCGTCATTTCTACGCTGGCTGGGATTGCGATTATCGGTGCGGCTTTTATTTTAGGCTGGGGCGCAGAATTATCCGAACGCGACATTCCTCGCGCCCTGGCCTTGATTGCTTTGGCGCTCATCAGCGTGTTGCCGGAATACGCCATTGATTTACACTTCGCCTGGGAGGCAGGCAAAAATCCTGAGTACAGAGCTTATGCCATCGCAAATATGACCGGGGCCAATCGCGTGTTGATCGGACTTGGCTGGCCGCTCGTAGTGTTTGTTTTTTTCTTCAAATATCGTGAGCGTGCAATCGTCATTGATAAATCGCAGAGCCTGGAATTAAGCCTGTTATTACTCGCCACTCTCTATTCATTTATTATTCCTATCAAAGGCAGTCTTTCCCTTGTTGATGTGGTTGTACTGTTTGGAATGTTTGTGTTTTATGCTACACGTGCCGCCCAGGGAGAAACGCATGGACACGAAGATTTGGAAGGCGTCGCGGGTGAGCTTGATGCCAAATTGGGTGACAATGCACGCCGTCTCCTGGTGTTACTGATGTTCGCTTTTGCAGGCTACGCTATTTGGCTCTCGGCTGAGCCATTCGCCGAAGGCCTGGTCAAAGCGGGCAAAGGCTCTGGCCTGGATGAATTTCTTTTAGTGCAATGGCTCGCGCCCTTAGCTTCAGAATCACCCGAAGCGATGATTGCCTTAATTTTTGCGCTGAGAGGCAAAGCCTCCACCGGCATTGGCGCATTGATTTCCGCGAAGGTCAATCAATGGACTTTTCTGGTCGCAGCGATTCCGGTGGTTTACGCGATTTCTAAAGGTGGCATGTTTCCGCTGGAGCTTGATGCACGCCAGAAAGAAGAGCTTTTACTCACTTCAGCCCAGTCATTTTTCGCGGCAGTGCTGCTGTCTGATTTCCGTTTGAGTTTGACTGAGGCAATCCTGCTCTTCACATTATTTGTGGCTCAGTTCTTTTTCCCCAACCCGAATATTCGCTATATCTTCAGCGCGGTGTATATCATTTTAGCGATTGGCATTCTGGCGGCTTCTAAATCGAGGCGTGAAGTTTTATGGCGTGCCTTGATGCTCAAAACCGGATGACCTGAAAGTAGCGCAAATAGCAGTAGCGCAACCAGCCATGGTTGCGTTGTGTCGGGAGGAGACCGCTCACGCACGAAGGGGTTAACCCACACGCTTCGCAACCATGGCTGGTTGCGCTA
>JAYSTY010000058.1:0-4212 GCA_043719385.1 Blastocatellia bacterium | reverse complement strand
ATAACTCAGGATGAACAATCGCCAGCGTATTGAAGAAGCTGCCGATTTCACAGTACAGATTATTGATTTTCGGATTGCGCTTTTTGATGTCCATCAGGATTTTGTGCCATTCAAAATCACCTGTAGTTGGATCATAGTTGTTGTGCGCTTTATCCAACCAGTCATTTTCTCCGGTCATTCCTTGTTCGCTCTTGCCGTGTTTGATGGCTGAATGATAGACGACGAAATTAAAATCCGGGTTGTTGAGCGCAGCCTTTTCCATGTCTTTAGGATTCGCCAGATGACCGAGAGTGCGCGATTGATAGGAATATCCTTTATGGACGCTGATGAGCTTTAACCCACGCTTGCGGGACTCTTCCATAAACCACGCAGCGTTATCATCGTCCACCTGAAAACCGTTGCCAGTGCGCCCCGGATCAGTGTGGCAATACCATTTCCAGGACTTGATTTTGTATTGATTGATCTCACGTTCCATTTGTTCGATGGTTGCCGCCTTGTCAATTTTGTTGGCGACTTTATCCCAGTAATGATTGGGCGCGAGGTTGCCCTGATTCAGTGCGCGTTGCGTCCCACCCGCCATTTCGTTGATTTGTTGCGCCGCTTTCGCCATCAACCAGCTTGGCAAAATACCTTTGCTGCGAGCGCTGCCTTCAAGGACTTTTCCGTCTTTATCTTTATTGGTTTCCAGGGTTGGAACGCCGGAGATGACGACGATAGAAGTGTCACTGTCCAGCAGCATTTCTTTGACGAAGCTGCGGACGCTGTAAGATTCCGCGTCATTCTTGAGGCTGAAGCCCATGTTTTTCATGAACTCGTTGTTACGGAAATTCAGCGCCAGTCCGTTGGTGAAATGCGCCTGGACATCAATGATGAAATATTCATCTTTCGGCCATTTCTCATCGAAGGCTGCGACTTCCCAGGTCTCGGCTTCATCAACTTCCCAATAGTTTTTCCCATACGCCAGATTGGACGCGAGAAAGCAGGTCGCCATGCCCATCGAAGAGCGCATAAAATCGCGGCGCTCCATGCCTAATTTTTTGGCGCGGACACCTGAGAGTTCGCCGATCAAATATTCGACTTCTTTTTGCCTGGCGGTTTGTGGTCGAGGAATCAATTCCTCATTTGAAACGACCTGCGTGGGGACAGGTGAATCAACGCCTTTATTTTTATCTCGTACTGCTTTACGAATCCACATAGAAAATCTCCTTCGTTGATGTCCAGTAAACTTTAGTTTGCTGAACTTTCAGTCGTTGTATTTTTTAGTGCGAAGCCGCAACAAACTGAAGTTTGTTGGACATTTATTTTCCATCCACCGAGAAGGCGAGCAACGCATTGCCCGACATCCCCAAAATTCTGCCGTAGCCGGAGTTGATATAAAGAATTCCATTAGCGATAGTTGCCCCGCCGGCATCAATCGTGCCACCTTTGGCTTGTTTGCCGTTGACAGCTTCGTAGGGCTGTCCCGCCGTATCGAAATCCCAAATGATCTTGCCATCTTTCGCGGCATAACCACGTAAGTGACCGTCCGCCGCTCCCGAAAAAACTACGCCGGGAATCAGGCTCGCCGCCGCTGATTGCGCATTGCTGCAACGCTGGGTTCCCCACGAACAGGGAACCGTCGGAGCAGGTGTATTCCACAGCTTTTTGCCCGTCGCAATGTCCACCGCCCAGAGACCAGGTTTGCGAACTTCGGGCTGTCCAAAAGGATCAGCAATCGGCACATACGCTGTCTTTTCATCGGCAGCGAAACCCCATTCGATGCCGCCCAGCGCTGTTCCATCGCTGAGCCTTGTCTCCCAGATTTTTTTGCCCTGATTGTCGGGATCAAGACCGTAGAGGAGGCCTGATTTTTGGCCAGCCAGAAGTATTTCTTTGCCGTTTGGTAATTTGCGCAAAATCGGCGAGCTGCCAAAATCGAAGTCAGGTCCCGCATTCTGAGGGCAATTCCCCGTACCGGGCTGACGACAATTCATGATGAAATTGTCGTTCGGCGAAGCCTGCGAAATCCAGCGAATTTGCCCGGTTTTCAAATCAAAAGCGATGATCGCATCGTTGCCTTTCGTTGGCGCATCGGTGTAAGAATTCCCTGTGCCTGCGTAGAGCACTCCACGTTTGGCATCAATCGTTGGAGCCGACCAGATTGCCGCGCCCGCCGGGCCATACAATTGCGTTCCGGCGGAATTCTTTTTAAAAGGTAATAACTCTTCCGTGATGGTAAATGATTTCCAGATGAGCTTACCCGTATACGCATCCACCGCCGCCATGCTGCCACGAAATTTACAGCACTCATATTTATCCGGGCGCGCAATGGCTTCCTCAACCGAAGAGACGGGGACGTACAACCGATCTCCATAAAGCACTGGAGAGCCAGTGATGCGTGCGACCGGATGTTCATCTAATTTATTTTTCCAAAGTGTTTCGCCAGTCTCCGCATTGACCGCATAAACAGTGCCTCGTTCGTCACCGAAGTACGCCGCGAATTTTGCTTTCTGCCCAGCGGGTAAGGCTCCAACTGAGATTGCCGAACGAACGGGAGAGCCAATACTCGTGATCCAGTAAGTACATCCGGTTTTTGCGTTCAAGCTGATGATATGACCGGAATTGCTGGTCACAAATAAGCGGTCGCCGTAAACCGTTGGTTGTCCGATAGCCATCGTCGCGGAATACGCGAATGCCCATTTAACTTTGAGGCGCGGCACATCTTCAGCCTTGAATCCGGGGTTCGGTTGAAAATGAGTGTTGTCGTAATCATTCCCCCAGCCACTCCAATGAGGAGCTTTCAAATTGATCGGCGCGGCAGGAGCTTTACAACTATTGGCGAGCAATGACGGATCAACTGTCGGGAGCGGTTGCTTACCCGTCAGGTAAACAGCCAGTGCGCGGATTTCCAGTTCTCTCAATCCGCCCGCCTGCATTCGCATTGAACCTGTTGTCATGGTGGCGATGACTTCATCCGCTGTCCGTCGTTGCAGGACGGATTTTGGCGGGATGCGATCTGCCGGATGATCGTGACAAGTCGCGCAACGTTGTTCGTAAAGTTTCGCTCCGTCAGGCGGAGCTTCTTTGCCACTGGTAACTTGGGCGATAGTGGTCTGATTGCCGTAGCTCAACGCAAATGCGCAGATTACTAAAAAGCTAATTTTGGTGAATAGTTTCATTTTCATTTTTTTGGTCGGAAGCGTGTTCCTGAAAATTGTTAATTAACTTGTGAAAACTTCGAGTAAGCACAGAATACGACTACGGAATAAAAGGATCAACTATTCTTGCCTGCTACTAAAGTTCTCTCGCCAAAATTACTCTCTAAAGTCCAATTTATTTTTTCGATTCCAATCCCAAATGTTCGCGGAACCAGTTAGCCGCCGCGTTCGAACTGATTTCAAAGGCTTCGTCAATGTACATTTCAAAATGTGTGACGCCGGGAACGATGACCAGTTTTTTTGGGCCAGTCAGCACTTCGAGCGCGGCTTGTGAATTATCGGCATTACGAAAAAGTTCTTCTTTTTCAGCCGCGACAAAAAGCACAGGGCGATCTCCGATGCGATTCAAATATTGAAAGGGGCGATATTCTGCCACCATTTGATTGGTTTCGACATCCACCATCCGGCGATAAGAAAATCCAGTCTCAAATTCGCCGCCCTGACCAGTGCGAGCGCGTTTGATGGCGTCCTCCAAAGCTTTTCCTCGCAAGGGAACTGGCGCGAGCGTCGCGGTCTTTCCGCTCACGGCGGGAACCTGAGCGGCAATCGCTTTGACGCGGGAATCCAATGCTGCCGTGACGATGACATTGCCTCCGGCAAAGCTTGAACCCCAGATGCCGATGCGTTCAGGGTCAACCCCAGGTTCGCCCTGGAGGTAAGAAATAGCGTTGCGGTAATCCTCGACCTGCTTCATCGGAATCAATCGCGTTCGCTTGACGGTTGTCTCAGTTTTTTCTTTGGTATAGCGTTTTTCATCGCGTACCGGTTCTTTATCTCCGTATGAAACTGTTGGCGTATTCTGCGAGATAAAACCATCACTTGAACCCCAGCCGCGATAATCAATCACCATTGCGACTAAGCCACGTTCGGCAAAGCGTGCGCCGTATTTCTCAATCGAAAAATGATTACCCGCCCAGCCCTGTCCCATTACAATGCCCGGTGTTTTGTCTGTTATAGAAAACCCTTTGGGAAAGAAAATTTTTCCGTAGCAGGCTATGCCGTCGCTGTAAAAAGT